>NZ_CP121662.1:645555-968333 GCF_029714285.1 Rhizobium sp. CB3090
ACTTTGCCCGACCGGGTGCTTGCGCTCGACATGCTGGCGGCGCTCGCCATCGGCTTCATCGCCGTCATAGCCATCAAGACCGGCTTCACACTTTATATTGATATCGCCATCGCGCTCGGTCTTGTCGGTTTTCTCGCAACCGTGGCCTTTGCCCGGTTCATCCTGACCAACGGCGCTTCGGATCAGGCCGAACGGCAGCCGTCTGCGGCGACTGTGGGCGAGAAGAAGCAGGTTCGCAAGGATGGCCGTCGCAAGAAGGGAGGGCGGTAATGGAACTTGTCGCTGCCATCATCGTCGCCTTCCTGCTCCTGGTGGGCGCGCTGTTTTCACTGATCGCGTCGATCGGTATGGTCCGCCTGCCGGATCTCTATAGCCGCATGCACGCCGCTTCGAAGGCGGGCACCGTCGGTTCCGGCCTGTTGCTGCTTGCAGTCGGTGTTCATTCGCAGGATCTGCCGATATTGGCGCGGGCACTGGCCGGTTTCGTATTTTTCGTCTTGACCGCGCCGATTTCCGCCCATCTTCTCGCACGTGCCGCCCACAAGGCCGGTCACCGCCTGATGCCACCATCCGTCCGCGATGATCTTTCGAAAGGACTGGTGAAGCGGCGTTCATACAAAATGAAAAGCTAACAAACGCTTGGATTGCCACAAAAGTGAATAGAAATTCTCGTCGTTAGTTACCTATTTTTAATAGATGAGAATTTTGCAAAGAAATGATAGAATTAAAAACTGGACATTTGGAGAAAGAGTGGTAATCCAGATTCAAGTAGAGTTCTGATGTTGAGTTATCTCAACCGGCTTTAAGTGCCCGATGCTTTGATCTTTCTTTCAAACAACGACGGGCAAAACTTTCTTCCGGTTAAGGATTGGCGGACCTACCTCCGTCATCACTGATTCTATCGTCAGACGGTATAAAAACGGGTTTCGTTGCACGAAGTCTAGGGGTGGATTTCGTATTGCGGGCAATTTGGCATGAAATGCCCCGTTTTTTGCTGATGCTGCTACGAATATGGGCAATGCCGTTCGCGGTGTGTCCAGTGCATGCGCTTTGAAAATCAGGGCGGTTTTCGAAGGATTATGCGCAAATTCTAAAGTTATGCTGTGTTATGTGCTCCTTTGAGGCATAGCGCAGTAGGCAAGCCGATGAACAGGAGAACAAAATGACAGATACGGCCCTTGGCAATGGCCAGGATTTGCTGGTTGAGCTAACCGCCGACATCGTGGCGGCGTATGTCAGCAATCATGTAGTCCCGGTCAGCGACCTTCCGAATCTGATTTCCGACGTACATTCCGCCTTGAGCAACACCTCGGCGCCGGCTCCTGCCGTTACCGTGGTTGAAAAGCAGAAGCCGGCCGTATCCGTTCGTAAATCGGTACAGGATGATCAGATCACCTGCCTGGAATGCGGCGGCAGCTTCAAGTCGTTGAAGCGCCACCTGATGACCCATCACGGTCTTTCGCCTGAAGAATATCGTGAGAAGTGGGATTTGGCGGCTGACTACCCGATGGTTGCGCCCGCCTATGCAGAAGCCCGTTCGCGTCTCGCGAAGGAGATGGGTCTTGGCCAGCGCCGCAAGCGCGGTAGCCGATAAGTTCCTGAGCCAACGACAGATCGATAAAAAAACCCGGTGTCGAGCCGGGTTTTTCGTATCGCCGGCGTGGCAGGATTTATGCCGCGGCGCGTACTCTCGCCTCTTCGCGGATACGCTTGATCATCGAGCGCAATCCGTTGGCGCGCTGCGAGGAAAGATGTTCGACGAGGCCGATCTTGCCGAAGACGTCGAGGGCATCGAGCGCGGCGATCTCGGAGGCCTGCTTGTCGGAATAGGTGGCAAGCACGATCGCCACCAGCCCGCGCACGATATGCGCATCCGAATCACCTTCGAAGGTCAGGATCGGATTTTCCGGATCGCCCGCAGCGTGGGTCACGAGCCAGACCTGACTGGCACAGCCCTGCACCTTGTTTTCCAGCGTCCGTTTCTCTTCCGGCAAATCCGGCAGCGCCTTGCCCAGCTCGATCACATAGCGATAGCGATCCTCCCAGTCGTCCAGGAAGGAGAAATCCTCAATGATCTGCTCAAGCCTCGCCATCATGCCCGTCCAATTGTCTATTTGCTTGGATATAGGTGAAAAGGCCGATGATTTGAACCCATGACAAAAAAGAACGCCGCGAGCGATGGCGGGCTCACGGCGCATAAGTGGAGGCAGGCATCGATGGAAGCGGAGATCAGGTGCGCGGTTTCGGCATCGGCACCGGAACATAAGGCGGCAGCCTGACCGTGCCGGTAACGACCGCATCGGCCGTCTCGGTGTTGAGGGTACGCTTGGCGGGCATTGGCTGTGCCACAGCCGCAGCCTGTTCACGGTTGACAACGGGGACAGACGCAGCCTGGCTGGCAGCCGCCTCTTCGCCGGACTTGTCGTCCTTGAAGTGCTGGCCGAGGAGATCGTAGGCGACGCGGGCGCCGTCACGAGCCTGATATCCGAGCGCAGTCAGCGTTTCGCCGCCTTTCAGGCAGACATCGGGTTTCTCCGTGCACATGGCGCCGACATATTGCATGACGCCGCTTGCGGCCGAAAAGGCATCGGAAATCTGTACTTTCGGTTCGTCGGCCGATCGCGGAGCGCCATCGGGCTTGGCGAAGATCGGCAGGAACATGAGAACCAGTGAAAACCAGAACCCTGCTCTAATGAGAAACCACATTGTCTTGCCATCCTCTATTTCGTTCGGTCTTGCTGCCGATCGGACGCGTTTGCCTGATGTGCTCAGACCTTATTCGACAGAGGACAACACCGCTTTTCAAAACTTGGATGCATTTTCGGCAAATTTGATTCAAATTGTAGCAATCGGCATTTCACGCACATTTGCATCGAATTGTAGCGATTGCTGTTAAGTATGTCTCGGCCGATCTGCCTGATATCCCGGGCCTTGCGGGCGCCGACATCGGCACAAAGGTTAACGTGTGACGGAAATCTAAATAAAATCCGCTGCTTACCCGCTGTTAACCACAAAAACCAAAGGTCTTGCGATGTGCGTCAAAACGAGATTTTCGGGCTTTTTCGACGGATCCGCGCCCCCGTCCTTTATTGTTTCCTTAAGTCGCCAAGGCCTATTGTGCGGTTGAATAACTGACCGTTGTACGGGTTTTGGTGTGCGCGTATTGAGTAACATTGCTGGCAGGGCTGGAGCCCTCGTGGACCGGGCAGGCGGAAGCTGGCTTTCCCGGACAAGCGGGAACGGTGAGGTCCGTGGACAGGAGCTGGCGATCCTGCGCCGGCTCGCGCTCGCCTCCTCTGCGGCTCTTGTCGTCGTTCCAACGGGGCTGTCCTTCATTACCAGTCCCGCCGTGGCGCTGCCGGTTGGCGTTGCTACCGTCTGCGCCGGCTTCCTGTTTTCCGCCGTCGGCAGCATTGCCCTGTCGCGCCTGCGTCCGGCCTCCCTGCCGGTCGAGGCCGTCGTTGTCGAGCATCGTGATCTGATGCTGGAGGCGGCTTGTGGTCTTGTACTCCTGTTCGATCCGCAGGGCAGCGTCACCGCTGTCGGCGGCCGCGATCGCGCCGAATTCCTGAGCTGGATGCGCGATCCCTCCGGCCGCGGTTTTGTCGAACAGGTTCATGTTTCCGATCGCATCCTCTTTCTGCAGGCGGTCGATATGCTTCGCCAGGGCAGTGAGGCCCTCGGCGTCGATTTGCGCCTGGAACGCTCGGCCGTTCTGGAAGGCAATGACCAGTTCGTCCATATCCGCATGGAAATGAGTGCGCGACGCGACAGCGAAGGCCGGTTGACCGGCATTGTCAGCCAGTCGCGTGATATTTCTTACGATCAGCAGCTTCGCGAGCAGGCTGCACGCAAGGCGGCGGAGGCGGAATCGGCCAATGACGCCAAGTCGCGGTTCCTCGCTGCCGTCAGCCATGAACTGCGAACGCCGCTCAATGCCATCCTCGGCTTTTCCGATATCCTCAGCGGCGAATATTTCGGCAAACTCGAGAATAATCGCCAGCGCGAATATGTCGGCCTGATCCGCCAGTCCGGAGCGCACCTGCTCTCCGTGGTCAACACCATGCTCGACATGAGCAAGATCGAGGCCGGCCGTTACGAACTTCTGCTCGAGCCTTTCCCCATCGAAGCCTCCATCGGCACTTGCGAAGCGATGCTGGCCCTGCAGGCAAAGGAAAAGGGATTGACGTTGACGAGCCGGGTGCAGCGTGGGCTTGGCGATATCGTCGCCGATCAGCGCGCCATCCAGCAGATACTCATCAATCTTGTCGGCAACGCCATCAAGTTCACCGATGCGGGCGGTGCCGTCACCATAGATGCGGCAATGACCGACGGAATGTTGAAGCTCTCGGTCAGCGACACCGGCATCGGCATCGCTACCGAAAGGCTCGCCTCGCTCGGCCAGCCTTTCGTGCAGATCCAGAACGATTATACTCGCCGCTACGCCGGCACTGGGCTGGGCCTGTCGCTGGTCAAGGGGCTTGTGGCGCTGCATGGCGGCAGTTTCGCTATCGCCAGTGCGCCAGGTGAGGGCACTGTCATCACGATCCTTATCCCGTTCGACGGCTCCGGTGCCGTGACGGTGCAACAGCCTGTGGATGTCAACCGCACGGTCGATTTTCCGCCACGTCTGAAACATAATCTGGAGATGAGCGAGAAGCGCAAAGAGGAAGAGGTGAATGGCCCCGCAAAAGCGAAAATCGCCTAAGGGAAAGGGGAGGGGCAAGCGCAAGCAGCCCGGCCTTGCTTCCCGAGGAGCGGTTGCCGTTGGCAGCCTTGGCCTGCGCGGTGCCGGCGCGCTGGGTGGCCTCGGCGTGCGTGGTGTCGGCGCCTTGGCTACCCTGTGCGGCGGCGTTGTCGGCCGCCATCCGGCGGTCGCTGCCGGCGTCGCAATCTTTCTCGCGGTCTTTGGTTTCGTGACTGCCAATGCACTCTGGTATCAGCCGGGCACGCACCCATCGCCATTGCTGCGCACGCGCGACCCCAACTCTCCCTATCAGATCCCCGGCCGAAAAGCCTTCCTGCATGCGCAGCAGGCCGATACCGGCAACGTCACCACGTTCCGCATCGAGCGGCAGGACGCGGCAACCGTGAATGCCGCTTCGTCCGCACCGGTTCAAACCGCCAGCCTGCCGGCAACGCAAGCGCCGGCTGGGGCCACCGTGGCACCGTCGAAGTTGGTTGCCGATGTGCAGGCCGAACTGATCCGCCGTGGCCTTTATGACGGTGCAGCCGACGGTGTCACCGGATCGCGCACGACAGCCGCCATCCTGTTCTTCCAGGAAGCGTCCGGCCTGGCGCAGACCGGCGTCGCAAGCCCGGAGCTGCTGGCTGCGCTGAAGGCCAATGATATCGGCACCCGCGCCCTCGCCTCCGCCCCTGGCAAAACGACGGTTGCGGCCGTCCCAGCGGAACGGCCTATCAATGTCTCGGCCAAGGCTTCCACCATCGATCCCGTCGCGGCAGCCATTCAGAGCGCGGAGAAGGATATCAGGACGGGCGCCGCTCCCAGAAGCGCGCCAAGCGACGCGGTCAATACCGTCAACATGGTGATGCAGATCCAGAAGGGCCTCAGCAATATCGCCTACAGCAATGTCAGCGTCGACGGCGTTGCCGGCGAACAGACCAAAGCCGCCATCCGCCGGTTCCAGAAACACTATCGGCTGCCGGAAACCGGCGAGCCCGACTTGGCAGTCCTGAAGAAATTGCAGGACATCGGCGCGCTTTAATCCTTCCCTTGATTGCTTCGCTTTCGACCGGCCGCTATAGCTCAACCATGAGATTGCGCAGCGACATCTTCGTTTCCGCCCTGACCCGCCGTCTTTTTGCCCGCGGCGATTTTGCCGCTGTGGAGCACAAGGGCGCGGAGGAGGCGGGGGCAATCTTCATTCGCCAGCGTTTTCGCGATGGACTGGAAACACTCTATGCCCCGGCTCCGCAAAGCTTCTTCGACGAAGAGGAGAGCGGGGCGCGCCTGTTCGAAGTTCGTCTAGAGCGCAAGGAACCGGAAGATATCAGGCAGACGCTGGACCGTGAGCTGAAGTTCGACCCCGATCTCTGGATTATCGAGCTGGAGACCGACGATATTGCGGATATCGTACCGCTCGCGAATCTGAAAAATCGCGATGCGCTTTAGGACCGGCGGTCCTTCGAGCCCGTTCCCTGCGGCCACTCGCTGGTGTCATGATCGGGGTGCTGCCGGTTCGACGCGATGATGCGGGGCAGGTATCCGTTCGGATCGACCGCATAGGTCGGCTGATCTCCCGGGAGTACATGCAGGCTGGAATACCAGGAGACCCTGCTCTCGTTGCCATATTGAACAACCGGCGGCACGCGGTCGGGTTGGTCGAAGGTTCCGGAGAGAATGCCTATGTCTTCGGACTCCGGGTATTCGAAAATCATCGGCGTGCCGCAATCCCCGCAAAAACCGCGGCGTGCCATGGCGGAGCTGTGAAACCAGGAAAGCGTGCCCCGCGTCACCCGAAACGCTGTCTTCATGACAGGGCAGATGACGGCAAACGGACCGCCGACCGCTTTCTGGCACATTCGGCAATGGCACACATGAACGTTTTCAGGGGGAAGATCGCAGGCAAAGCGAATGGCGCCGCATTGGCAGCCGCCGGTCAACGAATGGGCACTCGTATCATCGTTCATGTCGCTATTTCGCGTGTAGAGTCGGCAGGCTGGTTGCAATGCTAACACGCATTGGGAAGAGGGAACATGCCAAAAACTTATGGACTAGATCAACGTGACCGGCTGACGACACGCAATTCGCGGATCGGACTTGCCCTGGGGCCGAAAAGCGGCGCTGCAGGCTTCTGTTCGGGCGGCAGATAGGTATAGCGGTCGGCGCGGCGCCAGGCCTCGACACGGGCCTGACTTTCCTCCGCATCGATGCTGTCGAGCACCAACCAGGCGCGGCTGACGGTGCCATGCTGTTCGGCCAGATGCGGATAGAAGCGTTCCAACGCATAGACGGCATCGGCAAAGCCCATGCCCAGGCTCGTCAGCGTCACCGCCAGTTGCTGGCCTGATGTATCGATCATGATGCGCTCGGCAAGCCAGCGGCTGGCGGAAAGCGCGTCGGCGAGCGTGGCGGCAAATTGCTGCGCCTCGCGCTCACGGGCGAAACGCACCAGCAACGCTTCCTGCACATCGGAAAGGCTGCGCAGACCCAGACGGTCATTATCGTCACGGCCGAGACGGCGGGCGACCTGCTTGATTTTCTGTCTTAGGGCTTCTTCACGGGCGAGGCGCTCGGCCTCGATATTTGCGGCGCTCGGTTCCGGCCCTTGGGCCGGAGCGGGAACAGGCGTCGAGGTCCCCGATAGGGTCATGCCGCGTTCTGGCTCGGCCTGGTGCAGGCTGACAAGGGCATCGATGACTTTCGGAGATAGCGACGGCCGGCGGACGATCGCTTTCGCATGCGCGGCGCCCTGCGTACGGGCGATGGTAATCAGCGTATCGTCATCGATCGCTTGCGAACTCGTCAGAAACGGGGCGGCAATGGCAATCGGCTGGCAGCCGATAAAAAGGGAAACGGCTGGCGGCACGGTCGCGCATTGTGAGAGTGCGGCGACTGCCTGACGTTTTGCTTCCTCGGATGAGGCCTGGAAAAGGGGGGTGAAGAGCTCGGCAAACTGGCGAAGCTCCGATTTCGATGGATGAGCAAGACCCTCGAAACTGGTGACCGTCGCCATCAGAACCACATCCTTCTTGCGGACTGTCGCAGGCTCTTCGAGATCTCGAAACCGGTCACGCACGCCAACACCCATACTGATACGCGAAACAAAAAAGACGGGAACCGGATCGGCAAATCCATGCGACGCAGCCTCTTTCTTTGGCCGAGCCGGATCGCGCTTAGGTTCTCGCGAGCGCAATCGGCAATAGCTATCGAAACGGGCGTGGACACGGTCGTCCTGATCTGGCTTTTTCGGAAGAGTAAGGGGCGCAGAGTTAACGGTTGGTGAAAACTTTATTAAAATCCAAATAAAAATTGCGCGTTAAGCTTGCGCCGGGGCAGTGGTCGAATTTTCGCCGGACTGCCTGTGTTTGCGGCCACTCAATGTTTGAGGAAACTGCTTTGCCGCTACCCGCTGGCGATCGAGATCAACTTATGAGGGATTAAAAGGTTCGCCCTCGGAATGCGAAGTTGCGCCCGGGGAGAATTCGACAACCCAAGGCCGACGTTTTAAAGAGAGAAGGTCTCGGAACTTCGTCCCGCAGCGTCAGCAAGGGCTCAGAGCCCCTTATGCTCCCGCAGGGCCGCCAGCAGTCTTTCGGAGGTATTGTAGCCGGATTGAAACAGGCCGATCGCCGCCGTTGCCGCGAACTGCGCCTCGGTGCTTTTGATATCGATCCGCTTCTCCAGGCACCACTTGTCCAGCGCGCCGCGCAGCACGATAATGTCCTCCGGAGAGAAGAAGGAATTGGTCGTCGCTGACATCGCCCGCCCTCAGTTTCGCCCTCTACAATACGTTAAATTTTTGTTGCCGCAAATAATATTTGCATGACACTTTTCTGCAACACTCAGGGCCGGGCTGTGATTGCGAATAATGGGCTATATCTACCTAACAATATGATTCTACAACGTTTTATTGGTAAGGTGACTCTAGAAATTTTTACATCGAACATGAAACCAAATCCGCTTTCCCAGCGTTAGATGATCACGGTGCCGCGAGAGCCGAGGAAGTGCCGAAGGAAGGCGCGGCGATGATTAGCATTCTGTTAACTACAGTATGTCTCAATTCGGGTGATAACGGCGATTTGCAGAGTTTAGTCGCATGATTATTCGCATGGCCGCCATAGTTAGGCGTCCATGTCACGGTGTCTGGGGAATGCCGTGAGAATGGCGTGAATGCCCTTTGGTCAGAGCCGCAGGAGGTGGCGAAGACTTTGGGGAACGCCAGCCCGCTTGGGAATAGCGGGCAGGGTGAAATTAGTCGCAACTTCATCCGTCTCGAGCCGTAAATGGAGACGAGAATGGCAGAGATTATATCCCTCTTGGATCGAAGATCGCGGTTGCCGCTGCGGCCCCAGAAGGAGCCGGTCGAGGCGAAGATTCTTTTATTTACCGGCGTGCGCTACGAGCGCCTTGACGTGAGCTCTCATCGCCCCGGAACGGGATCGAAGCGGGCGAAAGGCAAGTAGTGGTTCGGCACGACCTCGCCGGAGCGGTTTCGGCATCGTGGCCGGAGCCACCATGCGCGTGCTGTCCAATCGCCGGTTCTCACCGACCCGGCCTCCAGCTTCGCGATTAAATCCTAATGTCCGTCAAACACATCGCATCCGGCTTCCGACAGGAAGTTCCGGGCGGCGTCATCGAAACTCGCCTGCGGCGCCATTGTGCGCAACACGACATAGCCCTCCGCGCGCGGCACCTCGACCAGGATCGATTGTGCGAGTGATGGAGGCAAGGCCTTGCGGATACCCGTGAGTTGGATCGGCGAGGCGAGCAGCAAATCCAGCACGCCGCCGACCGAAGTGCGGTCGCTCATGCTGAAGACCTCGTTCGATGCCGCGTCATAGACCGACAGCGACCAGAACGGCACCTTTCCCTTAGCCGTCAGCCGGACTGGTTGAGTCCCGATGTCGAAGGCGCAGACGGCCGTGCGGATATAGGGGTCGCTGTTGGAGAGCCCTGCGTCGTCATCCTTGTAATCGAGCATATAGAAGTGGTTTTCATCGCCCTCATCCTCAACGCGGGTATAGGCGTCGCGGTCGGAAAAATGCGGCAGGGAGAGGATGATGATGACATGCAGGAGCGTGGCGCCAAGCAGGCCGGTCAGAATGGCGAAGACGATCCTAAACATGGCCGCACCCGATTTTCTCGAGCTTCGGCATGGAAAGATCGATAAGACCGGAATTGCCCGCTGCAGGTGAATCCAAGAGCGTCCACACCAAACGGAAGCTGCCGGAAGCGGGCAGCGCCAGCCAATTGCCCGCCCGTGCATCCGGCGAAACGGTAATAGTGAAGCTCGAATCCGGATTGCGCAGCACGATCCAGGAATTGAGCGCAGACGGCCGGCCGGGAGATTCGCCAAGCGGCTCGCCGTTATCGCCCGCAATGAACAACGTCCACAGCCGCGCCGGCGGCGTCTGACCGCGGATGCGATAGCTGCATGCCGCCGTCAGCCGCGCGCCGGAATCATCGTCGGAGGCGGTGAACACCAGCCCCTCCGCAGTGCCATAAAGCAACCGCCCAGCGCGGGCACGATGCGATTTGGCATAGGGATCGGCGTCGACCGTCTGCATTTCCGGAAAAGCCTGCCAGGCGCCTAGCTTGATCGCGCCGAAACCGGAGGTCGCATCCAACGCAAAAAGCGTAAATACGATCCCTCCGCCAAAAGCGATCATCAACGAAAGCGCGACAAGAAGGGGAACCCGGAACACTCTAAGATCGTCCTCGTGACCAATCAGAGGGCGATTTATCCCTGATTCTGATGGGCGGGGAAAGGGCAGGCGATTGTTTGCCGAACTTGCCGCACCAAAAGGAGCGGCGGTAACAGGTCGGTTCGGAGTTGGCGAGCATAAAGGCGCGGGCAGCCCGATTTCACTCCGCCGTCGCCACTTTCTGCGCGGCAAGCGGCGCCGCCGCCTTCAGCTTCTCGCCGATATCGCGCAAGATCCTCGTGGAATCCACCGATAGCGAGCGGGGCCGGATGAGCGGGGGCAAGGCGTTGTCGTCGGGCGTTGCAGCTTTTTTTTCAGCCACGGTCTGCGGCTTTTGCACCGGGAAGGGATTGTCGATGCCGGGGATCGGCTTCAGCACGATGCCCTGGTGGGCATAGTCCATGATCTTCTTGAAGGTCATAGCCGGCAGCGTGCCGCCCGTCATGTTGTTGGTCGAGGTGTAGTCGTCGTTGCCGAACCAGACAGCGCAGGTGTAATTGCCGGTGAAGCCGATGAACCAGGCGTCGCGATAGGCTTGCGTCGTACCGGTCTTGCCACCGACGACGATGCCGTGGTCAAGAGCCGCCCTGCGGCCCGTGCCGATCACCGGGATCTGTGTCAGCATCTGGTTCATATAGGAGGTGGCTTTTTCGCTGAGCACTCGTTTGGCCGGCGGCTCATCGCGATTGAAATCGTAGAGCACCTTGCCGTCGTAGCTCATGATTTGAGCGATGCCATGGCGGCGTGACTGCATGCCGTCCGCCGGGAAAACGGCATAGGCGGTTGCCTGATCGAGTACGGTCACTTCCGAGGTGCCGATCGGAATCGTCTTGTCGTTGCGGATCGGCGTTTCCACACCCAGGTTCTTCGCCATGTCGCGGATCGGCTGGATGCCGAATTTCTCCTTGGCGAGGCGAACTGGAATGGTGTTGATCGACTGCGCGATCGCCTGCGTCAGCGTCACCTTGCCTTCGTAGCGGTTTTCGTAGTTGTGCGGGCTCCAGTTGCCCCAAGTGATCGGTGCGTCGACGATGGTCGACGTTGGCGTCATGCCGTTCTCCATGGCGACGGAATAGGTGTAGATCTTGAAGGACGAGCCCGGCTGGCGCAGCGCCTTTGTGGCGCGGTTGAACTGGCTTTCGCCGTAGTCCCGGCCGCCGACCATGGCACGCACCGCGCCGCCGTTTTCGATCATGACGCTTGCGCCCTGGCTGGCGTGATAGCGCTCGCCGTATTCCATCAGGCTGGATTCGACTGAATCCTCTGCCGCTTTCTGCAGGCCCATGTCGATGGTCGTGCGGACGATCAGCGAACGCTCGGGGAAGTGGACAGCCAGCCGTTGCACCTCGTCGAAGGCCCAATCGAGGAAGAAATCCGGGGATTCGATCTGGGCGCGATCAACGACGGAGGCAGGGTTGCGTCTGGCGGCGATGACTTGTCCCTCGGTCATCAGACCGCTTTGCACGAGATTGGTAAGAACATCGTTGGCGCGGGCGCGTGCTGCCGGCAGATTGACATGCGGCGCATATTTCGCCGGCGCCTTGAACAGACCCGCGAGCATCGCCGCTTCGGCGAGGTTGACGTCAGTGATGCTCTTGCCGAAATAGAACTGCGCTGCCGCGGCGGCACCGAAAGTTCCGCCGCCCATGTAGGTGCGATCGAGATAGAGGCTTAGGATCTGCTTCTTGGAAAGATTGGCCTCCAGCCAGATCGCCAGGAAGGCTTCCTTGATCTTGCGGTCGATCGAGCGCTCGTTGCTGAGAAAGATATTCTTGGCAAGCTGTTGCGTCAGCGTGGAGCCGCCCTGAACGACGCCGCCGGCCTGCGCGTTGACGGTCAGCGCCCGGAACAGGCCGAAGACGTCGATGCCGAAATGGTCGAAGAAGCGCCGATCCTCCGTCGCCAGAACCGCCTTGATGAAATAGTCCGGCAATTGATCCACCGGCACGGAATTCTCGTGAATGATGCCGCGATGGCCGATGACATTGCCGTAACGATCGAGGAAGGTCACGGCGAAATTGCCGCGGTTGCGCCAATCTCCTTGCGTGGCTTCGAAAGCAGGCGCGGCGAGCACGAGCATGACGATGGAACCCGCCGTACCGAGCGTCAGCCCTTCACCGAGCAGTTCGAACAGGATGCGTCTCCAGCCGTGAGGGCGAAAACGGCGGAAAAAAATGGTAATGTCTTCCCAGAGTTCGGCGAGGCGAAAGCCTGCATTCCACAGGGTAGAGTCGATCCAGGAATCGATGCGCAGAAAAAAATGCCGCTTCCGGCGCGGCCGCTGCTCCGCTTGGCCTTCCGGCTGTGCATCGGGCTTGGTCTCTGTCCCGTTCTCTGGGTTGGATGGGTCTGACACGCTCTACTTCCCGACCGCTTTGCCGCTTTGCGCGTTCCCCCTACAGCGCCGCGTGTCGCCTGTGACGCGCAAAGGTCGCTGTAGCACTTTAAATCTGCTGCATAATTTTATCCTTAAATCGATTCCGGTTTAAGGAATTATGCAGAAGGAGACGCAAAGCCTATCCTCTCATAGATTGGCGGATTGAATAATTGGTTGATTTAGGGAAAAGAACAAGGGACATGCATGCCGCAGCTCGCATTTCCCTCGCGAGCGGCGAGGACGACTATGATGGACGACATACCTTTCTGGAAAAGCAAGACCCTGACGGAGATGAGCACACCCGAATGGGAAAGCCTGTGTGACGGCTGTGGTCTCTGTTGTCTTAACAAGCTCGAGGAGTGGGATTCGGGCGACGTCTATTTCACGTCCATCCGCTGCAAGTTGATGGACGGCGAAAGCTGTCGCTGCACCAGCTACCCGAACCGCTGGGATTTCGTGCCCGACTGCGTGCAACTGACGCCGGAAAAAGTTCCGGAGCTGGAATGGTTGCCGCCTACATGCGCCTATCGCCTCGTCAACGAGGGGCGTGATCTCTACTGGTGGCATCCGCTGATATCGGGCGATCCGGAAACGGTGCATATCGCCCGCGTTTCGGCACGCGGCCGCACGGTCAGCGAAAACGATGTCGATCTCGATGATTTCGAGGAATATATCGTCGATTGGCCGTTGACCGTCGAAGAGGACATGGAAGCTAGTCCCCCGGCAAAGCCATAGATTTCGGGGCCACGTTTCGCCAGCCCTGCCGCACGAGCCCGTATATTATGTCATCATCCAGCATATGGTGGAAAAGCCGTGTCCAGCCCTTGAGCCCCCAGGCGCCCGGCACGGCGAGAATATGCTGCGGTATGGTTGCCAGCACCATCTGCTGCTGGTCGGGCGTCAGCTTGACGACGCAGAATTCCGGGCCCGGAAGCGTCAGGTAAATTTTCCCGCGAACGCGAAAATCCCGGTTTCCAAAATGCGAGCTCTCCACCGTTTCCGGCAGGCTGTGCGCAAAGGAAATGAGGTCGTCGTCGGTCATGATCCAAAGATTAACATACAAGCGAAGTGCGCTGTAGGCACCCGCGTCGCTCCGCCTCGTGCGACGAAACGGCCGCCCACCGAGGCCGGCTCCTCGTTGAAATGAGCGGGTGCGCATGATATCGCGCGGTGCCTTCGCCAATGCATGGGAGCCTCCGCGTGATCCGTCATATCGTCTTCTTCACCGTTCCCGATCGCGCCAATCTCGAAGCCGTACGGTCCGGCCTGTCGATCCTGACGGCTATTCCGCATGCCCGCCTGCTCGAGATCGGAACGAATGTGAAGACCGATCAGCTCGGCACCGATGTCGACCTTGTCGTCTATGGCGAATTCGACGATGAGGCGGCCTTGGCGGCCTACAAGGCGCATCCGAACTATCAGCTTTCCATCGAGCGCGTTCGCCCGTTGCGTGAAATGCGGATTGCGGCGGACTATGAGAGCACGACGGCGGTACGGAAGCCCGTTTAGCAAAGTGCTTCGCTAGAAGAATAGCTATTCGTCAATCTTTTTGAGAGGCTGGGCAGTCTCGCGGAATCAAGTTCACCGCATCCGGATTCATCGCGCGAAGTTTCTGACTCAACTTCTCACGCCCTGGACTCAATGCTCGAAAACATGGCGCGAAGCGATTCGAAAGACTCAAGAAAACCGCTGTGCTTTACGTGCGCAAATACGGGAAGGCCGGTTGCGTCGGCCCGATAGAGTATCGCCGCTTATCGCGAGCTTATGCGCTGATGATAATCAAGATAGATTAAAATTGACTGACTTTTGTCGTGCGCGCCTTCAATGCGGGTTCGGTGACTGAGATTGGAGCGTTTGGCGAGCCGCTGCCGTCGCATCGCCGATATCGTCGCAGGCAGGTCGAATGAACACAAAGGCTTAAAGGGAATGGACGCCGGCCCGCACGTTCTGCGCGTGGAAAATTACGCCCCATTCATTTGCCATTCAGGCGCGTTTGGGTAAATATTTGCTCAAGTTAATGTCCCCGTGGGAAGTCTCGAGCATGGCATCATTTTTGAGCATAGCAGCAGCGGCCGCCATCATGGCCGGCTCGGCTGTTCTGCCGACGCCGACGCCGACCCTGGTGGCGCGTGCGAACAGCGATTGCAGCGAGGCCGCCGCCGAAGTGGTTGCAAAGACAGGGGGGCAGCTTCTTTCCGCACAGCCCTCAGGCGACAGCTGCGTCATCACCGTTCTCGTCCAGGGCAACGGCCAGCGGCCGCGCAAGGTGACGATGAAGGTGCCGATGTAGGTGGAAACACGTTCACACCGATGCACAAAGGGACTCTCTAACGCTTTGAATCTCAGCTAAAATCTTTATGGCCGAGCGATTCCACCCCGGCCTGATTTGCAGTACTATTTCTCGAACCGGGGAAATTGGGTCGAAAGATGCGCATTCTTATAGTCGAAGACGATGTCAATTTGAATCGGCAGCTTGCCGAAGCTCTGAAAGAGGCAGGCTATGTGGTCGATACCGCCTTCGACGGCGAGGAGGGGCATTTTCTCGGTGAGACCGAGCCCTATGACGCCATCATTCTCGATATCGGCTTGCCGGAGATGGACGGGATCACCGTGCTGGAGAAATGGCGCGGTGCGGGCCGGGGGACGCCGGTGCTGATCCTGACGGCTCGTGACCGCTGGAGTGACAAGGTCGCCGGCATCGATGCGGGCGCCGACGATTATGTCGCAAAGCCTTTTCACGTAGAAGAGGTGTTGGCCCGCATCCGGGCGTTGATCCGCCGCGCCGCCGGTCATTCGTCCTCTGAAATCATCTGCGGTCCCGTGCGCCTCGATACCAAGAGCTCGAAGGCCACCGTCGACGGCAAACCGCTGAAGCTGACCTCGCACGAGTACAGGCTGCTTGCCTATCTCATGCATCACAAGGGCGAAGTCGTCTCGCGAACGGAGCTGGTCGAGCACATGTATGACCAGGATTTCGACCGCGATTCCAATACGATTGAAGTTTTCGTCGGCCGCCTGCGCAAGAAGATGGGCGTCGACCTGATCGAAACAGTGCGGGGTCTCGGCTATCGTATCCAAGCGCCGACCAATGCGAATTAAGTCACTCACCGCCCGCGTCCTGTTGTTGACCACACTCTGGTCCGCCGTGGCGTTGGTGGTGATCGGCCTCGTCATCTCCAATATCTATCGCAAGAGCGCCGAACGCGGTTTTCAGGACCTGCTGCGGGCGCAGCTCTATAACGTCATCAACTCCGTGACGATCGGTGACCAGGGCGCGCTGTCGGGCAGTCCGCAGCTTGGCGACCTGCGTTTCGCTCAGCCGAAGACCGGCTGGTACTGGATGGTCGAGCCGCTCGGCACCTATACGGCGACGCCATTGGTCTCGCCCTCGCTCGGCGCGTCGAGCCTGCCCGTTCTCTCGGTCCTGGAAGCGCCTTTCGACAAGAATTACGAGCGTTACTACATCGTCACCGACGCCTTCGGAAACCAGGTGCAGGTCGCCGAGACCGAGGTCGTGCTCGATACCGACGGACGCGCCGCGCGCTTCCGCGTCACCGGCAACGTCGCTGTGGTGGAGGACGATGTCCGCAATTTCTCCCACAGCCTCTATTTCGCGCTCGTCGGTTTCGGCGTCGGCAGTCTCATCGTCAACGCCCTCGCCATTCTCTACGGCTTGATGCCTCTCGATAAGGCGCGTGGGGCTCTGGAGCGCATCCGCGCTGGTGAGAGCGAACGATTGCATGGCGATTTCCCGCGCGAAATCCTGCCGCTCGCCAATGAGGTCAATGCCCTTATCGACAGCAACCGCCGTATCGTGGAGCGGGCGCGCATGCAGGTCGGCAACCTTGCCCATTCGCTGAAGACGCCGATCGCGGTTTTGCTGAACGAGTCCCGCGTGCTGGAACGCTCGCATGGCGACCTCGTCAAAAACCAGGCCGAGGTCATGCAGGGGCAGGTGCAATCCTATCTAAACCGTGCCCGGATCGCCGCGCAGCGCGAATCCGTGCTTGCCCGCACTGACGCGGAGCCGGCGCTGGAGCGGCTGGTGCGCGTCATGCGGCGGCTCAATGCCGATAAGGAATTCGAGCTTTCCGTTTCGCCGAACCTGTCGCTCGCCATGGAGCAGCAGGATCTGGAGGAAACGGTCGGCAATCTCCTGGAAAATGCCGCGCGTTTTGCCGAGCGTAAGGTGCGCGTTGCCGCCAACGAAGCGCCGGCCGACGTGAAGGGCATCGATCCGGCGCGGCGCCATTGGGTGGAACTGGTGGTCGAGGACGATGGGCCGGGCCTGGAGCCGGATCAGATCCGCGAGGCGATGAAGCGCGGCCGCCGGCTGGATGAAAGCAAGCCGGGCACCGGTCTCGGCCTGTCGATCGTCAGCGAGATCACCAATGAATATCAGGGGCGGTTCGAGCTGTCCCGCGGCACTTGGGGCGGACTTCGCGCCAGCCTAATTCTACCGGGGGTAACAAAGGATGTTGCTTGATGCGCGGCATGATGCCAGAAAGGCGGTGTGCGCCATGGTGATGCTGCATCGCAGTACCTCTAGTTTTGCTCGTTGATACTGGTTCGGTTGTATGAAGCTTCGTACTTTTTTTCTGATTGCTCCGTCCTTTGTTGCCGTCACCGCCCTTTCCGGCTGCTCGACCACGAGCGGCAAAGGCGGCGTCACGGGCTTTTTCTCGTCCTCCGACAAACCGGCAGCCTCGGCGCGTTACATCGCGGCGTTGGAGGGCGGCATCGTCGGCCGTACAGGCATCAAGCTCAGCGACAATGACAAGCAACGGGCGCTGGAAGCGGAATATCGGGCGCTGGAAACCGCACCGCTCGGCCAACCCGTCGCCTGGTCCGGCAGGAACGTCAGCGGCCAGGTCGTGGCCGCCGCTCCCTATCAGGTCGGTTCGCAAAATTGCCGCCAATACACCCATACCATCACGGTCGACGACAAGCCGACCCAGGCGAGGGGCGCTGCCTGCCGCAACGACGACGGCACCTGGACGCCGCTGAACTAGTTCCGCACTCTGGAAATCGCGGCTAAACGCCTCAAATCTTCGTCAGCGGGGCTTTCACGGTTGGAATAAGCGCCCCGTTAAAGTATTGGGCGTCTATGCTGTTCTGGATTCTCGTGGCCGTTCTGACGGCCGTTGTCGGTGCCGTCCTGCTCTATCCCCTTTTGCGTGGAGCAAAGGTGGCTGACGACGGTCGTGCCGGCGAAGCTGCCGTCTATCGCGATCAACTTCGGGAGCTGGATCGCGATCTCGCGGGCGGCCTGATTTCCCCCGAAGAGGCCGGCTATGCTCGCGCCGAAATCGGTCGCCGCCTTCTTGCCGTCTCGAATGCCAGACCGAGCGCCACCGAGAAGCCGGTGGGCGGCCATTACTTTTCTCAGGCCTTCATTATCATCCTGCTGCCGGTTATCTGCCTCTGTCTCTATCTTGCCGTGGGCAATCCCGGCCTGCCGTCGCAGCCGCTGCAAGCGCGCCTCGATCATCCCGGCAACGATCTCGCCATCTCGATCGTCAAGGTGGAGCAGCATCTGGCGCAGCATCCGGATGACGGCAAGGGTTGGGAAGTGCTTGCGCCGATCTACCTGAAGACCAACCGCATCGGCGACGCCGAACTCGCCTATCGCAATGTCATCCGCCTCCTCGGCCCTAATGCCGAGCGGCTTGGCAACCTTGGCGAAATCCTGATCATGAAGGCTGACGGCGTCGTGACGGCGGAGGCGCGCAGCTCATTGCAGCAATCCCTTGCGCTCGAGCCGAACAATCCCCGTGCGCTCTTCTATCTCGCGCTTGCGTTGGAGCAGGACGGCAAGACGGCGGAGGCAAAGACGGCCTTCGAGGCGCTGGCGCAGCAATCGCCTCCCGATGCGCCCTGGATGGTTGCCGTCAATGACCATATCGCCAAGAACGGCGGCGCGGCCGCTATGGCGGCGGCAGGGTCGGCCAATACCAATGCGCCCGGAAACCCGACCAGCGAGCAGGTTGCCGCCGCCGATACGATGAACGCTGGCGATCGTCAGCAGATGATCCGCGGCATGGTCGCGAGCCTCGACGCCAAGCTTAGGGAAGACCCGAAGAATTTCGAAGGATGGATGCGGCTGATCCGCTCCTATGCCGTGCTGAACGACAAGGATCGCGCCGCGGCTGCGCTAAAGCGCGGCTTGCAGGCCTTCCCAGCCGATGGCGACGAAGGCAAGCAGCTTCTGTCACTGGCGAAGGAGCTTGGATTGCCGACGGAGGTGACGCAGCAATGACCCGCAAGCAGAAACGTCTGGCCGTCATTGCCGGCGGCATGAGCTTCATCGCCGCCGCCGTGCTGCTCGTTCTCTTCGCCTTCAGCCAATCGGTCGCCTATTTCTATATGCCGGCCGACCTCGCCAAGAATCCGGTCAGCGCCGGTACGCTGATCCGCCTCGGCGGCCTCGTCGGTCGGGGCAGCCTGGTGCGCGGCCAGGGAACGCAGGTTCAGTTTTCCGTCACCGACGGCACGGACGCGATCAAAGTCAAATATAATGGTATCCTGCCGGATCTCTTTCGCGAGGGGCAGGGGGTGGTCACCGAAGGCAGATTCGAGCCCGGCAGCGACGTCTTTGTTGCCGACAGTGTGCTTGCCAAGCATGACGAGCGCTATATGCCGAAGGAAGTCGCCGACAAGCTGAAGGCGGACGGCGTCTGGAAAGGCGAGGAAGCAAGCCAATGATCATCGAGCTCGGACACTATGCGCTGGTGCTGGCGCTCGCGACCGCGATCATCGTCTCGATCATCCCGGTCATCGGCGCACGGCGGGGAGAATTGTCGATGATGGACATCGCGCCGGTCGGCGCCGTCGTCATGTTCGCGCTGGTTGCCTTTTCCTTCGGCGTTTTGACCTATGCCTATGTCGTCTCCGATTTTTCGGTACTGAACGTCTGGGAGAATTCCCATTCGCTGATGCCGCTGATCTTCAAGATTTCCGGCGTCTGGGGCAATCACGAAGGATCGATGATGCTCTGGCTGCTAATCCTGGTGCTATTCAGCGCCCTAGTGGCGCTGTTCGGGCGCAATCTACCGGATACGTTGCGCGCCAACGTGCTCGCGGTGCAGTCCTGGATTTCGGCCGCCTTTCTGATCTTCATCCTTTTGACCTCCAATCCGTTTCTCCGTCTCAATCCGGCGCCTGCCGAAGGCAAGGACCTCAATCCGGTGCTGCAGGATATCGGCCTGGCGATCCATCCGCCGCTGCTTTATCTCGGCTATGTCGGCTTCTCGGTCTGCTTTTCCTTCGCCGTCGCCGCTTTGCTCGAGGGCCGTATCGATGCCGCCTGGGCGCGCTGGGTTCGCCCCTGGACGCTGGCGGCCTGGACCTTTCTGACGCTCGGCATCGCCATGGGCTCTTACTGGGCCTATTACGAACTCGGCTGGGGCGGCTGGTGGTTCTGGGACCCGGTGGAGAACGCCTCCTTCATGCCGTGGCTTGCCGGCACGGCACTCCTGCATTCGGCGCTCGTCATGGAAAAGCGCGATGCTCTGAAGATCTGGACGGTGCTGCTGGCGATCCTGACCTTTTCGCTGTCGCTGATGGGCACCTTCCTGGTGCGCTCCGGCGTGCTGACTTCTGTGCATGCCTTTGCCAGCGATCCGACGCGTGGCGTCTTCATCCTGTGCATCCTGTTGTTCTTCATCGGCGGTGCCCTGACGCTGTTTGCCTTCCGCGCTCCGCGGCTTGCCGCCGGCGGCCTGTTCGCGCCGATCTCGCGTGAGGGATCGCTGGTGCTGAACAACCTCATCCTGACGGTTGCCTGCGGCACGGTGCTGACGGGCACGCTTTATCCGCTGGCGCTGGAGACGCTGACCGGCGACAAGATTTCCGTCGGGCCGCCCTTCTTCAACATGACATTCGGACTGCTGATGACGCCGATCCTGATTGCGGTTCCCTTCGGGCCGCTGCTTGCCTGGAAGCGCGGCGATCTGCTCGGCGTGCTGCAGCGGCTCTATGTCGCCGCCGGCCTTGCCCTGGTCGCAGGTCTGGTCCTGTTCTACATGCGCCATGGCGGACCGGTGCTTGCCGTCTTCGGCCTGGCCGCCGGCTTCTTCCTGCTCTTCGGCGCCGTCACCGATCTCTGGTATCGCACGGGGATCGGCAAGGTGGCAGGGAATGTCGCGTGGCGGCGTCTGACCGGTCTGCCGCGTTCGGCGTTCGGGACGGCGCTCGCCCATGCCGGGCTGGGCATCACCGTGCTCGGCATCGTCGCGGTCACGACATTCCAGTTGGAAAACATCACCGAGATGAAGCCGGGCGGCACGGCCGAGCTTGGCGGGTATACGCTGCGCTTCGACGGAATTCAGCCGGGTGTCGGCCCGAACTACACCGAGGATCGCGCCCAGTTTACAGTCAGCCGCGGCGGCGTCACTGTTGCCAATGTCTCCTCCGCCAAGCGGCTCTTCACCGCCGGCCGCACCGCCACGACCGAGGCCGGCATTCTGACGCTCGGCCTTAACCAGCTTTACGTCTCGCTCGGCGATCCCAGCAAGGATGGCGGCATTGTAGTGCGCATCTGGTGGAAGCCGTTCATCATCTGCATCTGGGGCGGCGCCATCGTCATGGCACTGGGCGGCTTCGTCTCGCTCAGCGACCGCCGCCTGCGCATCGGCGCGCCGAGCCGCAGGGCAACTCCGGTCCGTCCGGCAATGGAGGCGGCGGAGTGAGCGGGTATAGCGACATCCCCTTCTCCCCTCGGGGAGAAGGTGCCCGAAGGGCGGATGAGGGGGGCTCTCCACACGGCAACAGCGTCTATAACGCCCCCTCAACCCGCGCTGCGCGCGACCTTCTCCCCGCCGGGGAGAAGGTAAAAGCGCTTATGCGCCTGCTCATCCTCTTCGTCCTCTTGCTAGCTCCGATCTCAGCCTTTGCTGTCAATCCCGATGAGGTGCTGCCCGACAAGGCCCTCGAATCAAGGGCGCGGACGATCTCGGCCGAATTGCGCTGCATGGTTTGCCAGAACCAGTCGATCGACGATTCCAATGCCGATCTTGCCCGCGATCTGCGCCTGCTGGTACGCAAGCGCCTCCTCAACGGCGATACCGATCAGCAGGTGCTCGATTATATCGTCTCACGCTACGGCGAGTTCGTGCTGCTGAAGCCACGCTTCGGCGAAAAGACGTTGTTGCTCTGGGGCGCGCCGGTTGCCCTCTTCGTCTTAGGGGGGCTCGCTCTCATCGTCTATGCCCGCCGCCGAGCCGGCAAGCCGACGGGCACGCGGCTGACGGCAGAGGAAGAAGCACGTCTGAACGACCTCCTCGGCAAGTGATGCCGTACGACGGGTTGCCTTTACCCTATCGAAAACATTCCGCTACATTACGAATTTTTCATGGGTCGGACAGTTCGCCGTAAGGTCGGAAGTCCTATATCTTTCCCATAATCCATCACCGCCGGTTCTATCGGCAAAAGAAAAAATCGGACGAGAGAAGAAAAGGTAACTCGCATATGTTCAGGAATATCAAGGACGCTTTGTCCCGTAGCACCGCTATGAAAGCTTCTGTCGTCGCCGGCCTCGCAGTCGCTGCTCTCGCCACCGGCGTTCCGGCTGAAATCAGCCGCTCCTATGCCGATGCCGTCAATGTCCAGGCTCCGCAGGTTCCGAGCTTCGCCAATGTCGTCGACGCCGTATCTCCGGCAGTCGTTTCCGTTCGCGTCGAATCCCGCATCAATCCAGTTGCTGAACAAGATGATTCCTTCGGCCTCGGCCGTGGCTTCGACGAACTGCCGGATGATCATCCGCTGAAGAAGTTCTTCAAGCAGTTCGAACAGCAGCAAGGCCATAATCAGCAACAGGGCCAGCAGAAAGGCCAGCCGGACAACAAGGGTCGCTTGCGCCCGGTTGCCCAGGGCTCCGGCTTCTTCATTTCCGAAGACGGTTACCTCGTCACCAACAATCACGTCGTTTCCGATGGTGCGGCCTTTGTCGTCGTCCTCAATGATGGCACCGAACTCGATGCGAAGCTGATCGGCAAGGATCCGCGCACCGACCTCGCCGTGCTGAAGGTCGATGGCAAGGGTAAGAAGTTCACCTATGTCAATTGGGCGGATGACGACAAGGTTCGCGTCGGCGACTGGGTCGTTGCCGTCGGCAACCCCTTTGGCCTTGGCGGTACGGTGACCGCCGGCATCGTCTCGGCTCGTGGCCGCGATATCGGCTCCGGTCCGTATGACGACTTCATTCAGGTCGATGCGGCCGTGAACCGTGGCAACTCGGGCGGCCCGACCTTCAACCTCAACGGCCAGGTTGTCGGCATCAACACCGCCATCTTCTCGCCGTCGGGCGGCAGCGTCGGCATCGCCTTCGCAATACCCGCCAACACCGCCAAGAACGTCGTCGCCGATCTGATCAAGACAGGTACCGTGTCGCGCGGTTGGCTAGGCGTGCAGATCCAGCCGGTAACCAAGGATATTGCCGAATCCCTCGGTCTGTCCGAACCGAGCGGTGCGCTTGTCGTATCCCCGCAGGACGGCTCTCCGGGCCAGAAGGCAGGCATCAAGAACGGCGACGTCGTAACCGCCGTCAATGGCGATCCGGTCAAAGACCCACGCGATCTCGCCCGCCGTATCGGCGCAATGCAGCCGGGTTCCAAGGTCGATATCTCGCTGTGGCGTAACGGCAAGGCTCAGTCAGTCACCGTCGAACTCGGCACGCTGCCGGCCGACCAGAACCAGGCTTCGAGCGACGACAACTCGCAGCCGTCTCAGCCGCAGCAGCCGTCCTCGGAAAAGGCACTTGCCGATCTTGGCCTCACTGTCGGTCCGTCCGATGATGGCAAGGGTGTCGCGATCACGGCCGTCGATCCGGACTCTGACGCCGCTGACAAGGGCGTGAAGGAAGGCGAGAAGATCACCTCGGTCAACAACCAGCAGGTCTCCAACGCCGGTGACATCGCCAAGGTTATCGACCAGGCGAAGAAGGACGGCCGCACCCGCGCGCTGTTCCAGATCCAGTCCAATGACGGCAGCCGCTTCGTCGCACTGCCGATCACTGCAGGCTGATTTTTCGGCCAATTGAGTGCATTGGGAGCCGCGCAGGCCACGGCTTGCGCGGCTTCATTGTTTCCAGGGCATGGCCCAAAAGATGTGCGACGATTTTTTCGTGCAGGACCATGGCTTATCGACGAATTGCTTTCAAGGCAGGTAGAAGATGACAACCACTGGCCAACATGCTGTGAACTCCTCCGATTCCGGTTGTGCTGAGGCATTATCGACGGGTAATGTCGCCCACATGAAGATTTTGATCATCGAAGACGATCTCGAGGCTGCCGCCTATCTCACCAAGGCGTTTCGCGAGGCCGGTATTGTCGCGGACCATGCGAGCGACGGTGAGAGCGGCCTCTTCATGGCTACCGAGAATGTCTACGATGTCGCCATCATCGATCGCATGCTGCCGCGCCGTGATGGTCTTTCCGTCATCAGCGAGCTGCGTCGCAAGGGCGTGCATACGCCGGTTCTCATTCTCTCAGCTCTCGGCCAGGTCGACGACCGCGTCACCGGCCTGCGTGCCGGCGGCGACGACTATCTGCCGAAGCCCTACGCGTTCAGCGAATTGCTCGCCCGCGTCGAAGTTCTCGGCCGCCGCAAGGGCACGCCCGAACAGGATGTGCTCTATCGTGTCGGCGATCTGGAGCTCGACCGGCTGTCGCATGAGGTTCGCCGCGGCGGCAAGGAGATCCTTCTGCAACCGCGAGAGTTCCGCCTGCTCGAATATCTGATGAAGAATGCCGGCCAGGTGGTGACGCGCACCATGCTTCTCGAAAACGTCTGGGATTACCATTTCGATCCTCAGACGAACGTGATCGACGTGCACGTCTCGCGCCTGCGTTCGAAGATCGAAAAAGACTTCAGCCAGCCGCTGTTGAAGACGATCCGCGGCGCCGGCTACATGATCAAGGACGAGGGATGAGCCGCTTTCGCGTTCTCTTCAAGTCTACTGCAGTTCGTCTGTCCGCCCTTTACATCCTCCTCTTTGCGCTCTGCGCCGCCACGCTCGTCTTCTACGTAACGGCCATGTCGGAGCGGTTGCTGACCGAGCAGATCCGCGATGCCGTGCAGCAGGAGGTTAATCAGGTCAAGCGAGCTTATGATGTCGGCGGCCTGAACCTGCTGCTGCGCACGATGGAACGCCGCGCCCGCCAGCCGGGCGCCAATCTTTATGTCATTGCCAGTCCCTCCGGCGATATTCTCGCCGGCAACGTCGCGTCGGTACAACCCGGCGTCCTCGGCGAAGCCGGTTGGACGGAATTGCCCTTCATCTATGAACGCTACACCGACACCGGCACCGATCCCGAACGACGGCATCTGGCGATCGCCAATATCTTTCTTCTCGACAACGGCCTACGCATCCTGATCGGCCGCGACCTTGGCGAGCCGGAGCGATTCCGGGTGCTCGTGCGGCAGGCCTTGATGCTGGCGCTGGCGATCATGGGCCTCGGCGCGCTCGTCATCTGGTTCGGCATCGGCCGTAATGCGCTGAAGCGCATCGATCGCATGACCGACGCCAGCCGCAAGATCATGGCCGGCGATCTCTCGCAGCGGCTGCCGGTGGGCGGCTCCGGCGATGAATTCGACCGCATGTCGGCATCGCTGAACTCCATGCTGGAGCGTATCGAGAAACTGAACGAAGGCTTACGGCAGGTCTCCGACAACATCGCCCATGATTTGAAGACGCCGCTGACGCGGCTGCGCAACAAGGCGGCGGATGCGCTCGACAATGCCGGCAGCGAAGGGCGCCGTGTTGCGCTGGAAGGCATCATCGGCGAGTCCGACCAATTGATCCGCACATTCAATGCGCTGCTGATGATCTCCCGCGTCGAAGCCGGTTCCGTCGCCGCCGAGATGACCGGCGTCGACCTCTCCTCCATCGTTGCGGACACGGCCGAGCTTTATGAGCCGCTGGCCGAGGAGGCGGGGCTGACGCTGACGACCGATATCGAGTCCGATGTCGAGGTGCAGGGCAATCGTGAGCTGATCGGCCAAGCGATTTTCAACCTGATCGACAATGCCGTCAAATATGCCTCGGGTTGCCCCGGCAAACAGGCGATCGTGTTGAAACTCTCGCGGACGCCCGATGCCGTGAACCTCGCCGTCGCGGACCACGGTCCGGGCATTCCTGCCCACCAGCGGACGGAAGTGGTCAAACGCTTCATTCGCCTGGATGAAAGCCGCTCGAAGCCTGGCACCGGCCTCGGTCTTGCCCTGGTGGAAGCCGTTATGGAGCTACATGGCGGCCGGCTGGAACTTTCCGATACCGACCCGGCCAGCCCTGACGCACGTGGCCTGACGGTAACCATGATCTTCCCCACGCAGGAACAATAGATTAATCCTGCCCTACCGGATTGCTTCATGCATGATCTCGATATCGGTTTCCGATCTTAGAGATCATGTAGGTTCAAGATGTTACTGCGTGCCTTGCACGTCCGATAGGACTGACGGGCGCTGTAGGAGGAGAGCTGCATGACGACGACGGAAAGCGACTTTCTGCAGGATGTTCCGCCCGGGCGGCTCCGCCCGCTCAATCAGACGGAGCTGAAGGCGACGCTTGCCGACCTCAAGGATATCGCCGCATCGGAACCGGCAATTGCCGCTCTTCTCAATAGCGACGGTCCCCTGCGCGACTTTATTGTCGCCGCGCTGACACTCTCGCCCTATCTCCGCGAAACGGCCAATCTCGACCCGGCGCTCCTAGTCGCAGCCATCAGCAAACCGCTGTCGCCGCAGATTGAGGTTCTGGTGGCCGAGGCCCGCCGTGCCTGGTTGCCGGCGCAGGACGGCGCGGCCCCGCCTGCGGAATCCGAGGTCATGAGCCGCCTGCGCATTGCCAAACGTCGCGCATCATTCCTGATCGCGCTTGCCGATCTCGCCCGCATTTTCGACGGAAGAAGGACCACGCGCTGGCTGAGCGCCCTTGCCGAAGCCTCGATTTCGGCAGCGATCGATCATCTGCTTTTATCATCGCACGAGGCCGGCAAGATTGTCGTCCGCGACCCTTGCACACCGAGCAGCGGCTCCGGCCTCATCGTGCTGGGTATGGGCAAGCTCGGCGCCGAGGAGCTGAATTATTCCTCTGACATCGACCTGGTCGTTTTCTTCGATGAAATGGCAGGCATCGTTCCCAATCCCGAGGATGCGATGGACATTTTCCCGCGGCTGATGCGCCGTCTGGTACGCATCCTGCAGGAGCGCACGGCCGACGGTTACGTCTTTCGCACCGATCTCCGCCTGCGTCCCGACCCGGGGTCCACGCCGCTTGCCATCCCCGTCGATGCGGCGATGATCTATTACGAGGGCAGGGGGCAGAATTGGGAGCGTGCCGCCTTCATCAAGGCGCGCGCCGTCGGCGGGGACATCGCCGCAGGCCAAGCCTTCATCCGCGACCTCGTGCCCTTCGTTTTTCGCAAATATCTCGATTACGCGGCGATAGCGGACATCCATTCGATCAAACGGCAGATCCACGCGCACAAGGGTCATGGTGCGATTGCTGTGAAGGGCCACAACGTCAAGCTTGGCCGCGGCGGCATCCGCGAGATTGAATTCTTCGTGCAGACACAGCAGTTGATCGCCGGCGGCCGCATGCCGGCGCTGCGCGGCCGCGCCACTGAGGGAACGTTGGCGGAGCTGACGAAAGCGAAATGGATAGACGCGGAAACGCGCGATGAACTGACGGAGGCCTATTGGTTTCTGCGCGATGTCGAACATCGCATCCAGATGGTGCGTGACGAACAGACGCATCTGCTTCCTGAAACGGACGCCGAGCTGAAGCGCATCGCCTTCATGATGGGCTTTTCCGATCTATCCAGCTTTTCCGAGGCCCTGGTTGCCACGCTGAAGACAGTGGAGCGGCGCTATGCCCGTCTGTTCGAGCAGGAGACCAAGCTTTCGACCGGGACTGGCAACCTCGTGTTCACCGGTCAGGGCGACGATCCCGATACGCTGAAGACATTGCACCGCCTCGGCTTCGAGCGTCCTTCCGATATCTCTCATGTTATCCGTACATGGCACTACGGCCGCTATCGCGCCACGCAATCGGTCGAGGCGCGCGAGCGATTGACCGAATTGACGCCGGAATTGCTGCGCGTGTTCGGCGAGAGCAAGCGGGCCGACGAAGCGCTGCTTCGCTTCGACAGTTTCATCTCGGGCCTACCGGCGGGCATCCAGCTTTTCTCGCTGCTGAGCACAAATCCCGCACTGCTCTCGCTCATCGTCAACATCATGTCATCGGCGCCGCGGCTTGCGGAAATCATCGCCGCCAAGCCGCATGTCTTCGACGGCATGTTGGACCCGGGCCTGATGGCGGAGCTGCCGACACGCGATTACTTGGCCGAACGGATCAACAGTTTTCTGGCATCGGCGGGGCATTACGAGGAGGTGCTGGACCGGCTGCGCATCTTCGCCTCGGAACAGCGCTTTCTGATCGGCATTCGTCTGCTGACGGGCGCCATCGCCGGCGCCATGGCTGCCCGTGCCTTCACCCATCTTGCCGATCTGATCGTCGAGGCAGCCTTGAAGGCGGTGATGAAGGAGATCCAGGCCGCCCACGGCGGTTATCCTGGCGGCCGCGTGGCCGTCGTCGGGATGGGCAAACTCGGCAGCTTCGAGCTTACCGCAGGTTCGGACATCGATATCATCCTGCTGTACGACTATGACGACGACGCCGGCGAATCCACGGGGCCGAAGCCGCTCGACGCGACGCGCTATTTTACCCGCATCACCCAGCGGTTGATGGCGGCGCTCTCCGCGCCGACGGCAGAAGGCGTGCTATACGAAGTCGACATGCGCCTGCGCCCGTCCGGCAATAAGGGTCCGGTCGCAACACGCATCAACTCCTTCGAAAAATATCAGCGCGGCGAGGCCTGGACCTGGGAGCATATGGCACTGTCCCGCGCGCGCCTGATCTGCGGCGATGAGGACCTCGTGTTGAATGCGGAGCGGATCATCGGCGAGGTACTCTCGGCAAAGCGTGATGTTCCCAAGGTTGCCAAGGATGTCGCGGAAATGCGAGGGTTGATCGAAGAGGAAAAGCCGCCCGTCAGCATTTGGCACCTGAAGCTCATCCCCGGCGGCCTGATCGATATCGAATTCATCGCGCAATATCTGCGGCTGATCGCGCCCTCCCGCGGTGTCGGGATCGACGCGAATGGTCTGAGCACCGGCGAGGCGCTGAAACTGCTCGGCGGCAGCCTGTTGGATCGCAACGATCTCGACCTCTGCCTGGAGGCGCTGCATCTCTATACCGAATTGTCGCAATTGATCCGGCTTTGTGTCGACGGGCCGTTCGATCCGGACAAGGCCCCTTCGGGACTGATCGAACTGGTTTGCCGCGCCGGCGATTGCCCCGACATCAAGACGCTGGAAGCGGAACTGAAGCGACTTTCGAAAGCGGTGCGGAAAATCTTCCAGTCGGTCGTGAGAGCGTAGCTCAGCCCCGGTCGGGAATCCGAATGGCAATCACGGTGCCGATGCCTTCACTTGAGCGGATGCGCATGCGGCCGCGATGCAGCGTCGTCAGCGATCGCGAAATGGCAAGCCCAAGCCCCGAGCCTCCCTTGCTCTTGGCGTATTGGTTTTGCACTTGCTCGAACGGTTGACCGATCTTGCCGAGCGCCGACTTCGGAATCCCGATGCCGGTGTCGGCGATCGTCAGCATCACTGCGTCATCCACCTTGCGCGTGCGCACCGCGATGCGGCCGCCGTCATTGGTGAACTTGACGGCATTGGAGAGGAGATTGAGCAGGATCTGCTTCATGGCGCGGCGATCGGCCGTCAGCTTGATGCCGGAGGAGATGCGCTGTTCGACGACGATATTCTTGTAGGCGGCCGGAATGGCGGTAAAGCGCAAGCATTCCTCGATGAGCGGCGCAAGATCGATCCGTTCGCAGGAGAGCTTGAGGTGGCCCGCCTCGATTTTCGACATGTCGAGAATGTCGTTGATGACGTTCAGCAGATGCTTGCCACTGTCGTGGATATCCTTGGCATATTCATTGTATTTAGCCGAGCCCAGTGGACCGAACATCTGATCCTGCAGAATTTCGGAGAAGCCGAGGATGGCGTTGAGCGGCGTGCGCAGCTCATGCGACATATTGGCGAGGAATTCTGATTTGGCCTTGTTGGCCGCTTCGGCGCGTTCCTTTTCCGCGAGATAGTTGGTGTTGGCGGTCGAAAGCTCCGCCTTCTGCCGCTCCAGAATCTGCCGGGAGGCGGAAAGATCGTTGATCGTTGCCATCAGCCGGCGCTCGGATTCGCGCAGGCGCTCCTGGTTGCGCTTCAACTGGGTGATGTCAGTGCCGACGGAAACCAGGCCGCCGTCACGGGTGCGGCGTTCGTTGATCTGCAGCCAACGCTCATCGGCTAGCTGCACTTCCGTCGTTTGTGAATGGTTGGAGCGGCCGGGATCGACAATGCGCCGTTCGATAACCGGGCGGGCCGCGGCGGCATTGACGACGGCGCGTTCCGTGCCCGGCACCAGCACATTGTCCGGAAGGCCGTAAGCCTGCTGGAAATGGCCATTGCACATGACCAGGCGATCGTTCTTGTCCCAGAGCACGAAAGCTTCCGAAGTGCACTCGATCGCATCGGCCAAGCGCTGGTCGGCCTCGGCATAGCGCTGTGCCAGCCGATGCTGTTCGGTGACGTCCATGGCGATGCCGATCATGTGGACATGACCCGAATTGGTGCGGATGACCTGGGCGCGGGCACGCATCCAGACATAGTGTCCCTTGGCATGACGAATGCGCAGGATCTGATCCACCTGGCCGGCGGTGCCGCGGGTAACCGATCGGGCCAGCACATGTAGGCTGTTGTCATCGGGATGCATCATCCGGGCCGCATCGGTGAAGGACAGCGGCCGGTCGGCAGCCGGCAGGCCGAGCATGTCGTACATCGACCGCGACCAGAAGAATTCGCGGCTGGCGAAATCGAAATCCCAGAGACCACAGCGCCCGCGCGACAGCGCGGTCTCGACGCGCAGGTTGGATTCGAGGAATATCTCGTCGGCGTCGCGTGCGCGTTTCACCTGGGTATAATAGGCGTAGAGAATGACGAGCAAGATGGAGGAAATGCCGGCGAAAAGCGTGACATTGAGCGTCAGCTCATCGCGCCAGAGCTTGTCGATCTGCTCCATTGAGGCGGCAGAGAGGACGAAATCGCCCTTGTCTCCGATCAAGGAAATCGCCGCATAGAAGGGTGCACCGTCGATCATCGTCTCGATGACGCCGGCATGGTCGCCGAAACTTCTGATTGTTGACACTTCGGGGAAGAAATCCGAGATCGTCAGGCCGATATAGCCGGAGCCGGCGGCCGATGAACCAAAGACACGGCCGCTCGCTTGCACGAGCAGGACGAATGCGCCTGTGTCGAGCCGGTCCTGCGGAAGGTAAGCCGCGAGTTTCTTTTCGGCGCCGTTTCTATCGCCGGCCTGGAACAGGCTGGCATCGTTGGAAAAGGCCGCAGAAGCGGCGGCAATGGAGAGCGATGTCGCGCGCCGCGCCGCAGCCGCCATTCGCCCATGTTCCATCATCATGCCGAAGAAATGCGAGGCGGCGACGACCATCAGAAAGGAGACGATGAGGACGGGAATTACCCGTTTCAGTATATGTTCCGCCTGCGGAAAACGGCGGGAGACCGTCTCCGCCCGTACACCCGCTCGATCGGTAACACCGCTATGCCAGGATTTCAGACCGTCGAAATTAACACGCAGCCGTCCATCGGCCGCGGTTGTCCGCCGCACGTCCACCATCGCTCTAGCCTTGTCCCTCGTGTGATTCGCAACGCCGCTCGCCCGAATCTGCCTTAATGAATCACTCGTGATTCGCCTTGTCCAGAGGGTTAGGTAAAACTTTCTTAACCATCTGCGATTTCGTGCTTTTTATGCTCGCAATGGTAAGGCGCAGGTATCTGGAGACTCGTTCCGGCTGAAAAAGGCGGGCCCAAATCACCCGCCTTGATCTTAGATAGACAAGTAAAAATCATTCCTTGAGGATGCGGTCCACGATATCGCGAACATCTGTCGAGAGGTTGCCGGCGCGTTCGATTTGCATCAAAGCGGAGCGGGCATGATCGGCGCGGACTGGCTCCAGCAAGCGCCAGGAACGCATGGAGGTCAGTATGCGTGCCGCCAACTGCGGGTTGCGCTGGTCGATGTCGAGGATTTCCTGCGCGAGGAAGCGGTAGCCGGCTCCATCCGCACGACCGAAGCCGGTGGGATTGGCAAAGGCGAAGGTGCCGAGGAGGGCGCGCATGCGGTTCGGATTGGTGCGCTTGAAAAGTGGCGTTTCCATCAGGTCCTGGATACGCTCCAAGGTCGCAGCACCCGGAATAGCCGCCTGAATGGCAAACCACTTGTCGATGACCAGCGCATTTCCCGCGAAGCGATCGTGGAAGGCCGCGAGCGCAGCCTTGGCTTCTGCGGTCTCCGGGAACCGGTGAGCGAGGATCGTCAGAGCGGCACTGAGATCGGTCATGTTGTTAGCCGCATCGAAGGCTGCTTTGGCGCGAGCCGGGGCATTGTCCGACTGCGACAGATAAGTGAGCGCGGTATTCCGCAAGGCTCGCCGTCCGGCGCTGGCGGCATCCGGGCTGAAAGGCCCCGATGTCTGCATGGTGTCATGGAGGGCGGCAAAGACGTTTCTTCCGGCTTCGGCGACTAGTGCAAGGATCGCCTGACGGCCCGCATGGATCGCGTCCGGATCGTTGTTGCCGCCGAGTTCGCGGGCGATGTCGGCCTCACTCGGCAGGGCGAGCGCCTGGGCGCGAAAGGCTGGCTCCAGGCTTTCATCGCTTGCCGCCGCAAGAAGCGCATCGACGAAGGCTGAGTCGCACGTGACCGGAATGCCCTGACGCGCGTCGCGAGCGGCTTGCAGCAGGTTGGGAAGGCCAAGGTCGATCAACGCCTGCCAGCGGGCGAAATGGTCGGTTTCATAGCGAGCGATCAGCGCCAAGTCCTTGGCGCTCTGGCTGAGTTGAAGATTGATCGGCGTCGAGAAGCTGCGGTTCAGCGACAACACCGGCCGCGAAGGAATGCCGTGGAAGACAGCGGTCTGCGTCCGCGCAGTCAGGTGCAGGACATCGTCGGTCAGTTCCGCGCCGGTGACCGATGTCGGCGCCAACAATGCCCCATCCGCGGCGAAAAGCGCGGTGCGCAGCGGAATATGCATCGGTTCCTTATTCGCCTGGCCGGGAGTGGCTGGGACCATCTGCTCGAGCGAAAGAGCAAAAGTCTTGGCTGCCGCGTCATAGGTGCCGGAAGCGGTCACCAGCGGCGTGCCGGCCTGATGATACCAAAGCGAAAATTGCGTCAGGTCACGCCCGCTCGCATCTTCGAAACATTTGATGAAATCCTCAATCGTTACAGCCTGGCCATCGTGACGGTCGAAATAGAGATCCATGCCCTTCTTGAACAGATCGCGGCCGAGGAGCGTGGCGATCATGCGCGTGACTTCGCTGCCCTTCTCGTAGACCGTCGTCGTATAGAAGTTATTGATTTCGCGGTATTTCGTCGGGCGCACCGGATGAGCAAGCGGCCCGCTGTCTTCCGGAAACTGTTCCGATTTCAGATGGCGGACTTCGGCGATGCGCTTGACCGGCCGCGAGCGCTGATCGGCCGAAAATTCGTGGTCGCGATAGACCGTCAGGCCTTCCTTGAGGCAGAGCTGAAACCAGTCGCGGCAGGTGATGCGATTGCCGGTCCAATTATGGAAATATTCATGCGCTATGATCGCCTCGATATTGGCATAGTCGGCATCGGTGGCGAGTTCCGGATCAGCCAGCACATATTTGTCGTTGAAGACGTTGAGGCCCTTGTTCTCCATCGCCCCCATGTTGAAATCGGAGACGGCGACGATCATGAAGATATCGAGATCGTATTCGCGGCCGAACCGCTCCTCATCCCATTTCATCGAGCGCTTCAGCGCATCCATGGCATAAGCAGCGCGTGGCTCCTTGCCGTGTTCGACATAGATCTTCAGCGCCACTTCCCGGCCGGACATCGTGACGAACGTATCCTCGACCACGCCGAGATCGCCCGCGACAAGCGCAAAGAGATAGCTTGGCTTCGGATGCGGATCGAACCAGGCGGCGAAATGCTTGCCTTCGCCATAGCCGGCACCGCCAAGAAAATTGCCGTTCGACAACAGCAGCGGATTGGCGGCTTTATCCGCGATGATATTGACCGTGTAGGGAGCAAGAACATCGGGGCGATCGGGGAAATAGGTGATGCGGCGGAAGCCCTCGGCCTCGCATTGGGTGCAATAGATGCTGCCAGTGCGATAGAGCCCCATCAATTGCGTGTTGGCTTCGGGGTTGATGATCGTAGTGATCGTCAGCTCGAAAGGTGTGCTTTCCGGCAGGTCGCGAACGGTCAGGCTGTCCGCTGTCGCCTCGAATTGCCCAGCCGGGACATCGACCTGATCAAGCAGCAGCCCCGATAGGCTGAGCTCGTCGCCATCGAGCACAAGCGGCGCCTTAATGTCGGTACCTTCGCGGCGATGAAAGATCAGCCGCGCTTCGACCTTGGTCTCGGTCGGATGCAGATCGAAGGTGAGGTCCACGCGTTCCAGAACGAAGTCGGTGGGACGATAATCTGCCAGATGGACGATCTGGCCGGTGTCTGTTCGCATGGTCTATCCTGATCAGGCTTATACTGCGGCGGGCGGCGTCGATCCGAAGCAGCGCTCCGGAAGGAAATCCGCGCGCATCATTACATCGAAATCTGAACCAAAGTTAAAGTCATATCATTAGGCCGCGACAATTCGTGATGGCGAGCAAAGTATTTGATCAGGAAGGCGACGTTTCATTTCAGGTTGAACGTCGCCTTGATCGCGTCGTGGGCTTCCGTTTGCTGTACGACGACCCATACTATCCAAGGCCATCATGGGTTTCACGACCGAGCGTCTTGGCGCAAGCGATGATGGCGCCGTTATTGTGGTGGTAGCTACTCTGCGTCATGCCTTCGGATTGGCGAGCGCACATCTTGGTCGGCAGATCCGACGACATCAGTCGGCCGTAGACTGCATCGTGCGGACCGTAGATTCGCTGCCGCGGACAGGCAGAGGTATGGACTGGAAATCCGTCTTTTCGACGCGTCCCTCGTTCGGTTTGCGCCTGGCGATGCGCCAACCGGCATAGCCGGCATAGAGCGCAAAGAAGAGAGCCAGGAACCAGAGAAGGCCGGATGGGCCTGCGACTTGCATCATCGCCCCGCCGATCAGCGGCCCCGAGACCGTGCCTAACCCGTAGAGCAGCATGATGCCACTGGAAATGGTGACATATTCATCCGGCGCCGCGCGGTCATTGGCATGGGCGACATTGAGTGCATAGATCGGATAGAGCACGGTACCGATGAAGAAGCCGGCAATATAGAACGTTAACTGCGCATGCACGTCGAACAACGTCATGATGCCGCAGGCAAGGACGCCGACAATGCCGCAGACGATCATCACGTAGCGACGGTCTGTCAGGTCCGATATGCGGCCGATCGGCATTTGCGATACTGCGCCGCCGGCGAGCACGCAGGCCAGCAGCGTCGCGCCCTCCGCCGTGTTCATGCCGACATTCTGGGTATAGACGCCGCCAAGGCTGCTCCAGGTGCCGGAAAGGGCGCCCGACAGCAGAGAGCCGATGAAGGCGATCGGCGATAGCCGGTAAAGTTTCGGCAGGTCGAATTTGGCCTGATGGATCGGCGTGGGCGACTTGGCGGTCGACAGCGCCGTCGGCAGCATGGCGAGCGCGAAGATGACGCCGCACAAAATGAAAAGTGAGGTGTTGCTGGGATCGCCGAGCGGCACCAGATATTGACCGCCGATCGAGCCGATCAGGGAAGTGATCATGTAGACCGAGAAGATGGTCGCGCGATTGGCGTTGGTGACGCGCTCGTTCAACCAGCTTTCGATGATGAGATAGGCGCCGGCGATGCCGAAGCCGCTGATGCAACGGAAAGCCAGCCAGGCGCGCCAATCGACCATCAATGCGCATAGCAGAATGCCGATGCTGAGCAGCGAGATCAAGGCGCCGAATACGCGCACATGTCCCACCCGTTGCACGAAGCGCGGCGTGACGATGCAGGATATGGTGAAGCCGAAGGTGTAACCGGTGGCGATCACCGAAATGGTGAAGGTCGACCAGCCTTCCGCCACGGAGCGGATCGGGACGACGAAGTTCATCAAGCCATAGCCGACCATCATCAACAGCGTTGACAACATCAGACTGGCGATCGAGACGAGGCTTGCCAGCATTGAAGCGGGATTCCGGTCGATTGGTTGAAGCAGATGCGCATCGTGAAACGCATCTTGCCCTAACCCAGCAATGATGCGCGATCAATCGCGACGGCCTATGGCGCGGGTGGTCGATCTATGCCCCGTCTCGCAAGCAACTAAAAAAGATGATGGTGAAAGAATGGTTTTAAAGCTAAATTATTTGTTTAACTTCTTGCGATAACAGTATTTTCACGGAACTATAGCATGCTATCTGATATCGGAGCTGCGATCTGAAGCCGCAGTTTATTTAAAAAATGAGAACAATTCCTTCCGATCGGTATTTTTAGAAGGGCGCCATAAGGAGGCCCGATTGAGCTTTTCCGTCGAGCAACTTGCTTCCCATCCCGAACTGGTATCCTCCCTGCGGTTTTTGGCGGAGGCTTTGCGGGATCGCTACGATAGCGGACCGCGGATTGCACGGCTGTTGGCCTCGCATCAGCGCTGGCTCCTGACCCAAACGGCCTATGCACTTCATCTGGAATATGACCCTGCCGTCGCCGGCTCCGGCCTGACCGTCGTCAAGCTTCGGGATGTCATCACACAATACCGCGTCGCAAGCCGCAACACCGTGCTGAGCTATATCGAAGAACTGCTGACGTATCGCTTCCTCGTTCCCGCCGCTGGCGTTGTCCGACGTCCGCGCCGCTACGAGCCGGCCGAAGTCAGTCAAACCGCAATGTTCAGTTGGTATCTCGCCAATCTCGCGGCACTCGATCTGCTCGACAATGGTGGCCGTGCCGCGACGCTTGCCGCTCATCCGGTACTGATCGATCTCGCGCAGCCGCGCATGGCGCGCCGCTGCCTGGAGACATCAGCCTGGCGCGAGCCGCCGGAGCGGGTCGGTTTGTTTCTCTGGACGGAAGCGGGGGGCCTTGTGATGGACCATCTCGTCGCCCGGCTGGATCTGAGTACGGAAGTGGACGGACGCGTCAATCTTGGGCGCATAGATACACGGGCAATCGCTGCACAATTCATGATGTCGCGCACCCATTTGCAGCGCCTTCTGCGCAAGGCTATCGATGGCGGCAGTTTGGGCTGGTACGACGAATCGAAAAAGACACAGCTTTGGATGTCTCGTGACTTTCTTGACGAATATTGCCGCTGGCAGGCCGTGAAACTCGCTGCCGTGGATGAAGCTTTTACCTGGGCGCAATCGGCAGCGGCATGTGCGGTTTCAGAGCACTGAGCCAAATAGAAACGCCAGCTAGGCCCGGCGCTGCTCTTCATGAAAAATCTCTTATAAAATCCGAAGCAAAAGGGACGGGATCATCGATCTCACCCTTTCCAAACCTACAAGGGGATGCCGGCAGCCGCCGCGCGTGCGCGGCTGAGTTCGCTCTTTTCGGCCTTGCGCAGGCTGCGCGAGCGCTCGAATTCCTCCGCCGCGCGCACCGCTGCGCCAATATGGCCGACGGAGTCGATAAGGGTGCAAAGCGAGCGCAAGCCTAAAGACACGGTGTTAGCACTCACGGAAATCGGCGAAAATAGCGGTCGGACGTGCAACGCGGGCAGACATTCCGGTGCCGCGAGCAGTCATCTGCTCATTGGCGGCGATGCCGAGGCTGCGATGGCCATTGGTGGCGCGTACAGGTACGATAACGCGACGCAGGGTATCAAACCCGCTATGGATAGGACGGAAACGAGCAGTCATGGCCTTGGTTCCTTTCAAATTTCCTCCCAAGACACACCGCATATATTGCAATGCAGCATTGATTCTGCAATGCACAAGGCCGGAATACTGCCATGCAAAGAACGCATGGCAAGTTTCATCTTCCGTTAATATCGATGAAAAATTAGTCCGAAATCTTGGCGCTGACACGAATTTTGAAGCTCAGAAGATCATTCCACGCCAATCGCTTATTGATAGGAGCCGTCAGCAGTTCCTGAGGATGGAGGCTGGCGATTGCTGGTATCGCTCGGCCGGCGATCGTCACGTCCCGCCACTGTCCGCGCAGGCCGTGAATAGTTTCGTTGCTTTCGAAGAAATGACGAGCGGTGAAATTGCCGAGCAGCAGCAAGGCTTTCGGCTCCGCCAGCGCAATCTGCCGTTCGATGAAGGGGCGGCAGATCTCGACTTCCGGAGCCGACGGCGCGCGATTTCCCGGCGGGCGCCAGGGAATGACATTGGTGAGCAGGATGCCGTCGCGCTGCAGGCCGATGGCGCCCAGCATCTTGTCGAGCAATTGTCCGGTTCGTCCGGCAAAGGGCAGGCCTTCGCGGTCGTCGTCGGCGCTGGGCATCGGGCCGATCACCATGATACGGCCTTCGGCGCTGCCGCTGGCGAAAATGGTCGAGCGCGCGCTGTTTTTCAAGTTGCAGCCGTTGAAGGCCTCCAGCGCCGTCTTGAGTTCGCTGAGCGACCGGGCGCTTTCGGCGGCGAATCGGGCCTGTTCAATGGCTTGCTCGTCAGGGATGGCCGGTGTGCTTCGCGGCGACATCGGCGGGGCAGCCGGTTGCACGGCCTGGCGACGTTCCGGCTGTGTTGATGGCCTTGTGACGGGCTGGGGTGTCTCGGCGCGCGGCTGGACTGGCCGGGTGCCTTGGCGAGCGGCCTTCATCGTTTCGAATTCGGCAAAGCGGTCGACGGCCTCCTCTTCCAGCAGCCATTCGACGCCGGCATCCGCATGAAAATGCAGAAGAGCGGCAAGTTCGGCCGGAGTGAGGTCGTTGGCGGAGATCATTGGCGAACTCTAACCAAAGCAGCGGAAGAACGAAAGGGCAGGGCGTTCTCCACCCTCACGCCGTCCACTGGCTGATGTCGTCGCGCTCGCCGATCAAAGCGAGGCCGTGAGCGATCGACAGCAGCTCGCCGCCGGTTTCGATCCGTTCCTGACCGAAGCGTTCGGTGAAGATGCGGCGCACCGCGGGCACGAAAGAGGTGCCGCCGGTAAGGAATACCTTGTCGATGGCTTCCGGCGCTGTGTTGGTCGTCGCCAGCACGTCGTCAAGCGCGCCTTCGATGCGGGCGAGATCGTCGGCGATCCAGCTTTCGAAATCGGCGCGGCGCACTGTTTTTCGGCCGGCGCTGCCGAGCGGCGGGAAGTTGAATTCAGCTTCCTCGTTGGCCGAAAGCGCCATCTTCGTCGCCGACACCGCTTGATAGAGCGGATAGCCTTCGTCGTGTTCGACGAGCTCGATAAAGGTCTCCAGCTTTTCCGGCTCCAGGCTGCTGCGCACCAGCGCCTTCAGATCGGCATATTCGCGCGAGGTCTTGAAGATCGAAAGCTGATTCCAGCGGCCGAAATTGGCATAGTAGGAGGTGGGTACTTCCAGCAATTTGTCGAAGCTCTTGAAGAGGCTGCCCTTGCCGATCGCCGGCGATACGATGTTGTCGATCATCCGGAAGTCGAAGTGATCGCCGGCGATGCCGACGCCGGAATGGCCGATCGGGGTTGCCGTCAGCTTTCCGCCGTGCGTCTCGAAGCGGATCAGCGAATAGTCCGTGGTGCCGCCGCCGAAATCGGCGACCAGCACGGTCGCGTCCGCTGTCAGATGCTGGGCGAAATAGAAGGCGGCTGCCACCGGCTCGTAGACATAATGGATTTCAGGAAAGCCGAAGCGCGACAGCGCCTCGTTATAGCGGGCTGTGGCGAGCGATGCATTCGGATTGGCACCGGCAAAATGCACCGGCCGGCCCGCGACGATGCGGCCAACATCCGTCGGCCAGCCCTCGCCGGCATAAGCGCGCAGCCGGCGCACGAAGATCTCCATCAGGTCCTCGAAGGTGTGGCGTTTGGCGAAGATCAGCGTGCCCTGGAAAAGGGCGCTTGCCGCAAAGGTCTTGATCGATTGCAGAAAGCGGCAATCGCCGGGATTATCGATGAACTGCCGGATAGCGGCATGCCCTGCCTCGACCTTCAGCGCCGCAGCCCCCAGTCCCGGATCCTTCATGAAGGACAGGGCCGTGCGCATGCTGTCAGCGGTGCCGGCGACGCTGGTGAAGGCGACCGATTGCGTCGCCGGACCATCGGCCATCGCCAAAACCGTGTTTGTTGTGCCGAAGTCCAAACCAAGCGCCCGAGCCATGCCCGCACTCCCTTCTGCTGAAAATTTTTTGGATTGGGGCTATGCCCCTCATGGAACGCGAGACGCGCCCTTGTCGTAAAGAGGGCGCGTCATGGCATGGCTGGACTGTGAGTGCAAGACTTGAACGAGCATTTGTTTCGCAGGAGCGTGCCCGAAAACCGCTTCGCGGTTTCAGGATCGCGCCAAAGTAAAACGGGCGCCTCGCAGCGCCCGTCCGTTATCATTCGGCAGCGATGGCCGCCGGCCTTTTTTCTTCGTGCTGATGCTTGCCCTTGCGCTTGCCGAGGCGAACCAGGAAATCGCTCAGAGAATTCATCTGAAGGAAGATGACTGGCGTGATGAACAGCGTCAGGATCTGCGAGACGACAAGGCCGCCGACGACGGCAACACCGAGCGGCTGGCGCAGTTCCGAGCTGGCACCGCCACCGATGGCGATCGGCAGTGCGCCGAGCAGGGCGCAGAAGGTCGTCATCATGATCGGACGGAAGCGGCGCACGCAGGCTTCGTGGATCGCCTCCGCCGGCGATATGCCGGCGGTCGATCGAAGCGTGTCCAGCGCCACGTCGATCATCATGATCGCGTTCTTTTTGACGATACCGATCAGCATCAGCAAGCCGATGAGCGCGATGATCGACAGGTCGAAGCCGAAGACCTTCAGCGCAAGCAGCGCGCCGAGTGCAGCGGCGGGCAGGCCGGAGAGGATAGTCAGCGGATGGATGAAGCTCTCGTAGAGAACACCGAGAACCACATAGATCGTAAGCACAGCGGCAAGGATGAGGTAAGGCGTGCTGCCTTGCGACTGCTGGAAGATCTGGGCAGTGCCGCCATAGGACGTGAAGACGTCCGCCGGCATGTTGATGTCCTTCTTGATCTGGTCGATCTGGGCGGTGGCGTCCCCGAGTGCTTCGCCGGCCGGCAGGTTGAAGGACACGGTGGTCGAAACGAGCTGGCCGGTCTGGTTGATGGTCACCGGGCCGGTGGTCCGCTCGACATGCGCGAAATTTGACAACGGCACCAGAGCGCCGCTTGCCGAGGCGATCCGGATTTCCTGCAGCTTCTGGTCATCCCAGGGCTTGCTGGTATCGTATTCGACGATCACGTCATAGCTGTCGCCGGTCGACTGGATCTGTGCCGCGGCATAACCACCAAAGCCTTCTTCCAGTGATGTGCGTAGCTGATTGTTGTTGATGCCGTAGGCGGCAGCCTTTTCGGTATCGACGACGATATTAGCCTGCAGCGCGTTGTTCTGCTCGTCCGAGGCAACATCCGTGAAGCGCGGATCGCGGCGCATCGCATCCTGGATCTTGTTAGCCCAGAAGTTGGTCTGGTCTGCGCTCAGCGCCTGAATGACGAGTTGGTATTGGCTGGCGGTCTGACGGCCGCCGAAGCGCAAGCTTTGCTGGGGCGTGATATAGGCCTTGAGGCCGGCGATCTTGCTGATGCCGGCGCGCAGCTCCCGCAGGGTGTTGTCGAGCGGCTCACGCTGATCCTTCGCCTTCAACTCGACATACATGGTGCCGTTGTTCAACGGCTGGCGCACGTTGCCGCCGACGATTGACATGACGTGGGCGACGGCCGGGTTTTGTTTTACGATTGCCGCTGCCTGGTTCTGCAGGTTCTGCATTGCAGGATAGGAAATATCCTGCCGCGCCTGGGTCGAGATCGTCAGGCGGCCGATGTCTTCGGTCGGGAAGAAACTGGCGGGCAATACCATGAAAAGGTACGCCGAGAGACCGACCGAGCCGAAGAAGCAGAGAAGAACGGTACCGCGATGGCGCAAGCACCAGCCGACGCCCCTGTCGTAACAACGTTGGGTCCAGTCGAAACCGACGTTGAAAAGACGCACCGGCAACGGCGGCTGGTCGTGACCGGCCGACAGGCGCGAGCTGAGCATCGGTGTGACGCTCAAGGAGACGATGGCCGAGGACACGATGGCGATCGCGACCACCATGCCGAACTCGTTGAAGATGCGGCCGACGACGCCGCCCATCAGCAGGATCGGAATGAACACGGCGATCAGCGAAATCGACATCGATATGATGGTATAGCTGACTTCCGCCGAGCCCTTGAGCGCTGCCTCGAGCACGGGCATGCCTTCTTCGACATGCCGCAGTATGTTTTCGAGCATGACAATGGCGTCGTCCACCACGAGACCGACCGCAAGCGTCAATCCGAGCAGCGAAATATTATCGATGCTATATCCGAGAATGTACATCATGCCGAAGGTCGCAATAAGCGACAGCGGTACGGCAAGGCCGGGGATGATCGTTGCCGTGACATGACCGGTGAAGAGATAGATCACCAGCACGACGAGGCCGATCGTCAGCATCAGCGTGAATTTCACATCCGAAATCGCAGCGCGGATCGGCTGCGCTGAGTCGTTCATGACGGTTGTCTTCACCGAGCCCGGGATTTCCGCGTGTAGCTGCGGCAATTTGGCGTTGATGGCGTCGACCACATCGACCGTATTGGCATCCGGCTGGCGCTGGATGGCAAGAATGATCGCCCGCTTGCCGTCATACCAGGAGCCGGCATTGGTGTTTTCCACGCTGTCCTGCACGTCGGCAACGTCGCTGAGGTGGATCGGCGCGCCGTTCGGGTTGGCGATGACAAGTGACCGGAACTCCGCGGCATTGGTGCGCTGCGTGTTGGAGTTGATGGTCATGCTCTGCGAATTGTTCTGCAGAGTGCCCACCGGAACCTGGCTGTTGGCGTTGACTAGGGCATTGTTGACCGTATCGATGCCGATGCTGCGGTCCTGCAGCTTGGCGGGATCGACTTCGACGCGCACCGCATATGTCTGGGCGCCGAACACCGTCACTTCCGCCACGCCCGGAAGCGTGGACAGAGACGGCGAGATGATGTCTTCGGCGATTTCGTCAAGCTTGCTGCGCGGCATCGTATCGCTCTGCACGGCCAGAAGCATGACCGGCGCATCGGCCGGGTTGGTCTTGCGGTAGCTTGGTGGCACGGTCAGATTGTCGGGCAACTGACGTGTCGCGTGCGAGATTGCAGCCTGGACGTCAGCCGCAGCGGCATCGATATCGCGATTAAGATCAAACTGCAGCACGATGCTGGTGTTGCCGAGCGAGTTCGTCGACGAAATTTCGCTGATGCCGGGAATGGTCTCGAACTGCTTGATCAGAGGCGTCGAAACCGACGTCGCCATGGTCTGCGGCGAGGCGCCTGTCAATTGCGCGGTAACGTTGATCGTCGGAAAGTCGACCTGAGGCAAGGCCGCCACGGGCACGAGGCGATAGCCTGCCCAGCCTGCCATGACCACCCCCAAGGCCAAAAGCGTCGTCGCGACCGGCCGTCTTATACAGAAGCTGGGGATCATTGCTGCGCTCCGACAGAGATCGTTTCGGTTTTCTGACCCGACTGATCGTCAGCCGAGGCGACTTTCTGCGGCGTGGCATCGCTGAATTGTTCGACAACGCTCTGGCCGTCATTCAACTGAACCTGTCCTTCGGTTACGACGTGGTCGCCTTCAGAAAGGCCCTTGGCGATCGCGGTGTACCCACCATTCTGGCGCGCAACGGTGACCGGTGTCATATGCACCTTGTTGTCCTTGACGACAAAGGCAAAGAAGCCGTCCGGGCCGGGGCTAATGGCAACGGTGGGTGCGACGAGAACAGGCTGGTTGTCGTTGAAATGCACGACGATGTTGACCGACTGGCCGGGCCAGATGGCACCGTTGGCATTGTTGAACTTCGCCTTGGCGAGGATTGTGCCGGATGCGGCATCGACCTGGTTGTCATAAAAGCTCATCGCGCCCTGGCGCGACTTGCCTTGTTCCGACCGGGGTACGGTGCTGACGGGAACGGTTCCGGCCTTCATCGCCTCCTCCAGCTCGCGCAGGTGGCTCTCCTGCAGGTGGAACTTGACATAGATCGGATCGTACTGGGCGATCGATACGATTGCGGTGCCGGGGCTCACATAGGCGCCGACGCTGAGGGCGACGTCGCCGAGACGGCCATCATAGGGCGCGCGGATCTCAGTGTGCTCGAGCAGAACCTGATCAGATGCGAGCTGCGCCTTGTCGCCGTTGACCGTCGCGACAGCCGTATCGCGCGCTGCGACCGCCTGGTCTACCGTCTGCTGTGTGCCGGCGTTATTCAGGAGGGTCTTGGCCCGCGTCAGTGCCGCTTCGGCTTCGGTGAGCGTCGCCTGGTCCTTGGCAAGCGTTGCCTGGTCCTTGTCGACGGCGGCCTGGGCCGTGCGCGGATCGAGCTTGGCGATCAGGTCGCCGGCCTTGACCATGGCGCCATCCTGAGCTGCTATCGAGGTGATGATGCCGGACTCCTGCGCGGCGATTGTGGTCGTATCCTGCGCATCGGCCCAGCCGGTGGCGGTAACGTCGTTGGCGAGCGTCGTTTTCGTGACCGCCACGGTTTTGACCACTTGCGGCGCAGCCTGGCGCCTGGCGTGGCCGGCGGCATCCGCAGCCTTGCTGCTATCCTCGGTCTTGGCGGACGCCCTGTCGATTAAATCGGACATAAAGGGGATACGGTCGCGGTAGCTCCAGACTCCAAGAGCTGCAACAGCGAGAAGGCAGAGGAAGAGCCCAAATTTCTTCATATTTTAAAAACCGATCGAGGCGAGTTGCAGGAAATGCGGTGACCTCGAAGTGGGTTTATCGCAGCGCAAAAAAGGCGCGTTTCGCCATAATCCATCACATCGCCGGTACCGCTAACGTTCGGTATTCTGTCCCTATAACGTGAATTGATGAACGCTAGTTCGCAGTAACCTACCATCTGTTCGACAGGGTGGAAAATTAACAGTTGGAAAGCTTTGCCGGTAAGCTTCCGTTTGCAGTGCAATAGATAGTTGAAATGACTATTTTTTGATTGCCGCTATGTAATAAAGGCTGAGAAATGCCGGTCTTTTGCCTTCACCCGTCCGGAATCCACAGGTTTGGGCTTGGCACTAGCCAATTCGTTTCTCACGCGATTGTGTTCAGAAGGTCGCTTTTCTGAGGATGAATGCCTCCTTCGTTGAGCGCGCATTCAAAGAGAACGTGCCGCACCCCCGTCGCAGCGGATCATCGAGCCGGTGACATAGCTTGCGGGTTCGCTGCAAAGAAAGGCGGCCGTCGCCGCAAATTCCTCGACCCGGCCATAACGGCCGGCGGGAATGCGCTGTTGCCGCTCGGCCTCGATTTCCTCCAGGCTTTTACCGCTGCGTTTGGCTGCCGCGCTATCAAGGTCGGCCAGCCGGTCGGTGGCGATGCTGCCGGGCAGCAACATATTCACGGTAATGCCATGCGCTGCCACTTCCGCCGCCAACGTCTTGCTCCAGCCGGCAAGCGCAGGACGCAGCGTATTGGAAAGGGCAAGATTGGGGATCGGTTCGATGACGCCGGAGGAGGCGACGGTCAGGATGCGGCCCCAACCCTGCGTCTTCATGCCCGGAAGCAGCGCATTGGTCAGCGCGATGACCCGCGCCACCATCGACAGGAAATAGGTTTCCAGCTTGTCCGAAGTCATATCTTCCGAGGTTCCCGGCGTCGGCCCGCCGGTATTGTTGACGAGAATGTCGAGGCCGCCGAGCTTTTCGGTGACCGCTTTGCTGACGGTCTCGACGAACATCTCGTCGTTAAGATCGGCCCAGATCCAATCGGCCCGGCCTTGTCCTTCGGCGTTGATCGCCTTGCAATTGCTCTCCAGCCTCTCACCGCTGCGACCGCAGAGCAGGACATTTGCCCCTTCGCGCGCCAGCGCGACGGCTATGCCATGGCCAAGCCCCTTGGACGAAGCCAGAACCAGCGCTCGCTTTCCCATGATGCCGAGATCCATCTTGTTCACTCCTTACGCTGTCCGGATGCTTCCAATGGGTTTTATAGAATGCCGCGAATGCTTTTTGGAAGCTAATAAACAGCAAACAGCAAGCACGTGCACATTGACGTTGACGTAAGGTGATTTTAATTTTCACGCCAGTTGTGCGAATTGGAGGATCGGCTGTCGCTTCCCGGCTCGACAATCCTCTCCCGTTTTGACAAGAGATAGCCAAACGGGGAGACGCCCAAAAAAGGGAGAAGGCCGCGCCCAATCAACCGGAGCCTGGCCAATCGGAGACAGAGTGAATGACTGACGTTAGCGAGCTGCCTGAACGCGAGAGCATGGAATTCGATGTGGTGATCGTCGGCGCGGGGCCGGCAGGTCTTTCGGCGGCGATCCGCCTGAAGCAGGTCAATCCCGATCTCACCGTCGTCGTGCTCGAAAAGGGAGCGGAAGTCGGCGCGCATATCCTGTCGGGCGCCGTGGTCGATCCGATCGGCATCGACCGCCTGCTGCCCGGCTGGCGTCAAGAGGAAGGCCATCCCTTCAAGACCGAGGTGACGGACGATCACTTCCTGTTCCTCGGACCCGCCGGCTCCATCCGCCTGCCGAATGCACTGATGCCGCCGCTGATGAACAATCACGGCAACTACATCGTCTCGCTCGGTAATGTCTGTCGCTGGCTCGCCGAGAAGGCCGAGGCGCTGGGCGTCGAGATCTATCCCGGCTTTGCCGCAACCGAAGTGCTTTATAATGACCAAGGCGCCGTCATCGGCGTCGCCACCGGCGACATGGGCATCGAGAAGAATGGTGAGCCCGGCCCGAATTACACCCGCGGCATGGCGCTGACGGGCAAATATGTGCTGATCGGCGAAGGCGTGCGCGGCTCGCTCGCCAAGCAGCTCATCGCCAAGTTCGACCTGCAGAAGGGCCGCGAGCCGCAAAAGTTCGGCATCGGCATCAAGGAACTCTGGCAGGTGAGGCCCGAGAAGCACAAGGAAGGCCTCGTGCAGCACTCCTTCGGCTGGCCGCTTGGCATGAAGACCGGCGGCGGCTCCTTCCTTTATCATCTCGAAGACAATCTCGTCGCCGTCGGCTTTGTCATCCACCTCAACTACAAGAATCCTTATCTCTATCCTTTCGAAGAGTTCCAGCGCTTCAAGACGCATCCGGCGATCCGCGGCACCTTCGAAGGCGGCAAGCGCATCTCCTATGGCGCCCGTGCCATCACCGAAGGCGGCTATCAATCGGTGCCGAAGCTCTCCTTCCCCGGCGGCGCGCTCATCGGTTGTTCGGCCGGCTTCGTCAACGTGCCGCGCATCAAGGGCAGCCACAATGCGGTGCTTTCCGGCATGTTGGCGGCCGACAGGATCGCCGCAGCGATCGCGGCCGGCCGCGCCAATGACGAAGTTGTCGAGATCGAAAACGAATGGCGCGCCAGCGATATCGGCAAGGACCTGAAGAAGGTCCGCAACGTCAAGCCGCTGTGGTCGAAGTTCGGCACGGCCGTTGGCGTGGCCCTCGGCGGGCTCGACATGTGGACGAATACGCTGCTCGGCTTCTCCTTCTTCGGCACGCTGAAGCACGGCAAGACCGATGCTCAATCGCTGGAGCCGGCGGCCAAGCACAAGCCGATCGCCTATCCGAAGCCGGATGGCGTTTTGACCTTCGACCGGCTGTCCTCGGTGTTCCTGTCGAACACCAATCATGAGGAAGACCAGCCGGTGCACCTACAGGTCAAGGACATGGGCCTGCAGAAACGTTCGGAACACGACATCTATGCCGGTCCGTCGACCCGCTACTGTCCGGCAGGCGTCTATGAATGGGTGGAGAAGGACGGGAAGGACACGTTCGTCATCAACGCCCAGAACTGCGTCCACTGCAAGACCTGCGATATCAAGGACCCGAACCAGAACATCAACTGGGTCCCGCCGCAGGGTGGTGAGGGGCCGGTCTATCCGAATATGTGATCAGCATGGGGGAGATCGGGCAAGACGCCTACAAGATCCGCCTTGCTCGTTCCGCTGATCTGGATTTCCTGGCGGAAATCGAGATCGATGCCTTCGCAACTCTCGGCCAGGCGTTAGGCAGGGAGGATGATGGCAGGACCGTGCCGCGCGACAAGCTGGAGCATTCGCTCGATGCGAAGCTGCTGTTTGTTGCTTCCGATCACCTGGATCACCCCTTTGCTTTCGCCGCGGGGGCCGAGCTTGATGGCGCGGTCTATGTCTTGGAAATCGATGTCATGCAATGCTGGCAGCGAAAGGGTGTCGGGCGGCGCTTGATGCAGGCCGTGATCGAGACTGCGCGGCAGCGAGGCGCATCGGGTGTCACACTGACGACAGACCGTTATGTGCCATTCAACGCACCGTTCTACGCCTCGCTTGGATTGCGTGTGTTGGATGAACGCGAGATGCCGGCGGGGCTGTTTGAAATCTTGAAATTCGAGATCGACCATGGCGCTGATCCCGAACGGCGCGTCGCCATGGCGGTGTGGTTCTGATGAAAATAGTCCATCCAGATTGTCGTATCGATATAAGATCATCGGACGTCAAACACACCGAAGGCTGCCGACGGCAGCCTTCGATCTTTTCTTTACCGACCCTGGTACTTATTTCCTCGACAAGATCCCTGTTGAAAGTGCGACGCCCATTCCGGTGACGACAGCGGCGGCAAGCTCCGTCATGCCTAGTGGTTCTCCGAGAAACAGCCCGCCGCCGAAGGTGGCGAGAACCGGGGTAATGGCGGTGAAGGCGGCGGCCTGCGTGCCGCCGAGGGCCTGGACGGCAAGACCGTAGGCAAGTGTGGCGGCGAGGCCGGAAAGCAGGCCTTGGCTTACGACCTGAAGGCCGATTTCCGGTAGCGGGACAGAGGCGAGCGAGCTCCCAAAGATCAGGGCCAGACCGACATGGATGAGGAACGACCAAATAGCGATAATGGCGCTTGACTGGATGGCGTTCAAACCGGAGCGGCGGAACGCGTGGGTGTAACCGGCCCAGAGCAAGGCACCAAGCGGCAGCAACGTGAAGCTCACCCAGGAAATCTCCGCGCCGGAAAGGCTGCGTACCAAAAGGATGGCGACGCCGGCGACGATGCCGCCGAGGCCGAGCCAACGGGTCATGTCGGGCCGCTCGTGAAACAGCAACACGCCGATCAGTGCGGTTGCTAGCGGCATCGAGCCCCCGAGCAGAATGCCGGCCGACGCGGCGGGCGTGGAGTGAATGGCGAACGTGGTCAATTGGAAGAAAAGCGCCCCCGAGCCGCAGACCATGAGTGCCAGCAGTTTCAGCGGCACACCCTTCGGCGACAGCCCCGTGCGCAGCCAGACGGGAGAGAGCACCAGCGCCGGAATGCCGTAGCGGATCAGACCGAGGTCGATCGTGCCCATCTGCGTTTCGGCGGTGTGGCGCGTGGCGAGAATCCAGTTGGCCCAGATCAGCACCGTAATGATGGCGCCGGCATAGCCGACCGTGGCAGGCATTGTCTTGCGGGGAGAGAAGGTCAAAGCACTCATCGACGTATCCTTTCGAACCGTCCGGATCATCATCCGGTTGAAGAAAAGATAGCTCCGAAGGCCGAGGCATGTCCTTGCTAGTTATGGCTCGAGGAAAGTGATATGAGCAATTATCTGCCAATATAGGCTGGAGAGCTTCATAGAAATGCCAAAACTGGATAAATTCGATATTGCCATCCTCAACTGCCTGCAAGAGGATGCGCGCGCCACGAATGTCGAGATCGCCGAGCGCGTGAACTTGTCGCCGTCACCCTGTCTGAGGCGCATCCGCAATCTGGAAAAATCGGGTCTGCTGCGCGGCTATCGCGCCGATATCGACCGCAAGGAGGCCGGCCTCGGCTTGACGGTTTTTGTCGAGCTCAAGGTCGGGCATCACTCCAAGGAGAATTCGGAGGCGCAGCAGGCGGCGCTGCTCGCTATCCCCGAGATCGTGTCTTGCCACCTGATTTCGGGAGCGGCGGATTTTCTGGCGGAGGTCGTCGTCGAGGATCTGGCCGCTTATGAGAGGGTGATGTCGGAAAAGCTTCTGACTCTCCCCGGCGTTTCCGACCTGCGCTCGAATTTCGCGATCCGCAGCGTCAAGACCAACGGCGCCCTGAAGCTGCCGCAGCCGGCTTGAAAATGAAAAGGGCCGTCGCCGGCCCCAGTCAAGGTTTGCACTACTCTTAGAGCATCGTGCCGCTGAGGATCAGAAGGGCGACCGAGAAATAGATCACCAGCCCGGTCACATCGACCAGCGTTGCGACGAACGGCGCCGATGCGCTGGCCGGATCGAGGCGCAGCTTCTGCAGCGCGAACGGCAGCATCGAGCCGGCCAGCGAACCGAATGTGACGATGCCGATCAATGCGGCGAAAACGGTGACGCCGACCAACTGCCAGTGCGGACCATAGTCGAAGAGACCGATGGTCTGCCAAAGCACGATGCGGGCAAAACCGACAAGGCCGAGGATCGAGCCGAGCACGATGCCGGTCGGCATTTCGCGCAGAGCGACGCGCCACCAATCGGACAGCTTGAGTTCGCCGAGCGCCAGTGCCCGGATGATCAGCGAGGTCGCCTGTGAGCCGGAATTGCCGCCCGAGCTCATGATCAGCGGGATGAACAGCGTCAGCACGACGGCCTTCTCCAACTCGCCTTCGAAATGCTGCATGGCGCTGGCCGTCAGCATTTCGCCGAGGAAGAGGGCGGCCAACCAGCCGGCACGCTTGCGGATCATGCCCGCAAAGCCGATCTTCATGTAGGGTTGGCCCAGGGCTTCCATACCGCCGAATTTCTGCGCGGCTTCCGTCGTATCGGCGATCATCGTATCGATGACGTCGTCGACCGTAACGATGCCGAGCATCAGGCCGTTTTCGTCGACAACCGGCAGGGCGAGCAGGTCGTGACGGCGGATCAGCCGGGCGACATCCTCCTGCTTCATCAGCGCGGGTGCCGTGACCGGCGTACCCTTCTGTGCCACGGTCAGAATACAGGCGTCGGGCTGGCCGGTGATGAGACGGCGCAGCGTCACCACATGCAGCAGGGCATGTGTGTCGTCGTCGAGCACATAGATTGCATAGACCGTCTCGCGGGAACGCTCGACCTGGCGCACATGATCGAGCGTCTGCGCAACGGTCCAACTGGCGAACACGCTGACGTACTCCGTCGTCATGATGCCGCCAGCCGTGCGCGGCGGGTACCCCATCAGGCCTTGGATTGCGACACGAGCCGGCTCTTCAAGGGTCGCGAACAGCCGGGCGCGTGGGTCGTCGTCCAGTTCGAGAAGAATGTCGGCCACGCGGTCGTTGGACATGCCGTGCAGCAGCCGTGCGGCATCCGCATTGGTCATGACTTCGAGAATGGCAGGGGCGTTGCGCAGCTCCGGCCGATCGAGAATGCGAACGGCCCGCTCCTCCGGCATCTTGGCGAGGAGCCGTGCGGCTTCGTCAGCCTCGAGCGCGTTCAGCGACTCAACGCGTTCTGCAATGGTAAGGGCGCGATTATTATTGATGAATGCACGAGCGGCATTGCCAGCCCGCACGGGAAAGCTGTTGATGTTCATTATAGCTCGCCTTTCCGGTCGATCCGCCGTCATGGGCAGATCGTGGCGAGCCGACAGGAGTCGGTTACAGCACGAGTGCCACTGACGGCAAAGGCAATCGACTACTACTGTCGCTAGGCATCGTAAGATGGCTCCGGTTGATCGGTATGGAAAACACGTGTTCCCCACGCCGGGAGAAGTCGCTCCGAAGGGGCGAAAAGTCAAGTGGCGCCGATGGTTGATGCCATAATAATGTCGCAGATAATTTTTTGTTGGGCGGCTAAAGGCTTATGCGTTGCAGCAATCGCTGTTGCAAAAATGCCGGAACCGGATCGGTCGGGTGGCATGCACCCAGCCGATCGAAAGGAATGAGTGGGTTCAGAAACCGGCCAGAACAACCTTGCCCTTCGGCCTCATGCGCCTCGGCCATTGCGTTCCAAAGCGACCGACAGTCCGAAAACCATCAGGCCGAAGACGGAGAGCACTGCGCCGACATAGCCCGTCGATGCCGCGGTAAAGCCCCAGGAGATCACTAGGCCGCCAAGCCAGGCGCCGAGCGCATTGGCGATATTGAAGGCCGAATGGTTGGAGGCGGCAGCCAGCGTCTGCGCATCCGCCGCGACATCCATAAGACGTGTCTGTACGGCAGGACAGGCAGCAAAACCGCAGCCGATCAGGAAGACGCAGAGGCAGAGCATCACCGGGTTGGTCGCGGTCAGCGAAAACAGCGTCATGATGACGACATTGAAGACCATCATGCCGCCGATCGTGCCCTTCAGCGACAGGTCGCCGAGGCGCGAGCCGACGACATTGCCGACATTCATGCCGATGCCGAAGAGCGCCAGCACCACCGGCACCATGCCCGTTCCCAAGCCGGCAATCTGCGTTGTTGTCGTCGCGACATAGCTGAAGATCGAGAACATGCCGCCGAAACCGACCGCGGCGATGCCGAGCGTCAGCCAGACCTGGATGCGGCGAAGAGCGCCCAGTTCACGGGCGATGCTCGCGCCTTCCTCGACCTTGTCTTTCGGCAGGAACAGCGCAATGAGCAGCATGGTCACGAGGCCGATGCCGCCGACCATCATGAAAGCTGCCCGCCAATTCAGAAGCTGGCCGAGAAAGGTGGCGATCGGTGTGCCGATCAGGGTGGCGATGGTGAGGCCGAGCATGACCTGACCGACGGCACGCACGCGGCGGTGGACAGGCACCATCGAGGCGGCCACAAGTGCAGCGACGCCGAAATAGGCGCCATGCGGCAGGCCGGTGATGAAACGTAGAGCAGCGAAGCTTTCGAAGGTCGGAGCCAGGGCGCTCGAAATATTGCCGGCGGCAAAGATTGCCATCATCAGCAGAAGCAGAGTGCGTCGCGCCATCTTGGCGGCGAGGACCGCGATGACAGGCGCGCCGACGACGACGCCGAGCGCATAGGCGCTGATGACATGACCCGCTTCCGGCGTCGTGACACCAAAGGTATCGGCGACCTCGGGCAGCAAGCCCATAATGACGAATTCACCCGTGCCGATGCCGAAGCTGCCGACTGCGAGCGCCAGCGTGACGAGGGCGACCGCCGCGCGTGACGGCGCTTCGAGGCTGGATCGGGAATCGATAAGGTCGACAGCGATATCGCTCACGAAAACTCCTTGGCGGCGATCATGCAGAAGGTGCCGCGAAGCGGGCAACGGGCAGGAAAACCGGGATGCGGTCTCGGATACACGATGCGGAATGAAAGACGGGAGAGGCGCGAACGCACCTCAATTAATACTATGAATCAGGGCGATACCGCTGTCGCGTGCGTTTTTTGCAGCGCAGCATATCGCTTTGCGCATAAGTGTTAATGGAGTTCTTGCCCCATCCGTCACCCGCGCTGATTGCCCCGATGGCTGGATAACGCTTGAAATCGCCCTTGCCGAAACCATTTTTGGATTAGCAGGTGCGGGGGAGCATATCCTTTTTGAGACAGATTCAACGGGAAAACCGGGAGCCTTGATGAAACTGATCGGCTTTTTCAATCGCGATGGCGGCACGTTCAAGACGACGGACATGGCCGCCTACGAAATGAAGGCAGAGCAGGTTTTCCGGGATGCCGGCCATGATTTCGAAGGTCTGGTCGTGTCAGGCCGCGAAGTCGTTGCCGCCATGGAGCGTGCGGCGCGTCGTGACGATATCGATGGCATCGTCGCCGGCGGCGGGGATGGAACGATTTCCGCAGCCGCCGCGGTTGCCTGGAGAAATGGCGTCGCCCTCGGCGTCATACCCGCCGGCACGATGAACCTTTTTGCTCGCTCGCTCCGGCTGCCGCTCGATATCTACCAGGTGCTGGACGTGCTGGCGACGGGCGAGGTCGATCAGGTGGATATAGGCAGCGCCAACGGCCGACCTTTCATCCACCAGTTTTCTGCCGGCATGCATGCGCGCATGGTGCGCTACCGCAACGCCTATAGCTATCGCTCGCGTTTCGGCAAGATGTCGGCCAGCACGCGCGCCGCTCTGGGCGTCGTCTTCAACCCGCCGGAATTCGATGTGGATTTTGAAGCCGAGGGCGTTCGGGAGCGCCGCCACGTCTCGGCGATTTCCGTGTCCAACAATCCCTTCGGTCCCAACACCCTGCTTTATGCCGACGATCTGCGCGGCGGCGAGCTTGGCTTCTATACGGCGGGGCCATTGCGGCCGCTTAGCGTGGCGCGGCTCGCCATCGACATGCTGCGTGGCCGGTTTCGCGAGAACGCCGATGTCATGGTCATGCATGCGCGCCAAGTGCACCTGCATTTCCCGAAGCTGCGCAGCCTGGCAAATTGCGTCGTCGACGGCGAGCTACTGCCGCTGGAACGCGACATCGCACTCAAACTTCATGCCGGCGAGCTGAAGGTGATGATCAAGCAGGGCACGGCCGCGCGGGTTGCCGAGGAAGACTCCATCAGCAGTGCGGTTGTCTGAAATCCGTCAAAGGCGCGGCAGATAGGTCCGGTAGTCGAAATCGGATACGGTGCGCAGATAGCGGATTGCTTCCTTGTGCTTCGTATCGCCGTAGAGCTTTTGATATCGCTCCCCGAAAATATCGGCGATGAAGGGAGAGGCGCGGAAGCGTTCGACCGCGGTCAGGAAATCATGCGTCAGGCGCGGCGCATTTGTCGGCACACGGCTTGGTATCGTCTCTTCCCCAGGATCGAGCTCGTTCTGCAATCCAAGCAACATACCCCCGAGAATCGCCGCCAGCATAAGGTAAGGATTGGCATCGGCCCCCGCGACGCGGTGCTCGATACGGGCGCCCGACCCGTCCTTTTCCGGGATGCGCACCGTCGTTCCGCGATGCCCGTGGCCCCAGGTGAGATCCACGGGCGCGAACGAGCCCGGCTGGAAGCGGCGATAGGAATTGGCATAGGGCGCAAAGATCAACTGCGCATCCTGCAACGTTTGGAGCAGACCGGCACAGGTCGACTTCAGCTTCTTCGGCTCGCCGCCGGCCGCATCGAGAATATTGCGGCCGTCACGGTCGATGATGCTTGCGTGCACATGCAGGCCGGAGCCGGCATGATCGCTATAGGGTTTCGCCATGCAGGTCGATTTGAGCCCGTGCTTGCGTGCCGCCTGCTCGGCTGCTCTTTTCAGAAAGATGCAGTCATCGGCGGCGGCGAGCGCGTCCGGGCGATGCAGCAGATTGACCTCGAACTGCCCTGGACCGAATTCCGCCGTGGTCGCGTCCGCCGGCAGGCCTTGCGCCCTGGCATAGGCGCGCAAGGTTTCGAGATAATCGCCGAGCAGATCGACAGCATCCATATCGTAGAGCTGATAGCCGTTCGGCTCGCCGCGATACGTCAATGCCGCCGGCGGCGAGGGGATGCCGCGCTCGCGCCAGTCGCCGGCGAGAAGATAGAATTCCAGCTCAGTAGCAACGACAGGCGTCAGACCGAGGACCGTATAGCGATCGACGACCGCCGCAAGAATGGCGCGCGGGTCCTGGAAACTCGGGCTGCCGTCGAGTTCATGCATTGTGGCCAACACCTGCTTCGATCCCGGCGGCGCCCAGGGCATATCCGCAAGCGTACGCCGATCGGCGACGCAGGTGCCATCGGGATCGCCGATCGTCAGCGACAGGCCGGTGAGGTCGTCATTATCGTCTCCCCAGATATCGAGGGATTGTGTCGACGTCGGCAGGCGCACCGCACCGGACCAGACTTTCTTTTCCGCTTCCAGGGGGACCTGCTTGCCACGCAGTCGGCCGTTCATGTCCGATATCAACACTTCGATGCGCGCCGCGCCCTCGGTTGCATTGTCAGCCGCCATGCCCTTGTCAATCCCCCTTGCTCACGTCATGGTCGTAAACGATCGAGGTCAGCCTTTCAATCCGATAGGGATTCTGCAAACGATGTCCGACACTTCCCGCCGTTCCAATCTCGCCGCCGTCGATGCCGCTCATCATCTCCATCCGTTCGCGGACATGAAGAAGTTGAACGCCGACGGCGCCCGGATCATTCAGCGCGGCAAGGGCGTCTATATCTTCGATAGCAACGGCAACAAATATCTCGACGGCTTTGCCGGCCTTTGGTGCGTCAATATCGGCTACGGCCGCACCGAAATAGCCGATGCGGCAATCCGCCAGATGAACGAGCTACCCTATTACAACACCTTTTTCGGCACGACGACGACGCCGGCCACGCTCTTGTCCGAGAAGGTCTGCGCCCATGCCGGTCCGCATTTCAACCATGTCTTCTTCACCAATTCCGGCTCCGAAGCCAACGACACCTGGTTTCGCATGGCGCGCGTCTATTGGAGTGCGGTGGGCAAACCGGCAAAAAAGATCGTTATCGCTCGGCGCAACGGTTACCACGGGTCGACCGTTGCCGGCGCCAGCATGGGTGGCATGAAATACATGCATGAGCAGGGTGACCTGCCGATCCCCGGCGTCGTCCATATCGGGCAACCCTATTGGTACGCCTATGGCGGCGATCTCTCTCCGGAAGAGTTCGGCCTCAAGGCCGCCCGCGAGCTGGAAGAGAAGATCGATGAACTGGGCGAGGACAATGTCGCCGCCTTCATCGCCGAGCCGGTTCAGGGGGCAGGCGGCGTCATCATTCCGCCCTCGACCTATTGGCCGGAAATCGCCCGCATCTGCAAGGCGCGGAATATCCTGCTCGTCTGCGACGAGGTGATCTGTGGCTTCGGAAGATTAGGTTCCTGGTTCGGTTATCAGCATTTCGGGGTGAAGCCCGATCTCGCGCCGATCGCCAAGGGCCTGTCCTCGGGCTACCTGCCGATCGGCGGCGTGTTGGTGAGTGACCGCATCGCTGATGTGCTCATCAATGATGTCGGCGAGTTCAATCACGGCTTCACCTATTCCGGCCATCCGGTCTGCGCCGCTGCAGCGCTGGAAAATCTGAGGATCATCGAGGATGAGAAGTTGATCGAGCGCGTCCGCGACGATATCGGACCCTATTTCGCGAAGGCCTGGGGCAGCCTGGCGGATCACGACATGGTCGGCGAAGCTGTTAGCATCGGGCTGATGGGCGCCCTGCAGCTTGCCGCCGACAAATCCACCCGCCGCCGTTTCGAGAAGCCGGATGCGATCGGCTCCGCCGTGCGCAATCACGCTTTGAGCAATGGTCTGGTGCTGCGCGCCACCGCGGACCGCATGCTGGCCTCGCCGCCGCTCATCATCAGTCGCGAGGAAGTGGATGCAATGGTGCGTATCACGCGGCTGGCGCTCGATGCGGTGTGGGCGGAGACGAAAGCGTAGTCAGCTCCTGTCAACCAGGGCAGACGCATCCCATTTGCCCGCTTTGTGCAGGGCTAGCGTCAGCGCCGCGATGTGAATGGTCTGAATCATCTTGCCCTCCAGCGCCAGTTTGATGGCCTGGCGGATCGGCATGCGAATAAGCCGAATGCGTTCCGTCGGATCGTCCACGGGCTTCCCTGATATCTCGACATTGCGAGCAAGCACGATATGGGAACGGTTCGAGTGGGTGGCCGGATTAGGTGCAAGCGCGCTGACATATTCCCATTCGGAGGCAGACAGGCCGGTTTCTTCCCTCAGCTCGCGCGTGGCTGCCTCGACAGGACTGGCGTCGTTCGCATCAATCGCCCCGCCCGGCAGCTCCAATGAGACGACGCCCAGAGCATGGCGATACTGTTGGACTAGGTAGATGTTATCCTCTGCATCCAGCGCCACGACTTGCACCCAATCGGGATATTCCAGCACGTAATAAGGGGCGATCTCCACGCCCTCGGCGGTAACACAGGCGTCAGCCCTGACTTTCAGCCACCGGTCATGAAGTAGATGCTTGGAGCTTTTCACTTGCCATGGCGGAAGATCGGTAGCGTCAGGCAGGATGCTCGTGAGCGTGTCGGTGGGCGCCATAAGTGGCTCCTGCATTGAAAATTGAGAATGGACGGCCGATCACCATGGATCGAGTGATCGGCCCTTATTTTGGATAGATCCAGGCATAGGCAAAGGCCGCCATGTCGCCGGGTTTGCCATGAATGTATTGGACATTCGCGAACTTGACATCCGGCGCCCTATATTGCGAGCCGAGCGTTTCTTGCAACCAGCTCGTCAATGGTGGCGGCACGCCATCGGCGTTCTTCCCCGGCCGCCATACGACGAGGATCGGCTTGTCCGCACTCCACTCATAGTCTGCCTTCAGATTTCCGAAAAACAACGACATGGCCGGCACGTCGGGCAATTGTAAATGCAGGTTTCCGGCCGGCAGCCAATTGTCCGTCAGCACCAGCCCCGGCTTTTTGCCTTCCGTCGCCACGACCTGACTGACAAAGGCCGGGTAGGGGGTATTGTAATGGTCATAGGAGCCGAAGAGCGTCGGAAGCGTGACGCGGATCAAAAGCAGCGCCGGAATGATCAGCATCATCGCCAGCGGGATATAGAAGAAGCGTTTGCCGAAATCCGCCGCTTTGATGCCGGCCGCTTCCATCTTCAGGCAAAGATAGATCGGCAGCAGGAACAGGAAGGGCAGCAGCCAGCGGTCCCGCAACGCCGTCATGCCGATGGCGACAATCAGGATCAGCACCAGTACGGCGATAGCAACGAACAGGACCTCAAAAAAGCGCGTCCATTCGTTCGATCGCCCCAGATTTTTGAAGAGGCTTTTGCCGAACACCAATGCATAGATGACGAGCGTCGGCGCGCAGATGACGATGACCAGCTTCACGAATTCCAGTGGTCCCTGCACCAGCTTGGCAAAGGCGCTTTGCGGCGCATCCTGCTCCATGATTCCAAGGGTCCGTCCCGAGGCGAGGTCAAGATTGTGGATCAGCCACAGCCCATGCGGCAGGAAGATCAACAGGGAGATCAACGGAATCAGCAGAAATCGCTTATCGAAGATGCGCGCGCGCCCCTGCGGATGCATCAGGACGGCAATGACTGCGGCCGCGGCAAGCAGTGCGAAATTATACTTCGACAGCATGCCGAGGCCGAGGGCGATGCCGGTAAATACGTAGGAGCCCGTACTTGGCGCCTTCAGCGTGCGGATTGCGCCGTAGAGGAAGAGATTGATGGTCAGGAGCTGCGCGACCGTATGCGTAAGGTCCCGTTGCGCCTCCCAGAAGAGCTGCGGAATTGTCAGCAGCGACACCGTGGCGATCGCCGCGAAAACCTTGTCGGATAGTACTAGCTTCGCCAGCTTGTAGTAGCTGAAAAAGACCAGAAACAGCACGATGTTCTTGACGATGGAAATTGCCGCCAGCGACAGGCCGAAGACGGAGACCACCAGCGCCTGCACCCAATTGTAAAGCGGCGGCTGAGAATCGTAGCCGAGAGTCAGCCATTGCGAGAACAGCGCCTGCTGCGATTCGTCGTAACGCATGCCATGCGGCATGGCGAGCCGCACCAGGAATTCCAGAGCGAAGTAGCCGGCAAGCAGAAGGATGATAGTATCCGGTCGGCGGACCAGAAGCCTATGCATCGTGATGATCCCGATCGAAGATCTTGCGGACGATGTAGTTCGGCGACAGGTCGTCGCGATAATAGATGCGCGCGATCATCTCGGCCAGGATGCCCGTGGTGATCATCTGCACCGACGACAGCAGGAGCACGACGCCGACCAGTAACAGCGGCCTGTTGCCGATATCGTCGCCGAAGATGAACTTGTCGACAAAGAGCCAAAGCAGGATCAAACCGGCGAGCGCCCCGAGGCCAAGACCGAGCGAGCCGAAGAAATGGCCCGGCCGCGCCTTATAGCGCATGAAGAACATCACCGACAGCAGATCGAGAATGACACGGAAGGTACGCGAAATGCCGTATTTCGATATGCCGTGTTGGCGCGCGTGATGGGTAACGACCATTTCGCCGATACGCGAGCTCGGAACGACGCCCGCGACCCAGGCCGGGATGAAGCGGTGCATCTCACCCATCAGCTTCACCTGCTTGATGATCGAGGCGCGGTAGATCTTCAGGCTGCAGCCATAGTCGTGCAATTTGACGCCCGTGATGCGGCCGATGAGATAGTTGGCGCACCAGGAGGGAATCTTGCGGAGGAAAAGCCCGTCCTGACGGTTCTTACGCCAGCCGACGAGCAGGTCGAGCTGCCGCCGTTCCAACTCCTCGACCATCGAGGGGATGTCCTTCGGGTCGTTCTGCAGGTCGCCGTCCATCGTGGCGATCAGCCGGCCGGTGGCAGTATCGATGCCAGCCTGCATAGCGGCCGTCTGCCCGAAATTGCGTTGAAGCTCGACGATGCGCAGCGTCAGACCCTCGCGCTCGATCGAACGGCGCGCGTTGGCAAGCGTGGCATCGGTGCTGCCGTCGTCGATCAGGATCAGTTCCCAGGGCTTGGTGAAACCCACCATGGCGGAACAGATGCGCTCGATCAGCGGTCCGACGCTTTCTTCCTCGTTAAAGACGGGCACGACCAGCGAAAGTTCAATAGCGCTTGCCGCGTCGGTCAGGGGGCGGATCGACTCTGCCGTTGTCTGCAACTCTTCTTTCTCCTAAAAGACCGGCAGAACCGGCCGGACGGAACGAGCGACATGTCCGGCGTCTGCCTCCGCTCGCATTTGGTGCCTTAACTACATGAAGACTCCGATGGTTGCCAGCCGACAGAACTGGTTTATTCGCAACCGCATGACGCTGCTGACATTGGCCGTCGTCCTTGCCTATGCCGCCTTCATCGAATGGTTCTGGGGGTGGAGTTCGATCCTGGCGCAATGGGGCAAGGTCGGTCTCCTGCCCATCCTGCTGGCAATGGCGCTGCTGACCAGTACCTACTTCCTCCGCACCTGGCGCATCTATGATTATTTCCCCAAGGAGACCGGCGGTCATTTTGCCGCGCTCTTTCGTGTGACGCAGGTCCATAATCTGCTCAATATCATGATGCCCTTCCGCACCGGCGAGACCAGCTTTCCGGTTCTGATGCGCTCCGAATTCGGCATTCCCTTGGCGCGCGGCACCTCGGCGCTGTTCGTCATGCGGCTGCTGGATCTGCATGCCTTGCTCGCCGCAGCCGGTGTCGGCTTGGCTCTGGCCTCGCCCTATCGCGCTCTTGCCTGGGTTCTGTGGCTTGCTTTCGTGCTTTTGCCCGTCGCCGGCTTTGTCCTGCGCCGTCCCCTGATCAAATTTGCCGGCAGGGCATTGCCGAAGAAGGCGCAGGGGCTGGTGCATGAACTGGAACGCGGCCTGCCGGCCAACGCGAGTGCTTTTGCCCGTGCCTGGCTGACGACGGTGGTCAATTGGCTGGTGAAGGTCGTGGTGCTCGCCTGGGCGCTGCGCCTCATGAATGTCACGCCGCTGTCGGCAAGCTTCGGCGGTGCGCTTGGCGGCGAACTTTCCTCCGTACTGCCGGTTCATGCGCCCGGAGGAGTGGGCACATATCCGGCAGGGATTACCGCCGGCGCCATGGCTTTCGGAGCGCCGGGAGAAAAGGCCGCGCTCGACAATCTGGCGCAGGCCAGCATCAACGCGCATCTTCTGATCGTCGTTTCCGCTCTGACGGGGACGGCACTCGCCTTGCTTAGCTCCAAGAAGCGCCCCTAATCCGGCCTATTGCCCTGTCCTGCCGGCGAGCTCCGCCAGTCGCTTGCGCAGGAACGCTTGTTCAGGCGCCTGATGGCAGAGGGAAAGCGCCGTCTCATAGGACTGTCGCGCTTCGTCGTTGCGGTTGAGCTGCCGCAGGAAGTCGGCCTTTGCCGCATGAGCCAGATGGTATCGAGCCAGCCTGTCGTCGCTCAGCAGGCCGTCGACGATCCTGAGCCCGGCCGCCGGCCCGTCGCACATTGAAACCGCGACAGCTCGATTGAGTTCGACCACCGCCGACGGATGTGCGACCAGCAGCAGATCGTAAAGCGCGACGATCCGCCGCCAGTCCGTCCGGTCCGCCGTTGGCGCACGCACGTGCTCGGCGGCAATGGCCGCCTGCAGCGCATAGCTGCCGACGCTTTCGCCCGCCATCGCCTCGGCGGCGAAGGCCAATCCCTCGTGGATTCTTTCATTGTCCCACAGCCCACGGTCTTGATCCGCAAGTAGGATCAGATCGCCGGACGCACTCGCCCGCGCCAGCCGCCGTGAATCCTGCAGAAGCATCATCGCCAGCAATCCGGCAACCTCCGGATCGGGCAGCAGCCCCAGAAGCAGGCGGCCGAGACGGATGGCTTCGGCGGCAAGGTCGGCGCGGACGATCGTCGTGCCTGATGATGCGGAATAGCCCTCGTTGAAGACGAGATAGATGACATGCAGCACCTGCGCCAGCCGCTCCGGCAACTCCGCCTTTGCCGGAACTTCGTAGGGAATTTGCGCTGCGCGAATGCGGTTCTTGGCGCGGACGATACGCTGGGCAACGGTCGGCGCCGAGACGATAAAAGCATGGGCGATCTCTTCCGTCGTCAGGCCGCAGACCTCGCGCAAAGCCATCGCCGTCTGCGCCTCCGCCGGAATGATCGGATGGCAGCAGGTGAAGATCAGCCGTAGCATATCGTCTTCGATCTCCTGGCTTTCGGCGCTTTCGATCATTTCGCCCTCGGGATACAGACTGTCGGCGATGTCGGCCTCCGAGGCATCGAAGCGCGCTCGCCGCCGGATATGGTCGATCGCCCGAAAGCGGCCGGTGGAAACCAGCCAGGCATAGGGGTTGGCCGGCAAGGTCTCTTCCGTCCATTGCTGCGCCGCTGCCGCAAAGGCATCGTGAAGCGCCTCCTCCGCCCGGTCGAAATCGCCGAGCAGGCGGATCAGCGTCGCGAACACGTGGCGCGATTGGCTGCGGTAGATGTCGTCGATGATTTCATTCAGCGCCACGGCGGTCTCTTGCTCTCCTGTCAGGTTCCGGGAAAGGTCAGTATCCGGATCGGATGGATTTCGATGGCGCCGTATCGGGCCGAGGGGATGCGACGGGCAATTTCGGTTGCACCGGCCATGTCGACGGCCTCAACGACATAGAAGCCGGCCAGATGTTCCTTCGTCTCTACGAATGGGCCATCTGTTGTGGAAAGCGCCGATCCGCGCGCGCCGATGACGATCGCCTTGTCCGGCCCTTCTAGCGCATCCGACAGGATCAACGTGCCTTTGCGTGCCAGGCTCTCGTCATATTCGAAGTGTTCTGCGATCAGCGTATCGCCCTCGCTGGGGCTCAACATTCTGTCCAAGTCGGCCGGCATATAGATCAAGCATAAGAACCGCATGTCCATGTCCTCCCGCTCTTTATCTATTCGTCTGGAAACCGGATGTCGTAAGCCGCGCGGACCTCGATCATGCCATACTTGGCAACGGGGAAGGCGGCGGCGATGCTGGTCGCTTCGTCCATATCCTTCGCTTCGATCAGTACGAAGCCGCCAAGATGCTCCTTCATTTCGGCAAAGGGGCCGTCGGTGACCGTGGCTTTGCCTTCGCGCACCCGAACCGTTCTGGCTGTCTGCGGCGCGCGCAGCGCGTTCGCCACGACGATATGCCCGCTGTCGCGCAGCCTGTTGTCGTTATCGATGGAGTCCTGCGTCAACCGCCGTCCTTCCTCTTCGGAAAGCGTCATGATCTCGGCAGTTTCGAACCAGACCTGGCAGAGAAATTTCATCGTCGCCTCCTTATGCTTCGGGACCGAAGGAATAGATCGGCCGTACCTCGATGCTGCCGAGCTTGGCGAGCGGAATGCCCGCTGCAACCCGGATCGCGTCGTTCAGGTCCTTGGCTTCGATCAGGATGAAGCCGCCGAGATATTCCTTGGTTTCAATGAAGGGTCCATCCGTCACCGACGTCTCGCCGTTGCGGACCCGCACCGTCACGGCCGAGCTTGGCGATTGCAGCGCTTCGGCATGGATCATGTGGCCGCTTGCCATCAGATCGCGGTCATAGCCGAGCGAATCCGAATCGAGCCTGTGCTTTTCCTCTTTCGTCATGGCATCGAGCTTCGTGCCGTCGAACCAGACCTGACAAAGATATTTCATCGCAGCGCCTCTCCATTCCCGTTTGCTGACAGTCATAGACGAGCGGTCCGCAAGGAAATCGACATCCCGACCGGCACCATGACAAAAAAATTCTTCGCTGTCGAAAAAGGGTAGGGCCGCTCGACAAGTTCCGTCATCACCAAAGGAGAGACGGACATGCACACCTTGGAAACAGCGTTGGTGAATTACTGGTGCAGGAAGACGTTGTCGGAGAGGGATTTGATGGAGGCGCCCGATCTCGGCAAGGTCGTTCTTCGCACCATGATCGGCTTTGCCGCTTTTGCGGTTCTGATCCTCTGCCTGGATTGGATGGCAGCTTCGGCGATCGATCGGCCGCAAGTAGCGGCTGTCGCTCAAATAGAAGCAATGCCGAAGATAAAAGAATAAGGTCCTAACTGAAATGCGGAATCCGAGGTGTCGATTGGTGCCTCATCCGCTTGCGGCATAAAATGTCAGGCGGTTTTCCTTGCCGGAATTGTCTTTGTGAAGCATCCTGCGCGCTCGCCTGGCCTGGTGGTTTTAGGAACACGAAGGAGAGATGCTCAATGGTGAGGAAATCGGGTGTCGTGCTGGAAGAAGTCCGTCGGTTTCACGCGCAGATGATGGCAGTGGCCACGGGCTCGCCGGATGAGCGGTTCGAACGCATATTGAGCTTGTACCCCGCGAAGCCTTCCTTGGCCCCGGTCCCTGGCATATCGCCGTCCATCCCTGGAAGAAGTCGTATCGGCATCGCTACATTGAAACACCGAGCAACAATCCCGTGCATGTCAATCAAAACGTTGGACCGGACGAAGGGCATCAACAATGGCGAGCCTATGTTGCATGCGGCTTGGCTTGGCAGCGTCAATCCGCAGGGTGGGGAAGTGGTGACCCATATCGGAGCTGGTACCGGCTACTACACCGCGATCCTCTCCATGCTGACGCTTCCGAATGGCCGCGTGCATGCCTTTGAAATCGATGAGCGCCTTGCTGAGCGGGCGCGCGAGAACCTCGCGCCCTTCGAAGATGTTTCGGTTACATCCGGTGATGCCACCGCGCTCCAGCTGCCGCCATCCGACCTCATCTACGTGAATGCCGGCGTAGTAGCCCCGCCCGTGCATTGGCTGGAATCCCTGCGCCCAGGCGGTCGGATGATCTTTCCCTGGCATCCCAGCGAGGATGTTGCCTTCGCCATGCTGATCACCCGCGGCCAAACGGAATTCTCTGCACGGCCGTTGATGCCGGCTTGGTTCATTCCATGTATTGGCGCAAGCGACCCTCAGCTCAGCCTTAAGGTGCCAGACAGCGCCGGCGCAAAAACCATCCGCTCCGTCTGGCTGACCAAAGATCGAGAGCCGGACGAGAGTGCAATTGCGATTTTCCGCGACGTCTGGTCTCGGATGAGGCCGCTACTCCGATCGCAGTTGCTGCATAAGCCGCGCCGCTGAACTCTTTGGCAAATTCCTGTTGCAAAACCCCTCGTAAAAGTCGGAGTTTCGCAACAGGCATTTTGCGACAGGGCGTATTTCACACTTCAGTTAAGGGGCGAGCGAAGCCCCTTATTTCTATTGAAATGCCGTTTCGAAGAAACTGCGCAGCTTGCGTGAATGCAGCGTTTCCGGCGGCATCGCGGCGAGTTTCTGGATGGCGCGGATACCGATCTGCAAATGCTGGTTCACCTGCGTCCGGTAGAAGGCAGTCGCCATACCCGGGAGTTTCAGTTCGCCATGTAGCGGCTTGTCGGAGACGCAGAGCAGCGTGCCGTAGGGAACGCGGAAACGGAAACCGTTGGCGGCGATCGTCGCCGACTCCATGTCCAGCGCCACAGCGCGAGCCTGCGACAGGCGCTTGACCGGCCCTGCCTGATCGCGCAGTTCCCAGTTGCGATTGTCGATCGTGCCGACCGTACCCGTGCGCATGATGCGCTTCAGCTCGAAGCCCTCATAGCCGGTAATTTCGGCAACGGCTGCTTCCAGCGCCACCTGCACTTCGGCGAGCGCCGGGATCGGCACCCACACCGGCAGATCGTCGTCGAGAACGTGATCCTCGCGCATATAGGCATGGGCCAGCACATAGTCGCCGAGCCGCTGGCTGTTGCGCAGGCCAGCGCAATGGCCGAGCATCAGCCAGGCATGCGGGCGGAGCACGGCGACATGGTCGGTGATCGTCTTGGCGTTGGAAGGACCCACGCCGATATTGATCATGGTGATGCCGGCATGGCCCTTCTTTTTCACATGGTAGGCTGGCATCTGCGGCAGCCGGGGCGGGGTCGTGTTCCCCTCCGGATTGCTGGCACCCGCCGGCGTGATGATATTGCCCGGTTCGACGAAAGCGGTGTAGCCGTCGCCGCCCTTGGCCATCAGGTCTCGCGCCCAGTTGCAGAATTCGTCGATATAGAACTGGTAGTTCGTGAAGAGCACGAAGTTCTGGAAATGGTTCGCACTGGTCGCAGTGTAGTGGGCGAGGCGGGCGAGGGAATAGTCGATGCGCTGCGCTGTAAATGCCGCCAGCGGCGACGGCTCGCCGGGCGGTGGGATATATTCGCCGTTGGCGATTTCGTCGTCGGTGGTGTTCAGGTCCGGCGTATCGAAGAGATCGCGCAGTGGGATATCGTCGAAAGCGGTGGCAGACGCTTCCACATGCGCGCCTTCGCCGAAGGCGAAATGCAGCGGGATCGGCGTCGTCGATTCCGACACCACCACCGGCACGTTATGGCTGCGCATCAACAGCGTCAGTTGTTCTTTCAGATAATGCCGGAAAAGCTGCGGACGGGTGACAGTGGTCGTGTAGACGCCAGGCGCCGTGACATGGCCGTAGGAAAGACGCGAATCGACATGGCCGAAGCTTGTCGTCTCGATGCTGACCTGCGGGTAGAAGGCGCGGTAACGCGCCCGGACCGGCGCACCCTTGGCGAGCTTGGTGAAGCTGTCGATCAGGAAAGCGGTGTTGCGCTCGTAAAGCTCGGTCAGAGCTTCGACCGCCTTGGCAGGATCGTCGAAGCTCCGCGGCTGAAACGGACTGGGTGAGGAAATATCGAGGGGTGAAAAAGGAGAGATTCGGTTGCTCATGCGCTATTATAGAGTGCCGTCTTTAACAAGCAAACGACGTTACAAGGCGCGGTCTCCGATTCTCGCAGCTATTTTTATAGCGCTTGGCAGTTCGGTTCCCGAAACCGGCGAAGTCGGTCCTATTGTACCGTCGTGCAATAGGGGCTGCCTGTCTGCAGGCAGGTGAAGCTTGCGCCGAAATGCGATTGCGCACCGCTGCGGCCGGTATGTTCGACCGCCACCGAAAAAGTGATCGCAAAGATGGCGGCAAATAGCATGATGATGCCGAAACGCCGCGCCATGATGATCGTGTTCATTGTCCTGGCCCTGCCCGTGCCCTATCCTGGACACTGTTTTGCCATGGTCAGGCTGAACAGGTGCTGAGACACTGGTTCATCCAGTGTTCAGAAATATTACCGGGTTGATGACCTTGGACCAAAGGTCTTTCCCGGGCGAAGCACGTATTGATCGGCCCCCGCGTTCGCCCGGCAAAGTATTTTTTAAAGCTTCGTCCAGGTTTGCGACTTGCAGAAGATCTTGAGAACGCAGCCCTGCATCTTCACGGTTTTACCGCTGACAGTGCCGGAGCCGCTATAGGTCTTGTTCTCCTCTGGATCCGTAAGTTCGCCGGTGTAGGCTCCGTCCTTGCCCTGCATCTTGCCGATCTGGCGGCCGGCATATTTGCCGGTCTTCAGCGTCACGCAGTAGCTGTCGGCGCAAGGCGTGATGGCGGCGGTATCACCTTCCACCGTCTTCCAATTGCCGACGATCGGCTCGTCGGCTAGAGCCACGCCCGCGCTAAAGAGCAGTGCTGCGGTGAGAATGGTGGCGCGAATCATAGTCTTTCCTCCCGAATGTCCTTCGGCCCCACAGCCCGGACATGGCGAAGTTATCCAATACGGACGGAAAGGCAAATAGACTTTCCGGCGCGATTTTCCTGCCGGTCAGCCCTTCCGATCGCATAAAAAAATAGCGAACCTTGTTTCAGCGGCTGTTTTCATGGTGAACGAAGGGTTTAGATCCAAACCTTAACGAGGCGTAAAGCTCGCTCAAAAATCCTTAATTTGCAAGGGAAGCGATGTTTAACAAAATGCCAAGTTTACCAAGCATTTGTACTTTGTTTGCATCGAATTAAGCATGCATTTTAGCCGTTTTTTGAAAGCCGTCTGCGATAGTGAAGCCATCAAACGAGCGGGGCAAACCCGCCGACCGGAAGGATCATCAAGCCGCGATAGACGGCAAGATCCGGAAGGAAAAACAGGGCCGATAACGAATAGACTAAAACAGGGATTGAACCGATGGCACGCTTCGAAATACCGACATCCGAAATGGCCATGATGGGTGGCAACAGCGCTGAAGCCCTTTGCGAATTGGGCATAATCCATGCAACCGGCAGGGGCTGCAAGGCAGACCTCGTTACCGCCCACAAATGGTTGAATATCGCCGCCATCAAGGGCAGCGACCGCGCCGCCGAGCTCCGCGCCGACGTCGCAGCCTCGCTGACCAAGATGGAGCTCGCCACAGCGCTCCGCGCCGCCCGCGAGTGGATGACCACGCACTGAAGCGCGTCACAAGGAATACGACAAACAGCCTCGAAAGAGGGGACCGGTAGCGGGCGGAGAGGCGCGCTGCCACTGTCAGAAAAACCGCGACCGGCCGGAAACAAGGCCGGCGCGGTTTTTCTATGTTTGTGTCAGCCGATCGCTTTCAACACCTTCGGTAGCGCTTCCGCCAGAAGGTCGAGATCGCGCTTTGGCCCGACGCTGATGCGAATGCAGCGATTGAGCGGCGCAACGCCCGGCATTCGGATGAAGACACCGTGCTGGATCAGCCCATCGACGATGGCGCGCGCATAGGCCCCGTCGCGGCCGCAATCGACGGCAACGAAATTGGTGGCAGAGGCGAGCGGTAAAAGCCCGTTGTTGCGGGCAATCGTGCCGATATGGTCCCTCGCGGCGTGGATTTTGCCCACGACTTCGGCGAGATAGGCCTGATCCTTCAGCGCCGCAAGCGCGGCCGCCGTCGCCAACCGGTTCATGCCGAAGTGATTGCGGATCTTGTCGAAAGCCAGCACCGTCTCCGGCACGCCGATGGCATAGCCGACACGTGCGCCGGCAAGGCCGTAAGCCTTGGAGAAGGTGCGGGTGCGCAGCACATTCGGCAGATCGATCAATGCGGAAATATCGGGCAAGGAGTCGGCGGGGCCGGTTTCGCTATAGGCTTCGTCGAGGACGAGCAGGCAGCTTTCCGGCAGTGCGCGGGCGAAGGCGACGATCTTCTCGGAATCCCACCAGCTTCCCATCGGGTTGTCGGGGTTGGCGAAATAGACAAGAGGCGCGTTTTCGCGCTTTACCGCCTCCAGTAGCCCGTCGAGATCCTCACGATCGTCGACATAGGGCACCGTTTCCAGCCGACCGCCAAAGCCGGCCACATGGAAATTGAAGGTCGGATAGCCGCCGAGCGACGTGACGACGGGTGCTCCCGGTTCGACCACCATGCGCACGATGAGGCCGAGCAGGCTGTCGATGCCTTCGCCGACCGCAATGTTCGCGGGCTTGACGCCGAGATGCGCAGCGAGCGCTCCCTTTAAGGCGAAATTTTCCGGATCATTGTATTTCCAGATATCACCTGCCTGCTCGCGCATGGTCTCGATGACGGAGGGAGCGGGGCCGAAGCCGTTTTCATTGGCGCCGATACGCGCTTGGACGGTCAGGCCGCGCTGGCGTTCGAGGGCTTCCGGGCCAACGAAGGGCACAGTGGAGGGGAGGGCGCTGATCAGCGGGGTGAAGCGCGAAAAGGCGGACATTCTGGCTCGTTTTCCCGAATTCGGTTGCAAGGCGCAGCACAATAGGCGCTTGGCGAGCCGTTGCAAGGGTGGAAAAAGCCTGATGCCGACGCCTATTGCCGCTTGCCTCGGGCCGCCATCGCTTCGACATTGCCGATCATGAAATCGGCGCGCACGACGCGTCTCAATGTTTCCGGCTCGATCAGGTTGATGAAGCGAACATTGACGCGGTTGCCCATGCGGCTGATCTCGGCGCAGCCGATGCGATAGGCGAGACCTAGTATGTTCAAATAATAGTGTTTCGGAAGGCCAACGGTCGTGCCGACGATGAAGCTGGCGCCGCCTTGTGAAATGTCGATGATCTCAGCACTGCGGCTTGAGATGCCTGTCAGGCATGGGCGTACGGCAATAATACGGGCCGGCCGCTGAACGAAGAACCGTTCCCACTTCCGTTCGTAGACTTCGGATTTGACTTTCGCCAGATGCGTTGCGCGAAGCATTGTCATTCCCCGGTTGGAGGCTACCGAATTCATCTCGGTTATCGCATCAACCTTGCACGGAGGTTTTGCCTAAGCGTCAATCGAGCCAATCGAATTTTAACGATTAGGCGGTTTTTCAGCCTGTCGGGCTATATCGCATCCCCCGATAGGTAGTTTTGAACCCTTCGCGTCATGAGACGTTCCTTTTCGTTGGCGGTTTTTTGGCCGTTTCATAAAGCGTGAGGACAGGGATGATGGTTGATATCAGAATTTCCCGAGGAACATGGGTTGTCGTTTGCGACGGCGCCAAGGCGCTGATCCTGAAGAGTTCGGATAGCGGCCCGCATCCGGATTTGCGAACGTGCGAAATCATGGAGCAGCCGCATGCACCGGATCGGGAACTCGGCGCGGACAAGCCGGGACGCACGCACCAGGCCGAAGGATTCGGAGCCAGCGCCGTGGAGGAAACGGAATGGCATGAGCAGGCGGCGGCCGAATTTTTGAAAAGCGTCGCGACAAAGGTCGATGCGCTCGTGCAGCAGAAAGGCATCAACCGCCTCGTCCTCGTCGCGCCGCCGCGCGCGCTCGGCCTCCTGCGCCCATGTCTCGGGGCTCATTCGCAGGCGGTTATCGTCGCCGAAGTCGCCAAGGACCTGACGAATTTCCCCGTCGATCAGATCGGGCGTCATCTCGTCGCCTGAAAAACTTGAAAAGGTGGGAAGGGGCGAATACCTCCTCCCTCTTAACTGCGCAGCACCGTCTATAATAATGCTTCATCTTGACATCGGTAGTGGCTTCGATCATACGAAAATCCGGTTCGAGGCACCGGCCGCTCGCGGGTGGAAATCCATGGTGAAGCCTCGCGAATATGGTCACAGCCATCTGGCGCATGCTGACTGGCGGTAATGCGAGCTCCGATCTGCAGTCGTAAACGCATGCCTTCCGAGAGGCTGACTCCGTGACGACGATCTATCCGTCCATCGATGAATTGAAAGCGCAGGCCAAACGTCTGCGTCAGGCCATCGCCGAGCGCGGTGGCGACATTACCCACAGTGCTGCCCTTGAGCTGGTTGCCAAGCAATATGGACTTCGCGACTGGAACACGCTATCGGCACTTGCCGCAAAACCGAACGCGGTGCCCAGCGCGCCGGTTGCCGTCGGAACAGCGGTTCGCGGCCGCTATCTGAACCAGCCCTTCACCGGCAAGGTTCTGGCACTCTCCGAACAGTCTGGCGGGCTTCACAGGATCACCATCCATTTCGACGCTCCGGTGGATGTCGTTACCTTCGAGAGCTTCTCGGCCTTCCGGCAGCGCATCAACGCCCAGATCGATGCCAACGGCATCTCGCCGCGCAAGACCTCGGATGGCGTGCCGCATCTGGTGCTGGACATCTAACCATTCATCCTTTCATCAATCGATCGCAGCCGTCCTTCGGCGGCGCGCGATGCTGCATGGATTTCGCTATGACGAATTATTCCGAAAACAACATCTTCCTGAGCGGTTGGCTGCCGGGCATCTTTGCCCGCACGGCCGCGCCGATCATCATGATCACAACCATCAACGGCCTGTTTGCCGTCGTCGACGCTTATTTCCTCGGCGTCTTCGTGGGTGCCGACGCGCTCTCGGCGGTCAGCCTCATCTTTCCGGCGTTGATGTTGTTGATCGCGCTGCAATCGCTGGTTTCCAACGGCATGGCGAGCATCCTGGCGCGCCGTTTGGGGGCGGGAGATCGAACGGGGGCGAGGCAGGTTTTCAGCGCCGCCCATGGCTTGGCCTTAGCAGTGGTGATCATAATCAATGCGCTCTATTGGATGGCCGGGCGGCAAGTGATCGCGGCAGGTGCTGCTGGCAATGCCGCGGTCGCCGCCAATGCCGGCGCTTTCATGGGCATCATGGTCGGCTTTGCTCCGGTGAGTTTCCTGCTGTCCGTGCACATCGATGCTCTGCGTTGCGAGGGCAAGATCGGCTTCATGACGCTGGTGACGCTTGCCTCGACCCTGCTCAATATTTTCGCCAACTGGCTGCTGATGGCAGTGATGCATTGGGGTGTCATCGGTTCGGCCGCCGGTTCGATCGCGGCGCAATTCATTTGCCTGGCGATCATTCTGCTCTACCGGTGGCGACAGCCGGGCGCATTGAGGCCGTCGCTGTCATTTCCGATTGCCGAATGGCGTGGGATCGTCGCCTTCGGTGCGCCGATGAGCCTCGGCTTCATCGGCATATCCCTGAGTTCTGCGGCAATCCTCTTCAACCTGGCGATTTGGCACGAGGGAGACTATGTCGCGACGGTGGGCGCTTACGGAATCATCACCCGGGTGATGACCTTCGCCTATCTGCCGCTCCTCGGTCTCAGTATCGCCCTGCAGACGATATCCGGGCACAATCACGGCGCCTCACTTTCCGCCCGCGTCGGCCGGAGCCTGCAGATCGCCATGGTGTCGGCGCTGATTTATTGCAGCGTGGTGGAACTGGCCGTCGAAATGCTGGCGGGCAGGCTTGGTGCCCTGTTTGTCGGCAATTCCGTCATCATCGGGGAGGTGGGGCGGATATTGCCCTGGACGGTCGGCGCCTATTTCCTCTTCGGGCAGATGATCGTGCTGTCGTCCTATTTCCAGTCGATCGGCGATGCCAAGCGGGGTGCGATTTTCGGCCTGGCACGGCCCTATCTCTTCACGCTGCCGCTGACGTTCCTGCTGCCCTTCATCTTCGGCGAAACCGGGATCTGGATGGTGCCTGTCTTCGCCGAGACGGGGATGCTCCTGCTCGCCTGCTTGGTGTTGTCGCGCAATGCCAGGGACCGCGGCTGGCGATACGGTCTGCTACCGGCATAAGCATAAAGGCCGCGCCTTCGAGGCGCGGCCTTGCCATGCTCTTGGGAGTTTATGCCTTCAGAAGCCACTCATGTTCCGGCGCATTGTGGAACTTCCAGACGCGTTTCGGACCGGCCATGACGTTGAGATAATAGAGATCGTAGCCATGGCAGGCGGCGCAGGGGTGATATCCTTTCGGCACCAGCGTCACATCGCCATCCTCCAGCACCATGACTTCATCCAGCGAGCGATCATCGGTATAGACCCGCTGGAAGCCGAAGCCCTGCGGCGGGTTGAGACGGTGATAATAGGTCTCCTCGAGGAAGCTTTCGTTCGGCAAATTGTCCTGATCGTGTTTGTGCGGCGGATAAGACGAGGTATGGCCGCCCGGCGTGATGACTTCGACCACCAGGAGGGAGTGCGCCGCACCGTCATCTTCCGGCATGATGTTGTTGACATAGCGGACGTTGGTGCCCTTGCCGCGCGTCAGCGCCGGATGCGTGCCCGGCGGAATGGCCCGCGCCTCATGGGAGCCACCGCCCGGAGCCGAGCAGACGGCCAGTTCGAGATCGGTCTCGGCAACGACGGACCAGTTGGAGCCGGCCGGAATATAAAGCGCGTGCGGCGCGCCTTCGAATGGGCTCATGCGGCCGCCGAGGGAGCCGAAATCCTTGCCCCCCGCCTTGGCGCTCGCCTTGCCGCTGACCCAGACGAGGCAGACTTCGCGGTCGCCGGTCTCGGCGGAAGCGGTCTCGCCGGGCATCAAACGGTAAAGGTCGAAGCCGACATAGGTCCATCCGGCGCTTTCGGGCGTGACACGGGTGACGCGACCGTGGAAGCCATCAGGTTTGACCTTGAGATTTGGCATGGATGTTTTTCCTCTGCTGCTTGGGAAAACCCCCTCGCCAATCTTCGATGGGGCGAGGGGACGCTCGTCTTCCGTTACCCCTTGGGAAAGCCTTCGGTTTCCACCGTATAACCGGCTGCCGTCATGACGCGCATCAATTCGGCGTGGCCGATCTCGGCCATCTTCTGCGGCGGAGCCTTGCGCGGGTCCTGTTCGGCCTCGACGACGAACCAGCCTTCGTAACCGTAATCCGCAAAACGCTTGACAATAGCGCCGAAATCGAGCGAGCCGTCGCCCGGCACTGTGAACGCGCCGAGTGCCACCGCGTCGAGGAAGGACTGCCGGCTGCGATCCAGCCCGTCCACAACGGACTTGCGGATGTCCTTGACGTGAACGTGGTTGATGCGGGCGTGATGATTGTCGATGGCGCGGAGCACGTCGCCGCCGGCAAAGGCCAGATGACCCGCATCGAGGAGAAGCGGAATGCCTTCGCCGGAATTGCGCATGAAGGCGTCGAGTTCCGGCTCAGTTTCGACGACGGCCGCCATGTGATGATGGTAGGAGAGCGGCATGCCCTGCTCGGCGCACCATTCGCCAAACTCGGTGACGCGGCGGGCGTAGGACTTCATCTCTTCATCCGAAAGACGCGGCTTGGTGGCGAGCGGCTTGGAGCGGTCGCCCTGGATGGAACGGCCGACTTCGCCATAGACGATGCAAGGCGCATTGACCGCCTTGAACAGCTCGATCATCGGAGCGATGCGATCCTTGTTCGCGGCCAGCTCCTCATTGACCAGCGTGCCCGAGAACCAGCCGCCGCAAAGCGTCACGTCGGCGGCGCGCAGGATCGGCAGCATCTCATCGGGATTGCTGGGGAAACGCCGGCCCTGTTCCATACCGGTAAAGCCGGCGCCGCGTGACTGGCGCAGGCATTCCTCGAGTGATACGTCGTCGCTGAGTTCCGGAAGATCGTCGTTCCACCAGGCGATGGGCGACATGCCGAGTTTGGCCTTCATCAATAGTCTCCTTAAAAGCAGTGTTGGAGGAGCGCGGCCGCTCCTCCAGAAAGATGGCGAAAATCGATTAGCCGATGCGCTGGGCGGCGCGGGCTTTTTCATAGCCGGCACGGGCCTTGTTGACTTCGGCGCGCGGGCTGACCTCGGGAACGGCGACATCCCACCAGTGCCCGCCTTCGTCCGTGGTAATCAGCGGATCGGTGTCGATGACGATGACCGAGGTGCGGTCGTTCTTTTTCGATGCTTCGATTGCCTGTTCCAGCTCGGCGATAGAGGCAACTTTGACGGCAACGGCGCCCATGCTCTCGGCATGCGCCCGGAAATCGATCTCCGGCATGATTTCGTGCCGCGAATCCTTGAGCAGATTGTTGAAGTTCGCGCCGCCGGTCGCCATCTGGAGCCGGTTGATGCAGCCGTACCCTCTGTTGTCGAGGAGGACGATGGTGAGTTTCAGGCCGAGCATCACAGAAGTCGCCAGCTCCGAATTCAGCATCATGTAGGAGCCGTCGCCGACCATGACGACGACTTCCTTGTCCGGGCGCGCCATCTTCGCGCCAAGGCCGCCAGCGATCTCATAGCCCATGCAGGAGAAACCGTATTCCATGTGATAGCTGCCGGGCGCGGTCGCCGGCCAGAGCTTATGCAGCTCCCCCGGCAGGCCGCCGGCCGCGCAGAGCACAATGCTTTTCTCGCCGCCGATCGTGCGGGTGACGGCGCCGATCACCTGGGCATCGGAGGGCAGGGCGGTATTCGTCGTTGCCATCGCCTTGGCAGCAGCCTCCAGCCAGATCTTCTTTTCCTGTGTCGCCTTCTCGACAAGCACCGACGGAGCTTTCCAGCCGGAAAGGCCGGCGGACAAAGCTTTCAGTCCTTCGCGGGCATCTGTCACTAGGGGGTGACCACTGTGCTTCGACGCATCATAGGCCGCAATGTTGAGGCCGATCATCGTTAGCTTTTCGTTCTTGAACAGCGCCCAGGAACCGGTGGTGAAATCCTGGCAGCGGGTGCCGACAGCGATAACCAGATCGGTTTCCTCGGCAATCGCGTTTGCGGCCGAAGTGCCGGTGACGCCGACCGAGCCAAGCGCCAGCGGATGCGTTTCGTCGATCGCCGATTTACCCGCCTGTGTCACGACGACGGGAATGGCATGTGCTTCCGCGAAAGCAGCAAGCTCCTTCGTCGCCTGGGAATAAAGCACGCCGCCGCCGGCGACGATCACGGGCTTTTCGGATCTGCGGATCAGCGCGATGGCGTTTGCCAGTTCATCCGCATCCGGCTGCGGGCGGCGCGGCGTCCAGACGCGTTCCTCGAAGAAGCTCTCCGGATAGTCGAAGGCCTCAGCCTGCACATCCTGGCAAAGCGACAATGTCACCGGACCGCAATCGAGCGGATCGGTCAGAACCTGCATGGCGCGCTTCAGCGCCGTGATGATCTGCTCGGGCCGGGTGATGCGATCGAAATAGCGTGAAACAGGACGGAAGGCATCGTTGGCCGATACCGTGCCGTCGCCGAAATCCTCGATCTGCTGCAACACCGGATCGGGAGCGCGGTTGGCGAAGACATCGCCGGGGAGGAAAAGCACTGGGATGCGGTTGACATGCGCCACGCCGGCGGCGGTCACCATATTCAGCGCGCCAGGACCGATCGATGTCGTGCAGGCCATGAAGCGCTGGCGGAAGCTGGTCTTCGCATAGGCAATGGCGGCATGCGCCATGCCCTGTTCGTTATGGGCGCGGTAGGTCGGCAATTCCTCGCGCACCTGGTAGAGCGCTTCCCCCATGCCGGCGACGTTGCCATGGCCGAAGATCGCCCAGACCCCGCCGAAGATCGGCTGTTTCTGGCCATCGATCACGGTCATCTGCTTTTTGAGGAAATGCGCGACGGCCTGCGCCATCGTCAATCGGATCGTCTTGCCCATGGGGCGCCTCCCAAATGCATTTTAGTCCATTGTTTGCGCATCGCTTTACCGGAAAACCGGTATCCACGTTTCGGAGCGATGCGCCAGCTATTCCAGGCCGCGGGTTTTCAGCCACGCCTGGGTCAATTGCCGGAAGCGGCCGGCCATGTCGGCTATCGCTTCCTCGTCGTTCATGCCGCCCGACATCCAGGCGCGCGCCGCATCGGAAAAGATCGTCCGTCCGACGGCGAAACCCTTGACGGAGGGCGCGGCGAGCGTGGCTTCAAAGCTGCGGATCAATTCCTCAGCCGGCGCTTCCAGGCCAAGCAGCACGATACCCCTGCACAATGGATCATTTTTGGCGATTACGGCATCGATTTTTTTCCAGGCCGCGGTCGATTCCTGCGGTTCCAGCTTCCACCAGTCCGGCTTGATGCCGAGCGCGTAGAGTTCTTCCATTGCCGTCGGGATCGTATCGTCGGTCAACGGTCCGTTCTTGCCGGCGATGATTTCGACCAGCAGCTCGCGGCCAACCTTGCGCGCGGCTTCGAACAGAGTGCGCAGCTTTTCCTGCTGCTCCGCCTTCAATTCCGCGGGATCGTCGGGGTGGTAGAAGCACAGGCACTTGATGCAATGATTGAGCGGCCATTCAACGAGTTGTGAGCCGATATCCTGGCTGAATTCGAATTTCAGCGGCTTCGATCCCGGCAATTCGACGGGGCGGCCGATCCAGGTGAAGTTCTTTGTGGCGGCGTCGAAGAATGCGTCGCGACCGAAGCGCTCGTCGATCAGCATGCCGTAGCCGGCGCGCCCATCCGAAACGCGTGCCGCCGCCTCGACCGCAAGCCGTTTGAAGGCAATGATCCTGTCGTGGCCGATACCCAGTTCATCAGCAACGCTGACGAGCTGCGAGCGATGATCGATGGCGAGCGCCATCAGCAACGGGATTTCGTCACCGCGGCGTGTCGTCGCCCAATGAATGTGGTTGATCGCCTCGTCCTTACGCAGCGCCCGATGTTCGCTGCCTGTCTTCAGGAAGAAATCGAGTTCGGCCCAGGTCGGATATTCCGGCGAGCAGAGCAGGCGAGAGACCGCAAAGGCGCCGCAGGCATTGGCCCAGGTGGCGCAGGTCTTCAGCGGTTCGTCACGCAAGAAGCCGCGCAGGAAGCCGGACATGAAGGCATCGCCGGCACCAAGCACGTTGAACACTTCGATCGGAAAGCCCTGGCCGACGATGCCGGCTTCGAGGTCGTCGGAGATCGGGCCATCATAAACGATGCAGCCCATGGCGCCGCGCTTCAGGACGATGGTTGCCGAGGAAAGGCGGCGGATTTCCTTCAATGCGCCAAGCACATCGTCGGCGCCCGAGGCAATCATGATTTCCTCTTCGGTGCCGACGATCAGGTCGCAATCCGGAAGCGTCTCTTTCATCTTCGAGGAGACACGATCCGACTTCACATAACGTTCGAATCCCTCGGCGTGGCCGGCGAGGCCCCAGAGATTCGGCCGGTAATCGACATCGAAGATCACCTTGCGGCCGTTCGCCTTGGCGATGCGGATCGCCTTGCGCTGTGCTGCTTCCGTATTCGGCTTGGAAAAATGCGTGCCGGAGACGAGGACTGCGCGGGAGGACTTGATGAAATTCTCATCGATGTCACCCTCGTCGAGCGCCATGTCGGCGCAGTCGGAGCGATAGAAGATCATCGGCGACACGCCCTCGGCCTCGACCGCAAGCAATACCAGGGCCGTCAGCCTTTCCTTGTCGGTGGCGATCCCTGCTGTCGCCACACCTTCGCGTGCCGTCTGTTCACGGATGAAACGGCCCATCTGTTCGTCGCCGACGCGGGTGATCAAGCCGGATTTCAAGCCGAGGCGCGCTGTGCCGATAGCGATATTGGCGGGGCAGCCGCCGACGGATTTGGCAAAGGATGCAATATCCTCCAGCCGCGAGCCGATCTGCTGTCCGTAAAGATCGACGGAGGAGCGGCCGATGGTGATCACGTCGAGTATTGGCTCCGGCTGGGCGCCAGGATTGTCTTGTGCCATTATGTCCTCCCGTCCAGGCATGATCCCGATAACTCTTCAGTTTCCGATGGGGTCACGCGTCATTGAAAGTGCCGGTCCGTCCGTCTTCGTTTTCGTCCGGGCTCTGGTAGATCTTGCGGCCATCTCCTGCAGCCGCGTTCATGGATGTAATGAAACATTGGTTCCGTAATTTTGTCAATTCGGAATGTTTATTCCATTTTGGATTTGTGGAATTTTGCGACCGCTTCTTTCCTCCGCCGTTCGGCTATAGCGACGGGGAAGGCCATGATCAGCGCCATGGATGCCGACAGCGAGCGGAAGCCGGCAAAATCGGCCTCCGCCACCTCGAACCAATGGGTGGCGCAGCCCGTAAGCGGGGAAAAGGCCGAATCGGTAATGGCGATGACCGGCACGTTGCGTCCGGCGAGATCCTGCGCCTGGGCCAGGCTGTCGGCGGCGTAAGGGGAGAAGCTCGCAGCAATCGCCGCGTCCCTTTCCGTGGCAAAGCGGGCAAGCTCGCCATCGATGCCGTTCGGCGAAGCAACGATCTGATGGCGGATGTTCAGTTTGGAAAAGGCGTAAGTCATGTGCGCCGTCAACGGGTATGAACGGCGCTTGGCGATAAGATAGATCGTCTCGGCCGCGGCAAGCACATCGACCGCCTTGGCAAAGGTATCCGTCTCGATGGTCGCGGCAAGCTTGTTGATCGACTGACTGGCGGCAGAAAGGAAGCCCGAGAGAATGCCGGCCTCTTCATCCTCGATGCCGGATTGTTCGAGCGTGATCAGCCGCTCTTCGTAGCTCAGCGTCCGGTCGCGGAGCCGCTCGCGGAAAATGCTCTGCAGGTCGGAGAAACCGCCATATCCGAGATGATGGGCAAGACGCACCAGCGTAGAAGGCTGGACATCGGCTGCCGTGGCGATGCTTGCCGTGGTGCCGAAGGCGATTTCATCCGGATTGCCAAGTGCGAAAGCCGCAACCTGCGCCAGACGTTTCGGCATGGAATTCTTACGCTCGATAATGGTGCTGCGGAGGCTTTCAAAATCTCGCGGCACCTTGGTTCGCGTTTCGATTTCGTTATCCATGCCTGCGCCCTTCTCGACGGTATCTCCGTCGATGAAACAAATATTCCATATTTCCCACGATAACGGATTTTGAATGAATCGGCACGATTATTTTTAAGCGCATGAATTTACTTCCATAAATATCATTTCATAGATGATACGCCATAATCGATCGGTGCGCCGGCTTGTCAAAACGGTCCAAATATTCCAAAAATCGCCCCTGGCTTCAGGAGGAAGCTGATGGAGGAATGGATATGAAGTCGCTTGGCGTCGGATTGATCGGAACCGGCTATATGGGCAAATGCCATGCGCTCGCTTGGAATGCGGTCAAGACCGTGTTCGGCGATGTGGAGCGCCCGCGCCTTGTGCATCTTGCGGAAGCCAATGCCGACCTGGCGAAAGCGCGGGGCGACGAATTCGGTTTCGAAAAGGCGACCGCCGACTGGCGCGCGCTGATCGCCGATCCCGAAGTCGATGTCGTCTCCGTCACCACGCCCAATCAGTTCCATCCGGAAATGGCGATCGCGGCGCTGGAAGCCGGCAAGCATGTCTGGTGCGAAAAGCCGATGGCGCCGGCTTATGCCGATGCCGAACGCATGTTGAGCGCCGCCAAAGCCTCCGGCAAGGTCGCCATCCTTGGCTACAATTATATCCAGAACCCGGTGATGCGGCATATCAAGGCGCTGATCGGCGAAGGCGCGATCGGCGAGGTCAACCACGTCCGTGTCGAAATGGATGAAGATTTCATGGCCGATCCGGAGGGCTTCTTTTATTGGAAAAGCGAGCTTGCGAGCGGTTATGGCGCGCTCGACGATTTCGCCGTGCATCCGCTGTCGCTGCTCTGGTTCCTGTTCGGCCATGTCGAAGCTGTTATCACCGATATGGGGAAGCCCTATGCCGAACGTCCACTGAAGGACGGCGGGCGGCGCGCGGTCGAGAATCACGATCTCGCCAATGTGCTGATGCGGCTCGGTGGTGGCATTTCCGCTGTGCTGATGGCGAATCGCTCCGCCTGGGGCCGCAAGGGCCGTATCGCGCTGCAGATCTTCGGCTCGAAAGGCTCGATCGTCTATGACCAGGAGCGCATGAACGAATTCGAGCTCTATCAGGCGGATGGCAGGCAAACCGAGCAGGGCTTCCGCAGGATTCTCGCCGCACCGGCTCACCGGCCCTATGACCGGTTCATCCCGGCTCCTGGCCATGGACTCGGATTCAACGATCTGAAGATCATCGAATGCCGGGAGCTGATCAGTGCCATTTCCGGCGATATGGCGTCCGTCGTAGGCTTCGCGGATGGCTTGCGCATCGAAAAATCGGTGCACGCGATGGCGCAATCGTTCCATGAACGTCGCTGGGTCGAGATATCGGCCTGAGCGTTTGCCCTAATTTCCTCCCGATCTCTGGCGCAAGGTCAGCTATGATTGACGCTTGCAAGGGGAGGCGTTACCCCTGAAATCCATGAGAGCGTCGCCCTATATCAGGATAACGACCGCTATAATCATATAATGGAGTAAGAATCGTGACGGGCAGATTGGTCATTGTCGGGGCCGGACAGGCCGGTTTCGCGTTTGCCGCCAAATTGCGGACGCTTGGAGATTCGAGGCCGGTCACCATTATTGGCGCGGAGGAAAACCTTCCCTATCAGCGGCCGCCGCTGACCAAGAAATATCTTCTCGGCGAGATGGCCTTCGACCGGCTGCTGTTCCGCCCCGAGCATTGGTATTCCGAGAACAATGTCGAGATTCGTCTGTCTACCTGGGTCGAGCAGATCGACCGGGCGGCAAAGCAGGTAGTCATGCAGGACGGTTCGGCGCTGGCTTATGATGTGCTGGCGCTGGCGACCGGCGCCACGCCGCGCCGCTTGCCGCCCTCCGTCGGAGGCGCGCTCGAAGGCGTCTATCTCGCCCGCGACAAGCGCGATGCCGACCAGCTTGCCAGCGAAATGCGCGCGGGCCGCCGTGTTCTCATCATCGGCGGCGGTTATATCGGCCTCGAAGCCGCGGCGGTTGCCCGCCACCGCGGCCTCGAAGTCACGCTTATCGAAATGGCCGACAGGATCCTGCAGCGCGTCGCCGCCAAGGAGACGGCCGACATCATGCGGGCGATCCACCGCAAACATGATGTCGTCATTCGCGAAAAGACCGGCCTCAAGCAGTTGATAGGCAAGAACGGCCATGTCGTCGCCGCCGAGCTGTCCGATGGCTCCACCATAGACGTCGATTTCGTGATCGTCGGTATCGGCGTTGCCCCGAATGACCGGTTGGCCAAGGAGGCAGGGCTGGAAGTTGGTAACGGCATCATAGTCGATTCGTTTGCCCGCACCTCCGATCCCTCGATCTTCGCCGTGGGCGATTGCGCCGAATTGCCTTGGAGCGACGGCCGCATCCGTCTCGAATCGGTACAGAACGCCGTCGACCAGGCCGAAGCCGCAGCCGGAATCATCGCCGGCGGCAACGAACCCTATGATCCGAAGCCATGGTTCTGGTCGGATCAATATGACGTGAAATTGCAGATCGCCGGCTTCAACCACGGCTACGACGAAACCCTTCTGCGCGCCGGCACCCGTGAAGGGTCGGCTTCGGTCTGGTATTTCAAAGAGGGCAGCTTCATCGCCGTCGATGCCATCAACGACGCAAAGGCCTATGTGACCGGCAAGAAGCTGCTGGAAACCGGCACCAACCCGGCAAAGGCTGTCCTGGCCGACTCGGCCGCGGACCTTAAGCAGTTGCTGAGTTAAGAGGGAGCCGCACGCCGGCTCTCGGGTTCCCTCTGCAGGATGCGCATATCGCCGAATGCAGGGAGAACGTGCATGGAGGCGAAAAAGCGCTTGCGTCGATAAATGAATGGCCGTATCAGGGCCGCACCGGAGAGGTGGCCGAGTGGTCGAAGGCGCTCCCCTGCTAAGGGAGTATACGTCAAAAGCGTATCGTGGGTTCGAATCCCATCTTCTCCGCCATCAACTCATACCGAAGACATAGGTAACGGTTCGTCCCTGAGGCATGGGTGACAACGAATTGCCGATGGTTTGCAGGGCCCTCCGCTTCAAACCGATATGGCCCGGATCGTAGGGCATGAACGCACCGGCTGTTCCGACCGATTCGTCTGCGCCTCCAGCCCTCGCTCTTGGAATGATTGACGATCTTGCAGCCGGTCTTGCGCGAGATAATGAGCTTTCGGCACTCGCCGCTCACGCCTTCACCCTCCAGTACATGGTCGACGAATCGAAGACGTTCCTCCATCACCGAAATCTCTCTCCGCCACATCAACACCTCTCGCTCGACGCGGAAAGTGTTACCCATGTCTCCGGTTATTACGCCCACCTACCGCCAGGTTAGGCTACTCCGCCGCTGGGCACTCTACAGAACAATCCCTCCAAATTGATGATGCGAAGTAGGGCATCTCTGAACTTCGTCCGCAACCGATTCTCTTTTGTCATTCCGCTGCAATCTTGTTGGCGGATAACTGTTAATGCCGATTCTTGATCGAATCGGCCGCAGCAGAATCACCGTCTCGCGATTCCGTGCTGAAGCGGCGAAGGTGGATTTGCTCGTTCGGCACGGTTGATGGCTGTCCCGGCGGATGTCGAAAATGGCGAACAACACGTCGCGGCAGCCATGGATTTGCCCTGGAACGGCCACTGTGATGGCCTGCCCGCTCCCTACCTTTTCATTTAAAAGCGGCCTGTAAGTGCTGGTGCCTTAAGGGCTTTCTTAACAAACTATAAACAAATCCGCGGCCTGCATCGTGGACTTGTGTCCTTTCGGCAACAGGAATAACGGAAGGCTCATGCAAATCCCTCTTTCCGGCAAGATGTAGATTGCGTGACAGTTCGCGTCTTGTATTTTCAATCTCGGAAGCGAGGGCGATTGATCGTCCACTTCTTGAAACACGAGGATGGGGCAGGGAATGCCTTCGGGTAGTTCTCATTCTCGATTGAAACTTTGACTGGAGGTCAATAATGAACATCAAGAGCCTTCTTCTCGGCTCCGCTGCTGCGCTTGTAGCAGTTTCCGGTGCTCGCGCGGCTGACGCTGTTGTTGCCGCTGAGCCGGAGCCGCTCGAATACGTTCGCATCTGCGACGCATACGGCGCAGGCTACTTCTTCATTCCGGGCACCGAAACCTGCCTCAAGATCGGCGGCAAGGTTCGTACGGAAGGTGAATGGTACGACGCTTACAACCCGAACAATGTTCGTGGCACGCTCTGGCATACCCGCGCTGAGCTGAACGTCGAAACCGCGACCGACACCGAATACGGTCCGCTGAAGACGAACACCATCCTTCGTTGGGATTGGCAGGAAGGCGGCTCCACGAGCACGAACCTTCTGTGGTCGTACATCAGCCTCGGCGGCTTCAGCGTTGGTAAGCAGGACTCCTGGTTCAACCAGTTCACTGGTTACGCCGGCGACGTCATCAACGACGACGTGGTCTATGATGGCCCGTACGAACTCAACCAGATCACCTACAACTATGATGCCGGCAACGGCTTCACGGCTGTGATCTCGTTGGAAGACAGCAACTCCGGCGTTGGCGCAACCGGCTCTAACGGCGAAGACAGCTCGGATCACTACGCTCCGGACGTCGTTGCCGGTGCTGGCTACAAGGCTGGCGCATGGTCCTTCAAGGTCGTCGGTGGTTATGACTCCATCGTCGAAGAAGGCGCCATCAAGGCTCGTGTCGACGCTGACTTCGGCGCCTTCTCGGCCTTCTTGATGGGCGGCTGGAACACGGACGGCGACAAGCTGAACAAGTATGCTGGCTCGAACGGTGGCGGCGACGCTGCTGGCATCGGCTGGGGCGACTGGGCAGTTTGGGGCGGCGTTGGCGTTCCGATCAACGAAAAGCTGAAGTGGAACCTGCAGCTCGCCTACACCGACTCGAAGATCTTTGCCGCTACGACGAACCTCAAGTTCAACCCGGTCAAGAACCTGCTCATCGAGCCGGAAGTATCTTACACCAACTGGGATTCGATCAACGAAGATCAGTGGGCTGGTATCCTCCGCTTCGAGCGCACTTTCTAATCTGATTTGACCTCGGTCATGATCTGATTGTCACATTCGTGACGAAAAGCCCGGCTTTCGAGCCGGGCTTTTTGCATTTCGGGACACACGATCTGAGGGCCTCCAATACCGGAAAGACATCGACCTTTATTTCCAAAATTTATAACATTCTAATTAAGTATAGATGCTTTAAATTTGAGCGCCTTCGAAAGTAACACCAAGTAGAGTTCTACTTTAGAGCGCAGCAACTATGTGACAGTTTTGCGACGTGATTTTTGTGCAACGCAAAATTCGAAACCATTGTCACATATGATTATAGTTTGTCTTTGATATTGCTCTGAAAAATTTGATCTGTAGGTTCGCAACCCGGAAGCAAGGCTTATCGTCTTGGTTCTCCCAGATCAGGGGTCAACTTTGAACACAGGGGTGGGGTAAGGCACGTCGTTTTTCGGCGCGAATTCTCATGCCTAATCGATATTTAGAACTGGAGTTATTATGAACATCAAGAGCCTTCTTCTCGGCTCCGCTGCTGCGCTGGCAGCAGTTTCCGGTGCTCATGCAGCCGATGCCGTCGTTGCTGCCGAGCCGGAGCCGCTTGAATACGTTCGCATCTGCGACGCTTATGGCGCTGGCTACTTCTTCATTCCGGGCACCGAAACCTGCCTCAAGATCGGCGGCCGCGTTCGTACGGAAGGTGGTTGGTACAACGCTTACAAGGCTGGCCAGGACGCAGGCGCCCGCGGCACCTATTGGCATACTCGTGCCGAACTCTCCGTAGATACCGCCACCGACACCGAATATGGTCCGCTGAAGACGGATACGGTTCTCCGTTGGGACTGGCAGGAAGGCGGCTCGACGGCGACGAAGCTCCTCTGGGCGAATATCAGCCTCGGCGGTTTCCTGGTCGGCAAGAACGATTCGGTTTACTCGAGCTTCCTCGGCTATGCCGGCGACGTTATCAACGACGACGTGATCGAGTACGGTATCAACGGCACCGATGAACTGAACCAGATTACCTATAAATATGATGCGGGCAACGGCTTCACGGCAGTGATCTCGTTGGAAGACAGCAACTCCGGCACCGGCGCAACCGGTGCGAACGGCGAAAACAGCTCCGATCACTATGCACCTGACGTCGTTGCCGGTGCTGGTTACAAGGCCGGCGCATGGCAGTTCCGCGTAGTCGGCGGTTATGATTCCATCGTCGAAGAAGGCGCCATCAAGGCTCGTGTCGATGCTGACTTCGGCGTTCTGTCTGCCTTCGTTATGGGCGGCTGGAACACGGATGGCGACAAGCTCAATAAGTATGCCGGTGCTGGCGGTGCTGGTCTCGGCTGGGGCGACTGGGCAGTTTGGGGCGGCATTGGCGTTCCGATCAACGACAAGCTGAAGTGGAACGTTCAGGTTTCTTACGACGACCTGAAGACTTTCGCAGCCACGACCAACATCAAGTGGAACCCGGTGAAGAACCTGCTGATCGAGCCGGAAGTCACCTACGTCAACTACGATGCGGTCAACAAGGACACCTGGGCCGGCATCCTGCGCTTCCAGCGTAACTTCTAATAAAGAAGTCCGCTCACTGATCTGACCTCCGATCAGAAGGGATTGGCCCGGTTTTCCCAATCGGGCCTTTCCTTTTTTGCGTTTCAGCTCTCTGAATTCTAAAACTGCAGCGACCTTTCTGCGTTCAAATTGAACGTAGCGCTCTGGAATTCAAATCGTGGCAAGGAAATGCCGAATCGCGGCCGGAATATCTCCGAGGTGCAGAATCGGAGCATGTCCCTGGCCGACGGCAATCTTCACCCTCATGCCGGGATGCCGCCTTGCCATCTCTTCGATACTGGCCGTCGTCAGCAGTTTCGAATTCTCCCCGCGAATCACCATCAAGGGAATTTTCTGAAACGATTCGAATTGCGGCCAGAGATCCGGCAGCGGCGCTTCAAGGTCGAGTGACTTCATCTGTGCGGCAATAGCGGGATCGAAATCCGCAATGATTTTTCCATCTCTGTACGTATAGATCGCCTGCGCCATGTCGCGCCAATCGTCTGCCGTCAGCGCCGTGAAAGCGTCGCCATGATTTTCCCTCAGAATCTCGACAGCCTCGTTCCAATCGGCCGGCCTCCTGTCACGATTCAGATAGTCTCGGATGTTGCCGAGCCCTTCTTTTTCCAGAACGGGACCGATGTCGTTGAGAATGACAGCCTTCAGGATATCGGGATGGCTTGCGGCCAGCAGATGCAGGACGAGGCCGCCGCGCGACGTGCCGATGAAAACGGCCTTCGATATATTCAGCGTGGCGCAGGTCGCGAGCACATCCTGGGCCTCGACGGCGAGATTGTAGTGGCTCTTGTCATCGTCCCAGGCCGACAAACCTCGTCCCCGGGCATCGAGCGTAATCACTCTGCGCGGTTTCACCGGATCTCGCGACAGAAGCAGCGCCAAATCGTGAAAATCCCGGGAATTGCGGGTCAGACCCGGCAAGCAGACGATCGGCGACAGGCTTGAGCTCGACGATTCGCCACCGTAATCGCGTGCGTGGAGCCTCAGCCCGTCCGGCGCCGGGATTGTTCTGCTGACAAAGCCGCTCTCATCGTCATTGCGCATGGATAGCCCTCATGGGTGGCGTTTCACGAGGGATGTAACGCGATTTTGTCGTTCTGAACAATCGCGTTGCGTCGGTGCAGAGCTTAGCCGCGTCCGTAGATCAGATCGTGTTCGATATCGGTCTTCTGCCCAAGCCGAGCCTTGTAGACCTGATAGTTCTCCATGACGCGCTGGACGTAGTTGCGCGTTTCGGGGAAGGGGATGCGCTCGATCCAGTCGACGACATCGTCGATCGATTTGCCACGCGGATCGCCATAGCGGTTGATCCACTCCGGAACCTTGTTCGGGCCGGCATTGTAGGCAATGAAGGTCAGAATGTAGGAGCCGCCGAAGGCATCGATCTGCTCGCCGAGGTAATGGGCTCCAAGCGTCGCGTTGTAGCCGGCATCCTGCGTCAGCTTGTCCGCCGAATAGGCCATGCCATGACGGCCGGCGACGGCCTTGGCCGTCTTCGGCAGAAGCTGCAGCAGACCGCGCGCGTTGGCAGACGAGATTGCTGCCGGGTTGAAGGCGCTCTCTTGCCGGGCGATGGCATAGGCGAGCGCCTTGCCGGAACCGGAAATATTGGCACTGTCCGGAATGACGCCGATCGGGAAGGCAAGGGCTGCAACATCGACGCCGCGGCCATAAGCGATCTTGCCGACCTGCAAGGAAAGCTGGTGATTGCCGGAGCGCTCGGCCCGTGCCGCCAGCATGGCGATCTCGCCGGGGCTCTGCAATTGTCTTGCCAGCGCCCGATAAAGGGCGTCGGCCCGCCAGCCGTGTCCTGCCGCTTCGAGATGCGCGATGGCCTGTACCGCTTCTCGGGATTGGAAACGCTCCCGGTCATCGGTCGTCGGCGAGGGGTAGGTGACGTTCAGCGTCCGGCGGCCTAATTTTTCGGCTGCGAGCTGGCCGTAGAACGTGCTCGGGTAGGACGCTGCCTTGGTATAGAAATCCGCCGCCTTGCCGGGGCCGCCGGCTTCAGCGGAGCGGCCGAGCCAATACCAGGCGCGAGACAGCGAGATCGGACCGTTCGATACCTGCAGGATTTTACGAAAATGCGTTTCGGCCGTCGCTCCGTCCTGCAGTCCGCGTAGTGCATACCAGCCGGCATGGAATTCCGCCTCGCCGACATCCTGCGCACTCTCTGCGACGCTGGCGTCGACGATGCGATACGCGGTTTTGAATTCGCCCTGATCCACCAGGCCGCGGCTGACGATGCGCTGCTCGTCCCACCATTGGCTGGCATTGACGAGTACGCTGCGGTCGCGCGGCATTTGCATCAGAAGATTGGCGGCATCGTCAAATTTGTCCTGGCGGCGCAGATTCTCGATCCGCATGAAAAGATAGGCGGGGTCCTTGCGCCATTGCGAATCGATATTGGCAAGCAAAGTTCCGGCATTGGCGGAATGATTGTTGACGGCTGCCCAGGCCTTGTAGAGCGATTGCGCCCGGCCGAGGTCGCCGAAACGCTTGGCCTGTGCGGTGCGGCCGCGATAAAGCAGATAGTCCATCCGCGCCTTGTGATCGGCCGGCGACAGAAGGCTGGAGAATTCGGCAAGGATCTTGTCTTCGAAGGACTTGTCGAGCCCCTCGTTGCGCCAGACCTTGCGGATGAGCTTGGCAGCTTGCGCGGTCGCGCCGCGCGAAACTAGCGCGCGCGACAGGATGACTGCGCCTTCCGGCGTTTCCGGCTGCGTATTGCCAAAGGCGGCAAGCACTTGATCGGCGGGGGGATTTTCAGCGTAAATCGCGCGTTCGGAATTGCCGCGCAGGCTGGCGAGACCCGGCCAACCGGCGAGCTCACGCGCTGCTGCGGCGATTTCGCCGGAGGGAACGCCGGGCTGGCCGGAGGTAGCGATTGCCCAGGTCAGAATGTGGCGGTCGAGCGTACCCTGGCCCATGCTGTTGCGGATGGCGAGCGCCTGCATCGGGTTCTTGCCGGTGAGGGCATCGAGACCGGCTTTCAGGTCGCCGCTGACGGGGGCTATCGCGGAGCCGCGCGGAATAGATCCGGTATTCAACGGATCGGGCACGGTCATCGCTACGTCAGTCGTGTCAGGGATTGTTGTCTGTTCGCCGGGAAGCTGTGAGGCAAAAGTGCTCCACGCGACCGCCATGCCCATAGCGGTCAAGATCATGACGGGTCTTTTCATTCGGCTACTCACAACAAAAAACAGGCCCCCTCCATTTGCCGAAGTTTATATTAACGAAACCTTAGCGTTGGCCCGAATTTCAATCAATTATGATATCGGAAACTGCCCTTTACCATCGAAAGCGCGCTTGTCGCCGTCAAGTGAGCGCTTTATGGTGCGCGGATTCATAACCATGGATTGCGGCTGAAGCATGAAAGCGGCGCCGCGAGGAGACTTGCATGTTCCAGGGGTCCATTCCCGCACTCGTTACGCCCTTCACTGACGCCGGCAAGGTGGATGAAGCATCCTTCGCTTCCCATGTCGATTGGCAGATCAAAGAGGGCAGCAGCGGGCTCGTTCCCGTCGGTACGACGGGCGAATCGCCGACCCTGTCGCATGATGAGCACAAGCGTGTCGTCGAGATTTGCATCGAAGTGGCCGGCAAGCGTGTCCCGGTCATGGCCGGCGCCGGCTCCAACAATACCCGCGAGGCGATCGAGCTTGCCCAGCATGCCGAGAAGGTCGGGGCCAACGCAGTTCTGGTCGTCACCCCCTACTACAACAAGCCGACGCAGAAGGGGCTTTACGCACATTTTTCGGCCGTAGCCGAAGCGGTGAAGCTGCCGATCTATATCTATAACATTCCCGGCCGTTCGGTCGTCGACATGACGCCTGAGACGATGGGCGCGCTCGCCAAGGCGCATACCAATATCGTCGGCGTCAAGGATGCAACAGGCAAGATCGAACGGGTCTCCGAGCAGCGCATCACCTGCGGTAGCGACTTCCGCCAGCTTTCCGGCGAGGATGCGACCGCGCTCGGCTTCAACGCCCATGGCGGCGTCGGCTGCATCTCGGTGACTGCCAATGTCGCGCCGCGTCTTTGCGCCGAATTCCAGGCGGCGACGCTTGCCGGCGACTATGCCAAGGCGCTGGACTATCAGGATCGCCTGATGCCGCTGCATAAGGCTATCTTCCTGGAGCCGGGCCTCTGCGGCGCCAAATACGGCCTTTCCCGCCTTGGCCGCATGAGCCGCAACGTGCGCTCGCCGCTGCTCTCGACACTGGAGCCCGGCACGGAGGCGGCGATCGACGCCGCCATGCGCCATGCCGGTCTGTTGAACTGACGGCAAAGCCGACGCGCTCATAAAATGTCCTGTCGAGACCGCTCTCTTCACAAGGAGGGCGGTCTCGCTTATCTAAAGCATGTCGCGCAAAAGTGCGCAGCGGTTTTGCGATAACGATATGCGCAAAATCAAAGACCTAAAGCGCAAGGAGCGAATCTGAAAGATTGCGACGCGCTTTAGGGTTTGAAACCTGTCGCGCCGGTGACTGCTGCCGGAATTGACGCACGAAAAGAAGAAGAACCATGGCACCCAAAGGCAGCCAACGCGTGGTGAAGAAGATCGTCGCGGAAAACCGCAAGGCGCGCTTCAACTACGAGATCATCGATACCTATGAGGCAGGGCTTGTGCTGAAAGGCACGGAGGTCAAATCGCTGCGCGAAGGCAAGGCCAATATCGCCGAATCCTACGCCTCCGATGAAGACGGCGAGATCTGGCTGATCAATTCCTATCTGCCGGAATATCTGCAGGCGAACCGCTTCAATCATGAGCCTCGCCGCCGCCGCAAGCTTTTGCTCTCCGGTCGCGAGATTGGCCGTTTGCGCTCCGCCGTCAATCGCGAAGGCATGACGCTGATCCCGCTGAAGATCTATTTCAACGACAGCGGCCGCGCCAAGCTGGAGCTGGCTCTCGCCAAGGGCAAGAAGATCCACGACAAGCGCGAATCCGAGAAGGAACGCGACTGGAACCGGCAGAGGAACCGGCTGCTCAAGGATAATGGGTGAAATAAGCGAATGCGAAGCCTTATCTCGGTCCGCACCGGCGAGATAAAGCTCCCTATTTCTTCGATTACTCGTCGACCTCGACTGCGGGCGCCGGCTCGACCGGGCGCGGCGGACGCTCGGAAGGATCTCGGCCGATTTCGGCCTTCAGTGATACGAGATCGATGAAGTGATCGGCCTGACGGCGCAGGTCGTCGGCGATCATCGGTGGCTGGGTGGCCATCGTGGAAATGACAGACACCTTGCGGCCGCGGCGCTGCAAAGCTTCCACCAGTGTGGTGAAATCGCCGTCGCCGGAAAAGATGACCAGATGATCGACGGTTTCCGATTGCTCCATGGCGTCGATCGCCAGCTCGATATCCATGTTCCCCTTGATCTTGCGGCGGCCCATGGAGTCGGTGAATTCCTTCGCCGGCTTGGTGATGACCTTGTAGCCGTTATAATCCAGCCAATCGATGAGCGGGCGGATCGAGGAATATTCCTGGTCTTCGATAAGTGCGGTATAGTAATAGGCCCGCAGCAGATATCCACGCTTCTGGAAGGCCTTCAACAGCTTGCGATAATCGATATCAAAACCAAGACTTTTAGATGCAGCGTAAAGATTGGCGCCGTCTATAAAAAGTGCAATTTTTTCGCGTGGGTCGAACATCGCTTACATATCCATTGTTACCAAAACGCAATTACTTTACTCAAAATGCAGTCAAAACAATGCCTTGTATGACGCCCAAGAATAATTCGTATTACTTTATGAATTATTCATATAAACGAGATTTAGGGCACGCTTTATGATATTCCAAGCAACTATGGGTTGAATACGCGATTTGTCTAATGAATTTTAGCGCATTGTGGAGGGATTGGCAGCCCTGAAGCAGGAAAAACTTGAATTTGCCATCGTTTGCTTGTATCGGGCGTGCTACTCCGAGACATGATGACGACATCACGACCGCAAAGGACAGGCAATGGCCCGTGTCACAGTAGAAGATTGCATTGATAAAGTAGAAAACCGGTTCGAGCTCGTACTGCTTGCCAGCCATCGTGCTCGCCTGATTTCGCAGGGTTCCTCGATCACTATCGACCGCGACAACGACAAGAACCCAGTCGTCGCGCTGCGCGAAATCGCCGATGAGACGCTGTCTCCCGATGATCTGAAGGAAGATCTGATCCACTCGCTGCAGAAGCACGTCGAAGTCGATGAGCCCGAGCCCGATCCGGCAAGCCTCCTGGCAGCCGGCGGCGCCACTTCCGCTTCGGGCGATGAGGAAGAAGATCAGCCGGAAGCCGTTACTTTCGACCAGATGTCGGAAGAAGAGCTTCTTGCCGGCATCGAAGGCCTTGTTCCGCCAGAAAAAAGCGACGATTACTGATCGACGCGCTTGATGCTCTAACCAAGAGCGATATGATGAAGTAATGCGTGCGCCGGTCGTATGACTGGCGCGCTTTTATTTTGCGGGAGTAGCTTGGGAATGATGCGGCAATACGAGCTTGTCGAGCGTGTGCAGAAATACAAGCCCGATGCCAATGAAGCGCTTCTCAACAAGGCCTATGTTTATGCGATGCAGAAGCATGGCCAGCAGAAGCGTGCCAGCGGCGACCCCTATATTTCCCATCCTCTCGAAGTTGCCGCCATCCTGACCGACATGCGCCTGGATGAATCGACGATCGCCGTCGCGCTCCTCCACGATACGATCGAAGACACGACCGCGACGCGGGCTGAAATCGATGAATTGTTTGGCGAGGATATCGGCCGCCTGGTCGAAGGGCTGACCAAGATCAAGAAGCTCGATCTCGTCACCAAGAAGGCGAAGCAGGCTGAGAACCTTCGTAAGCTGCTGCTTGCCATTTCCGACGACGTCCGCGTGCTCCTGGTCAAACTGGCCGACCGGCTGCACAATATGCGCACGCTCGACCATATGTCGCCGGAGAAGCGCGCCCGCATTTCCGAAGAGACGATGGACATCTATGCGCCGCTTGCCGGCCGCATGGGCATGCAGGACATGCGTGAAGAGCTGGAGGAGCTTTCCTTCCGCCATATCAATCCGGAGGCGCACGACACTGTCACCAAGCGCCTCGAAGAACTGTCGCGGCGCAACGAAGGCCTGGTGAAGAAGATCGAGACGGAACTGCGCGACCTGCTGGTCGCCAACGGCCTCGCAAATGCCATGGTCAAGGGCCGGCAGAAGAAGCCCTATTCGGTCTTCCGCAAGATGCAGTCGAAGTCGCTTTCCTTCGAGCAACTCTCCGACGTCTATGGCTTCCGTCTGCTCGTCGATGACGTTCCTTCCTGCTATCGCGCGCTCGGCATCGTGCATACGCGCTGGCGCGTCGTGCCTGGCCGCTTCAAGGATTATATCTCCACGCCGAAGCAGAACGATTACCGTTCGCTGCACACCACTATCGTGGGCCCGTCTAGCCAGCGCATCGAGCTGCAGATCCGCACCAAGCGCATGCATGAGATCGCCGAATTCGGCATTGCCGCCCATACGCTCTACAAGGACGGTGCCAATAATAACGGCGATGGTGAATTGCTGTCGCGCGAAAGCAACGCCTATTCCTGGCTGCGCCACACCATCGAGGCGCTGGCCGAAGGCGACAGTCCCGAAGAATTCCTCGAACATACCAAGTTGGAACTCTTCCAGGATCAGGTCTTCTGCTTCACGCCGAAGGGCAAGTTGATCGCCCTGCCGCGCGGCGCCACGCCGATCGATTTTGCCTATGCTGTGCACACCAATATCGGCGACACCACCGTCGGCGCCAAGATCAACGGCCGCATCATGCCGCTGGTGACACGCCTGACCAATGGCGACGAAGTCGAGATCATCCGCTCCGGCGTGCAGGTGCCGCCGGCCGCCTGGGAGGAGATCGTCGTGACCGGCAAGGCGCGCGCCGCAATCCGCCGCGCAACCCGGCTTGCCATCCGCAAGCAATATGCCGGCCTTGGCCACCGCATTCTGGAGCGCACCTTCGAGCGCGCTGGCAAGGTCTTTTCGCGTGAAGGGCTGAAGCCGGCGCTGCACCGTCTCGGCCAAAAGGATGTCGAGGATGCGATTGCTGCTGTCGGGCGAGGGGAGATGTCGTCGCTCGATGTGTTGCGGGCCGTCTACCCCGACCATCAGGATGAGCGCGTAACGGTCAAGCCTGCCGGCGACGAAGGCTGGTTCAATGTCCGCAGCGCCTCGGGCATGATCTTCAAGATCCCCGGCAAGACCAAGGCCGATCTCGCTGCCAGCGTCGAAGGCGTGGACGCTTTGCCGATCCGTGGCCTGGCGGCGGATGTCGATGTGCATTTCGCTCCGACCGGCGCCGTTCCAGGTGACCGTATCGTCGGCATCATGGAAAAGGGCAAGGGCATCACCATCTATCCTATCCAGTCGCCTGTCCTGCAGCGTTTCGACGACCAGCCCGAGCGTTGGATCGACGTGCGCTGGGATCTGGACGAGGCCAACAAGTCCCGCTTCACCGCGCGCATTCTGATCAATGCGTTGAACGAGCCGGGCACGCTCGCCAAGGTCGCGCAGACGGTCGCCGACATCGACGTCAACATCCGCCTTCTCAACACGGTGCGCGTTGCCGCCGACTTTACCGAGATGGCACTGGATGTCGAAGTCTGGGATCTGCGCCAACTCAACCAGCTCCTGGTGCAGCTCAAGGAGCTCGATTGCATCGCCACGGTGAAGCGGCTTTACGAATAATTAGCCTTTCCGGCTTCGATCGCGGCAAATTGCATAGTTTGTGATCATTTTATGATCAACTTTGCCCGAATCCTGGCGGAGGCATGCGCCGTTTGCATGGCTGCCTCTATTTATGAGCTGTGGTAATTAACTTTTGTCATGCCTATCTTCTGGTCATCGAAGAAACGAAACAGAGATGAGATAAGACAAATGTTTGGTCCGATCAAGAAATTCGCCCGCGCCTTGCGCGTTCCGAGTGCTCAAGAACGTGAAATGGCCTATCTGAATGGTGCGCACGACCGTTTTGACCTTGAATATCGTCAGCGTCAGGTCGATCGCGGCATCTTCCGTCAGCGTTAAGTGCTGACAATACTTCCAAAGTGGGAAGGGGCGTGCCTGTTGCCACGCCCTTGGAGCATCCCGCCTGAAGCAGGCAGGATGGTCTGCATCAAGTAGAGCCAGGACGGTCTGTTCCTGTTCGTTGAGCAAGTGGAACTCTGGAGAGTATAGGCGCTGCAGTCGGATAATCGACGCATGATATGCTACGCCGCCCTTGTCATGACGGCCCTCTCTGCACTAGATAAGCCGCATGTTATTTCGCCGCCGAAAACCATTGACCTTGAGTGAAAAACTGCGGGAGCATCTTTGGCCTCGCAAGGGTTTCGTTCGTTCGTTCCAATATTTTGGAAAACGCCTGGTGCGTCTTGCCGCTTCGCCGCATTCGGTGGCCGCGGGCTTTGCCGCCGGCATTGTCGTCTCCTGGACCCCCTTCATCGGCGTGCACTTCGTCATGGCGATCATCATCGCCTATGTCATCGGCGGCAACGTGATTGCAGCCGCACTTGGCTGCCTGGCAGCCGGCAATCCCATCACCTATCCTTTCATCTGGGGCCTCACTTGGGAAATCGGTCATCTGATCCTGGCGCGCGACAGTGGCGGCCAGAGCGGTGGCATCGATCTGCCGGCGCTATGGCATAAGGGCGACCTCCTGCAGCTTTGGGATCCGATCCTGAAGCCGATGGTGATCGGCGGCATCCCGCCGGCAATCGTCACCGGCCTCGTGGTCTATGCGTTGACTTATTATGGCGTGAAGAGCTTCAAGACCCGCCGCAAGGCCAGGCTGATTGAGCGGGCGCGCGAACGCCTGGCGCTTGCCGAAAACGTGTCGAGCGTCTGACGGGACGCGACGTCGCGGCGGCCGGTTGGAGGGCCTTCTCATGATCATCGGGATAGGCAGCGACCTCATCGATATCCGCCGCGTCGAAAAGTCGATCGAACGTTTCGGCAAACGGTTCACCGAACGCTGTTTCACCGACATCGAGCGCGCCAAATCCGAAGGACGCAAGAATAAGGCAGCGTCATACGCCAAGCGCTTCGCCGCCAAGGAGGCTTGCTCGAAGGCGCTTGGCACAGGTCTGGCACAAGGCGTATTCTGGCGCGACATGGGCGTCGTCAACCTGCCGAGCGGCAAGCCGACCATGCAATTGACGGGCGGTGCGGCCAAAAGGCTGGCCGCGATGCTTCCGGAAAATCATCGCGCCGCCATTCATTTGACGATAACCGATGATTTCCCTCTCGCTCAGGCTTTCGTGATCATCGAAGCACTGCCGATTGCGGGCTGAATGACGACAGTGTGTCGCTTTTAATACCTGCGCCATTGCCGCCGTGGTATGAAGCGGATAGAGAGTGCCTGAAAGTGAAGTGCGCCGGTGGGGTGCGAAAAAGGAATAAGACTGCGTGTCCGAGAAAGCCGAAAAACAGCAGAACGTCCTGTGGGAAAACATCAAGGTCATCGTCCAGGCTCTGGTCCTGGCCATGATCATCCGCACGGTACTATTTCAACCCTTCACCATTCCGTCCGGCTCGATGATGCCTACGCTTCTTGTTGGCGACTATATCTTCGTCAATAAGTTCGCTTACGGCTATTCGAAATATTCTCTGCCTTTCTCGCCCGATCTGTTCAGCGGCCGCATCTTCGGCAGTGAACCGAAGCGCGGCGATGTCGTGGTCTTCCGCTTCCCGCCGAACCCGGATGTCGACTATATCAAGCGCGTCATCGGCCTGCCGGGTGACCGCATTCAGATGAAGAACGATATCCTCTACATCAACGGCCAGGCCGTCCCGCGTCAGCCGCACGGAACCTTCGCCTCGGATTACAGTCAGGAGCCGGGCGACGATATCCCCGTTTACAGCGAGCGCCTGCCGGATACCGGCAAGGTCTATGATACGCTGGACCTGTCGCAGACGTCGCGCGGCGACAACACGCAGGAATATGTCGTGCCGCCGGGCAACTATTTCATGATGGGCGACAACCGCGACAATTCCGATGACAGCCGTTTCGACGTCGGTTATGTGCCGGCTGAGAACCTGATCGGCCGTGCCAGCGTTATCTTCTTCTCGCTCGGCCACGACACCTCGTTCCGCGAAATCTGGAAATGGCCGACCAACATGCGTTGGGACCGTCTCTTCAAGGTTGTCGAATGACGAAGACGCAGACGCTCCCGCAGGCGGATCGTGTCAGGCTTGAAGCCGTAATAGGCCACGAATTCGCAGAGAAGGGGCGCCTCGACTGGGCACTGACGCATGCCAGCGCCCGAACCCACAAGGCTGGCAATTACGAGCGGCTGGAATTTCTCGGCGACCGGGTTCTCGGCCTGTGCATCGCCGAACTCCTGTTTCAGACCTTCAGCACGGCGACCGAGGGCGAGCTCTCGGTGCGCCTCAACCAGCTTGTCAGTGCCGAAACCTGCGCCGAAGTCGCCGATGAGATGCAACTGCATCTCTTCATCCGCACGGGCGCCGATGTGAAGAAGTTGACCGGTAAGCGCATGTTGAACGTGCGCGCCGATGTCGTGGAAAGCCTCATTGCGGCGCTCTATCTCGATGGCGGCCTCGAAGTGGCGCGCAAATTCATTCTGCGCTATTGGGAGTCCCGCGCCGTTCGTCCGGATGGTGCCAGACGCGATGCCAAGACGGAATTGCAGGAATGGGCGCATGCGAAATTCGGCGTCACACCCGTTTACAGGGTTGATGACCGCAGCGGACCGGATCATGATCCCCGCTTCACGGTAACGGTGGAAGTGGCGGGAACCGCGCCCGAGACCGGTATAGATCGCTCCAAGCGCGCCGCCGAACAGGTGGCCGCGACACGGATTTTGGAGCGCGAAGGTGTATGGCAGCTCCAGTCTATTCAGAAGTGAAAATGACTGCCTAAAAATGACGGAAGAAATGACCAATCAGGAAGATCTGGCCGGCGAAGGTGCGGCTGAAAATACTAGCCCGACGCATTCGGGTTTCGTGGCCCTCATCGGCCCAACCAATGCGGGCAAGTCGACGCTCGTCAACCGGCTCGTCGGCGCCAAAGTGTCGATCGTCAGCCATAAGGTGCAGACGACGCGCGCCATCGTGCGCGGCATCGCCATCCACGACAATGCGCAGATCGTCTTCATGGATACGCCCGGCATCTTCAAGCCGCGCCGGCGCCTTGATCGGGCCATGGTGACATCAGCCTGGGGCGGCGCCAAGGATGCGGATCTCATCATGCTCCTGATCGACAGCGAGCGTGGTTTGCGCGGCGATGCCGAAGCCATTCTCGAGGGGCTGAAGGAAGTTTCCCAACCGAAAATCCTGGTTTTGAACAAGATCGACCGCGTTCGCCACGAGGACCTGCTGGCGCTTGCCGCCGCCGCCAACGAGAAGATCGCCTTCGAGCAAACCTTCATGATTTCGGCCGAAAACGGTTCGGGCTGCGACGATGTCATGGACTATCTGGCAAAAACCCTGCCGGAAGGTCCGTGGTATTATCCCGAAGACCAGATCTCTGACCTGCCGATGCGCCAGCTCGCCGCCGAAATAACCCGCGAAAAGCTGTTCCTGCGCCTGCATCAGGAGCTTCCCTATTCCTCGCATGTCGAGACGGAAAAATGGGAAGAGCGCAAGGATGGCTCGGTGCGGATCGAACAAGTGATCTATGTCGAGCGCGAAAGCCAGAAGAAGATCGCCCTCGGCAAATCGGGGGAGACGATCAAGGCGATCTCGACGGCCTCACGCAAGGAGCTGTCCGAAATTCTCGAACAGCCGGTGCATTTGTTCCTCTTCGTCAAGGTGCGGGAGAATTGGGGTGACGATCCGGAACGCTTCCGCGAGATGGGACTTGAATTTCCGCGCTGACGGAACAGTTTCCCGTTGAGCGTCTTACCTCGGACAGATCGCATCAGTCGGTGTGATCAAAGGTACGTGGATGGTCAAGACCACGACGATGCACAAAGAGAAAACGCCGTGCAAACTCTGCCCGCTGCGGCGCTTACCGCATTTTCGCGAATTTAGTCGCGAGGAGCTGGGTTTCGTCGCGGATTTCAAGAAGGGTGAACTTGTCGTCGACCCCGGTGCGACGATCTTCCTGGAGGGTGCCCACAGCGCTCACCTCTTCACGATTCTTTCCGGCTGGGGCTTTCGCTATAAGACGCTTGAAGACGGGCGCCGGCAGATACTCAACTATGTGATGCCCGGCGATCTCATTGGCCTACAAGGCTCGATCATGGGCGAAATGCAGCATTCGACCGAGGCTTTGTCCTCGGTCTTGCTTTGTGTTTTCGAGCGTGCGGAACTGATGACGCTCTATAACAAGCATCCGTCGCTCGCTTTCGATCTCACTTGGATCGCCGCGCGGGAAGAACGCATTCTGGACGAACATCTCTTAAGCATCGGTCGCCGGTCCGCGCTGGAAAGAGCCGCTTATCTGCTTGCCCACCTGCATCAACGGGCAAGTGCCCTACATCTCTTTGACGGCAGCAAGGGCATCCCGATCACGCAGCAGCACATCGCCGACACGCTCGGCCTTTCCATCGTTCATACGAACAAGACTTTGAAAAAACTGTCGGAACGCGGATTGATCCGCTGGCACGAACGCGGTTGCGACGTATTGAATGGTCAGGGGCTTGCCGCTCTCGCCGAATGGGAAGGGTTGGACCCAGGGATGCGGCCGTTCATCTGACATAGCGGCATTGATATGGCTGCCGCGTGTCTTTTTTAAATGTTCAAGGCTGGTGTATCAGCATAGACTACATTTTCGTCACTTTTCGACCAGTTTCACCTTTTACTAACCGCGGCGGCAAATGCGATTGGAGCATGATGACGAGCCCGTAGTCCCGCGGAACAAAAAGTGCGAAGCGGGTTAAGGCAAGGTCATGTCACATGAGATCTAGCCAACACGGATGGGGCAATGCCATCCATTCAACACGGGTCGATGATCGGCGCCGGAGGGATAGATGTGGGAATGTTTACGGGGCTCGGCGCCGCTTGGCGCATGCACGCGGGGATGGCGCTGATATGACGGTTCAGCGCGTTCTTATTTTGGAAGACAATCTGATCATTGCCATGGAGGCGGAAGAAATCCTTCGTCTCATCGGGGTCCAGGAGGTGGAAATCGCCTCGAACCTGGAGCAGGCAGTTAACGCCATTCATACGGAGCGTTATGATTTTGCGATGCTGGACGTCAATCTTGGGGAGTCGATGAGTTTCGGCTTTGCCCGGTTGTTGACAGAGCGCGGCATCGCCTTTGGCTTTGTCAGCGGCTATCCCGATACGCTCGATTTCCCGCCGGACCTGCGACATGTACCGTTGCTCAACAAGCCTTTCGACGAGGCTGCCATGTGGGCATTCGTGGACAGGCTGACATCGGCAGGCAGCCCTTCATCAGACGCATCGTCTGACATGTGACAGCGTCTGCCGTTTGTCCTAAACTCGAATCACGACATTCTGTGGGACGAACCGGCCGATGCAGTGGCAGGATCAGGCGATCATCTTGGGCGTCAAACGCCTCGGCGAGACCAGCGTCATTGCCGAGGTGATGACACGTGATCGTGGCCGGCACATGGGATTGGTGCGCTCCGGCCGGTCGCGTGCCATGCAGCCGGTGCTGCAGGCGGGCAATCTGGTCGAAGTGACGTGGCGGGCGCGGCTGCACGAGCATCTCGGCGAGTTCCGCATGGAGCCGGTGCGGTTGCGCGCGGCGAGGCTGATGGAGACGGCGACCGCCGTCTATGGCGTGCAGGCCATGGGCGCACTGCTGCGCCTGCTGCCTGAGCGCGATCCGCACCCGCATCTCTATGATGCGCTGAATGTCATTCTCGAAAACCTGCAGAACCCCATGGATGCCGGCGAACTTTTCGTCCGATTCGAGCTGGCGGTACTCAATGATCTCGGTTTCGGCCTCGATCTGACCGAGTGCGCGGCGACAGGCGCGCGTGACGATCTCGCCTTCGTTTCGCCAAAGACCGGGCGCGCTGTCTGCCGTGCCGCCGGCTTGCCCTGGGCTGATAAGATGCTTTCGTTGCCGCCCTTTCTTGCCGCGGGTGCCGTTGAAGCGGCGGATGGCGAAAGCCTCGCTGCTGCTTTCCGCCTGACCGGCTTTTTCCTGCATCGCCACGTCTACGAACCGCGCGGCATAGAGATCGCCGCGGCGCGCGACGGTTTCATCCAGGCAGCGTTGAAAGCTCTGAATGCGGCCTCCCCGGAAGCGCCGCGGGAGCGGCCGACCATTGCTGCCAAAAGATAGAGCATGATCCCGAAAGTGGGCAGCGGACAGGATCATGCTTAAGACGTGATTTGGAGCTGAAAGATCGCTCGCTTCAAACAGCCATATTCGATGCTGCCGACATCACCTCCCGAGGAGCGGGAACACCGAACATATGACGGCCGGCCTCTTCGACTTCCGTGAAAGACCAGCGGATGACGCCATCCCGATCGAGCAGGAATTCACCGACAAGCTGGCCTTCTCCGGTGGCGATCATCCGCTTGTCATCCTCGGTGAATTCATAGCCGTCCGCCTTGTCGAGGAATTCCATCGCCGCGATCGGGTTCATGGGCTCGGGTAGCTCGCCCGGCATGTCGATGCGCATCGACATCACCGCATCCATGCTGACCTTGTGCGGCCAGTCATTCTCGGCTTCGGTGAACTGAATATTCGGCAGGCCGAAGGCCCTGTGCGATACTCGCTCCGGGTCGGAGGCGGCCAGCAGATTGGGAAGCGGATGATATCGGAAGTAGAGCCGGGCGCGCTCGATCGGCGTGTTGACAACGGTCAGGCTGCCGATGCCTTTTTCCTGCAATGCATCGGTGAGTTCGGCCATGGCGGCGATCTGCCGGCGGCAGAAGGGACAATGCAGTCCGCGGAACAATCCGACGAACACCGGCCTCTGGCCGCGAAAATCGTCGATGGCGATCTTGCCCTGGCGGGTGATCGCATCCAGCACGACATTCGGTGCGCGATCTCCAGGCTGCAATGGTCTTTCGGCGTGGTTCTCCTGCATCTTTCGTTCCTCCCTTTAAGTGCTTGAATCGATTCCCCTAACGAAGCTCCAACGGATCGTCGCGACGAGGACAGTCAGTCGAGAAACGGCAATACGACGAGTGTGCCGGGATCAAGGTTGTGACGGGTGCACACATCCTGCGCCAGCGTGAAATACCGTTCCGCCTCGTCCATGTCGTCATGCTCAAGGCTCAGTGTCGCCAAGCCATCATAGCATGGAAATAGCAGTTGCGGTTCGTCGATTTCCTTCGCAACCTCAAGGGCTTCCTCGTAATACTTACGAGCTAGCTTCGGCTGTCCGTGGCACTGATGGATCTGCCCGAGGACAATCAAGGGGACGGAGAGGTGGTCGCGCTGATCGAGCGCCCGGTCGATTTCCACCGCTTTCTCCGCTGCCGGCACGCCCTCGACAGCGCAGCGGTCGGTAAAGGTGCAGCAGGAAACGGCGAGGTTGGCGAGAAGGCGCGCCTGGAAGCCGAGATCGCCGATGCGGGTTGCGACCTCAAGCCCGCGCCGGCAGATATTGATGGCGTTGGCCGGATCGACAATGGTGTAGAGCACGCCGAGATTGGAATAGGCGCGACAGGCGGCACTTTGCAGATCGGCCTTTTCGGCTACGGACAAGCTGCGCTCCACTTCCTGCACGGCATCGCGACGGCGGCCGAGGCGCGCAAGTGCTGCGCCCTTGGTGTTCAGCGCCTCTGCCATCGCGCGCGCCGCCTCTCGTCCGGCCTCGGTCGTGCCGTCGATGGGGAGCGTTTGCAGGCGTTGCAGGGCTTGAGTTGCCCATTCGGCGGCAGCGGCCTGATCGCCCATGCGGAAGGCCAGATGGCCGCGCTCCTGGAGGAGATGCGCGTGTTCGACCGGCGCATCGATCGTCGCGATCATGGCTTCCGCCTCGGCGCAATGCGCCTCTGCCTGATCGCGGCGTCCCGCCTCGAGATAGAGTCGGCCGATTTTGCACAATATCCGCGCTGCCGCGATCCGATCGTCTCCGCTGCGATGGATCGCCAGCGCTTGCTGATAATGGGTCAAGGCGGCGTCGCGGCGACCCGCAGGGCCGCAAAGATCGGCAAGACGCTCCAGGAGCGCCAATTGCTCCGGCGCCACCTCCGGTTCGTTTGCGAAGGTGGCAAGCGCCTGGCGGTAAAGGCGCATCGCGTCGTCATTGGCGTAGGTCTTGCGCGCGAGATCGCCGGCTGCCATCAGATAGCCGGCCCCCTTCGCCTTCTCGGTGGTTAGGCTGAAGTGATGGCCGAGCTGCGCCAGACGCTCGGGCCGGTCGGGCGCTGCGCCATATTGGCGTTCCAGAACTCCGCCGATGCGGCGATGAAGTTCCGTGCGCCGCTGCAGCAGGAGATTATGGTAGATGACGTCGTGCAGCAGCGACTGGCTGAAGCGATAGGTGGGAGAAGCACCGGCCTCGGGTCCGCGCAATTCCTCGATAATATTGGCATCGCAGAGATAATCCAACCCCGCATCGATGGCCGCCGGGTCGGTGGCGACGGTGCGGAGCAAAGCGGTGTCGAACTTCGGGCCGACCACCGCCGCCTCCTGCACCAACCGTCTGATCTCCTGCGGCAGACGATCGACGCGGGCGAGCAAAAGGGCCTGAAGATTGACCGGGATATCGACATCCGTGTCTTCCGCTGAAACCTGCCAGCGCTGACCGTCATTGTGCAGTCTGCCCATGTCGATCAATCCCCGAAGGATCTCTTCGATGAAGAGCGGATTGCCGCCGGCGCGATCGAGGATGCGCTTGCGCATGGCGACTGGCAGCTTGGCATGACTTTCGCCGAAGAAGGCTACGAGCAGCTTCTGCCCGTCGGCTGAATTGAGCGGGCCCAGACGTTGCACGGTGACACTGACGCGATTGGAGTCCAGCGGGTCGATCTGCGATGTCGGCCTATAGATGGCAAGCAGTATGAGCCGGCTTCGTTCCAGCCGATCCATCATGAAGCGAAGCACTTCCAGCGAGGCGGCATCGGCCCAATGCAGATCCTCGATGACAAGCAGCAGGGGACCTTGCGCCAGCCGCCGCTCGAAGACGGTCCGGACTGCATAGAAGATCTGCCGCCGCAATTGCTCCGGCTCGATGTGACGCAACGCCCCATTGGGGTCACCGAGGCCGAGGACATGCAGAAAGAGCGGCAAAAGTGCGTCGACATCCTCCTGCATGAGACCGAGTGCCCGGAATCCCGTCGTCAGCAATTGCCGCGTCCTGTCGAGATCGTCCCGCTCGCCGATGCCATAGGCACTGCGCACGACCGCGGCAAGCGTGCCATAGGATTGTTCGCCGAGAGGAGAGCAAGTCGCCTTGCGGATGGCGAGGCCCTGGTAGCGGGCTGCGTTGCCGGCGATGCCGATGAATTCGTTGACCAGGCGAGACTTGCCGATACCCGCTTCGCCGATGAGGCGGACAAGCTGTGCCGCACCGCCGCAGGCGAGGTCGAGGCAGGTCAGCAGCCGCGACAGCTCCGTATCTCTTCCGATCATCGGTGCCTGAAGGCCGAAACTTTCGAGCCCGCGCGCCGTATGCGGCGCTTCCAGCGGTCCCGTCAGCCGATGGACAAGCACATTGCCGCTTTTGCCGCGCAGGGTTTGCGCGCCGAGGCTATCGAAGGCGAAGGCATGGCGGGTAAGCCGATAGGTGAGCGGCCCGACGAGGATATCGTTTTCGCCCGCCATGGATTGCAGGCGCTGGGCGGTATTCACCGTGTCGCCGGTGACGGAATAGGACTTGGTGCTGACGGCGCCGAAGCCGCCGGTGACGACAGGGCCGCTGTTGATGCCGATATGCAGGCGCAGCGGCACGCCGGCGCGCGTCTGCCAGCGCTCGCCCACCTGCGTCGCCCGATCGATCATGTTGAGTGCGGCATTGAGCGCCCTAACCGGATCGTCCTCATGAGCAACCGGCGCGCCGAACAGCGCCAGCAGCGCATCGCCGACAAACTTGTCGACGAAGCCGCCATAGGCCTCGACCGCCTGCGTCATCTCTTCGAACAATTCGTTCTGCAGTACCCGCATGACCTCGGGGTCGATCTGCTCGCTGAGGGTCGTGAAGCCGCAGAGATCCGCAAAAAGCACCGTGACCGGCCGCCGGTCGGCATTATCCTCGGATTTTGTCGGTGCCGCCTCGATGATCGGCTTGGCAACGGGTTGGGCTTTGTCGGAAATCGCGGCGCCGCATTTGGGGCAGAAGGCAAAATCAGGCTGGCAGGGAAAGCCGCAAGCAGAGCAGGAGATAGGTTGCTTTGCGCCGCATCGCGGACAGAAAGCAAAGCCGCTCTGAATATCGAAACCGCAGCCCGCGCACTCCATCGCACGCACCTCGCTAGAGCCCGGTGCGCCACGGCTGCTTCAGCCGCAACTGACGGGTTCAAAATGAGCAATCAGCATGCGCCTGCTGCCTCAGGCCCGCAAGCACTAAACAAGCGGCGAAACGACTATCGCCGCTTGAGTGCCCAACCCTCCGGCCGTTTCTCGATCACGGTCACCGCATCGCCGATCTTCACCGAGCCTTCGCTCCGCGGCACGGCATTCCACCCGAAGAGCGGACCGGGGACTCGGCGATCGGCGGACATGCGGGCGCGACCCATGGCGGGCATCGGGTTCGGTACGTCGCGCGAGCCGGTCTTCTGGTCTTGCGTCGTCATGATGCAGCGGGAGCATGGCTTGACGAGATCGAGGTGAATACCACCGATTTCGATCGTGGCCCAGCGGTCCTCAGGCCATTCCTCATCGCAGTCGATGACGATGTTGGGCCGAAAGCGTTCCATGCCGACCGCACCCTCGCTGTGGCTGGCGAGATTGGCGTTGAGCGCCTTCAGCGATCCGGTCGTTGTGATCAGAATCTGGTATCCGTCTACAAAGGTGACCGGCGTTTCGCTGCCGGCCCATTCCGGATTGGCGATGCGCTTCGCAAGCCTGTCGAAGAAGGCCATTTTGACCTCGCGGCCGAGCCAGGCGGATAGGGCCTTGTTGGTTTCTTCATCGGCAACGGAGGCGCTGACCGTCGATTTCCAGACGACGACGTCCATGCGGTCGTCAGGCTGCGGCGGCGGCACGATGATGTCGGCCTTGCCGTCCATTTTGAGGCGCAGATAGGAGGGGCCGGGCTGGATGTCGATGCGGGCAAGATCCTGCACTTCGCGCTGCGTGATGAAATGGCCTGATGGTTCGACCAGCATGGCGCGACGATCGCCGATCAGGCCGAAAGCGTCGATCGAAGCGGATGGAATGGCGATGCCGCGCGCGCTCTTGAGCGGATAGATGAAGAGGTCGCTGACTTGCATGAATAGCCCTCAGATTTCCTCGATGAACATTGCCAGCACCGTCTTCAACCGCTCATGCCGCTCGCCAGCAAACCTCCGGCCGGTTTCGGTCTGAAACCCATCCGCCAGTTTGAACAGCTTTGTCTCGAAATGGTCAATGGCGAAGCGCTTGTCGTCCAGCGGCCGCTCCGTTGCGAGCGGGTCGAACGGATCGTAGAGACCGGAGCCCAGGCGGCCAGCAATATAGAAACAACGGGCAGCGCCGACCATGCCGATCGCATCCAGCCGGTCGGCATCCTGCAGCATTCTCGCCTCCAGCGTTTCCGGCGGAATATTGGCGGAAAAGCTGTGCGTGGTGATGGCATGTGCTACGGCCGCGATATTCTCGCCATCCCATCCAAGCTCCCTCAGGATTCCCGAGGCCTTCTCGGCGGCCAGCCTGGACGCCTGGGCACGATGCGGCGAATTCTTCTCCACCGAGACGCAGTCATGCAGCAACACTGCGGCGGCAAGGATGCGGGCATCGCCGCCTTCTTCGGCCTGGATGGACATGGCATTTTTGAAGACGCGCAGGATGTGGGCGATGTCGTGCGAACCGTCGTCGCCATCGGCCGCATAAGGAATAAGCTGCGCGGCGAGCGTCTCAAACGGGGCAAACGCCCGCGCCATTCTGTTGATATCCATCTTCGGCCCCATATCGGAATGATCCTGTGCGTTCCTACCGAGCGCAGAGATTCGCCGCAATCATTCCGTCGTTTTCTTATCCGTCAGAACCTTCTGATAGAAGAGGCCGATGCCGATCAGCACCGCGCCGAGACCGATGAAGGACAGTGCCCGCAGGAAGCCTTCGAGGTTTGACATGTCGATCAGGAAGACCTTCACGACAGCGACGAACACCAGCGCGGCCGAAGCGATACGCAGGTTGCGAGCGTCGAGACGCGCGCCAAGCCAGAGAAGGGCAATGCCGATCAGCAACCAGACGACGGAATAGGAATAGACCTCCCCTTGGATGAAGTCGTTCCAGACCGGAATGTATTCGCCCTGCCAGAAACGGCGAACCGACAGCGTCGCCCAGGCAAAAGCCATGACCGCACCGGCAATGGCCAACATCATCACATAGGGCAGGGGCCGCTTGTCCCGTGCATAGGCCGCCAAGCCGCCATAGGCGATCGCCGGCAGAAGATAGCCGAGCAGCAGCAGATTGAAGAAAGGGATCCGGCCCGTGCTCTCGCCTGTCATGAAGGGATTGAGTCCGAGCAGATGCAGTGCCAGGATCAAGATGACGGAGAGGACGCCGAGCGCCATTCCGCCATAACGGAAGACGAGGCTCGATGCGCTGAGATCAAGCGCCATCAGCGTCGCGGAGGCGCCGATCGCCAGCAATGTGTAGATCGATTGTTCGCCGAGCGTCGGAACGTTTGCATTCAAGACGCCGCCATTCATCGCATGGCGCACCAGGATTGCAATGGTCAGCAATACCAGAAAACTCGCAAGCGCCTGCAGAGCGTTGCGCAGCCTGAGGTCCGGCGAACGACGGATTTCGAAGGCGGCCCAGACTGCGAGTGCTGCGGGGATACCGTAGCCGGCAAGCAGCATGTTGAAGACAGGCGTCGTGCCGAGGTCGCTCGGATCGACGATGGTCGGCTGCCAGGCAATGCGCCCGAGGGTGATGATGAGCGCCGCGACCATCGTCCAAGGCAAAGCCGGCCAGGAGCGGGCGCGCCCGGCCAGCAAGAAGGCCATGCCAAGCACCGGCAGCAATATCGTTGGGACGGCGTCGTGGGCGAGCGTATGCAGGGCGAAGACCAGGGCGGCGAAGGAACCTGCCGCCAGAATATTGGTCGGCAAGGCCATATTTTCCGGGGATCGGCGGTGCTGCACTTCGGCGAGCGCCATCAGCACGGCGGCAAGTACTATGCCATAGAGCCCATGCAGCCAATCACGCGTCCAGTTGCCGAAGGTGACATAGCTGATCACGGCGATCGTCAGCGGCGTGGCGACCATGATCATGCTCCACAGCGCCGCAAAGGGCTTCTCGCTTTCGCCAAAACGATTGAGAAAGAAGAAGCCGACGATGATGAAGACCGCGCCGAGACCGAGACCGTCATAGACGACGAGATGGGACAACGCCGGAACGATCTGCGCTACGTTCAGCTCCGCACCGATCTCCGGCTGCATCAGAGCGACGAACATGCCAAAGCCGGCGGTTAGAGCCGCCAAGATTGCCGCCCAGGCCGCATACATACGGCCGGCTCCGAAGGCCGCAACAGTTGCAACAATCGCCGCAAAGAGAAGAGATGCGTCTGGCAGCGGGTATCCGTTCAAAAGGCTGTAAGCCAGAAGAGACAGGGCTACCACGGCGCTGCCTATGGATGCCGTCAGCGTCATTCCAAGCGGCGCACGCGCCAGGAATGTCGCCCAATGGCTGGTCGATGATGGGACGGACGGTTCTTCGATTTCATCCGACCGGACGGTGCTTTCCTCGCTCGTCGCAGCGACTTGATAGCGTCCCGGCCAAATGAAAATCGTGCCTGCCATCATTGCCAGCATAGTCAGAGTAACCGGGGTCAGGTCGACCACATCGCTGTTGAAGATGTAAAGCAGCGGCCAGATGCTGAGGAGGGCGTCGGCAACTGAGGGTACGGTATGCCAGCGGCGTAGCCGCGACGCGACAATGGTGACAAGCCAGGTGAAGACGAGGTAGCCGAAGAGCGTCCAGGGTCTCGGTGCCGTCGACGCGATGAGTACCGGCGTGATCATGGAAGCCAGGAGCCCGAGACCTGCAAGCGCTTGGCCATGCAGCAGCGACAGGCCAAGCGTGGCGAGCGAGATCAGGCCCAGAAGGACGAAGGCGGTCGCCGGTCCGATGAAGCCGTAAATACCATAGGCGGCATAGGTCGAGCCGAACAGTGCGACGACACCTGCCGCCGTCAGCACGCCGGGGATCATCGCGTTCTGAAAGGTATTGGCCGGAACAGGCTCAGACCTACGCCGGATGATTTCGCCGGCAGCGACGAGGACCAAACCGAAGATCGCCGCGAGCACCAGCCGCACGGCAGGACTGAGCAGGCCGCTTTCGATCGAATACTTGACCAGGAAGATGCCGCCGAGCGCCAGCGCGATGCCGCCCACCCAGACGGCCCAGCGGGCGCCGATCGTGCTCTCCAGGCTTTCGTCTTCCCGGATAAGGGCTGGGGCGACCACATCCTCGGTCTGTTCCAGGCTACTGTGTGCGGCGATAGCGGTATCTTCCGCTTCCTCCGCAGATTCTACAGCTTCGGTCAATGGTTCCGCTGCGCTTTCGGAAGGCTGCATGGCCTTTTCGGCAGACCCTGCCGCTGATTCGCCCGCACCGGCGGCCGGCACACGGCCGGCAAGCGCATTTTGCAGCTCCAGAACGCGGCTTTCCAATCGTTGTAGCCGTTGGTTGTAGCTGCGCAGGATCAAAATACCCACGACCACAATCACGATCAGCAGCAGTTCCATCATGCCCCTCCATGGGATTCTGTCGCCACATTATAGGAAATAGGCGGGACAGTAAGAGTCAGTCGGCGGATTTTCTCCATGATTCCAGGGAATTACCCTATGGGACGTAGGATGCTTCATATCGTAGGCCATCATAGATTTATTAGGGAATTCTGATTTACGGCCTGGAAACTATTGTTAATACCCATTAACAATTCGTCTTTACCCGCGGGGCAAATCAGCCTATCAACGCCTATAGTTAACCAGAACGTATTGCGTACAAACGACGTCGCATGAGGCGGCTCCTGACCTTAGGAGGTTTGTATGTCCCATGTATCTTCCACATCCAACAGTACCTACCCCTATCGCGGCACGCTTTCGCGGCTCGATGCGAATGACGACGGTGTTTTGAGCCGTGAAGAGCGCGAAGCCGACGAGCGCCCGGGCATTCTCGAAACCGATGCAGTCGATAGCGGCAGCGCGAATAGCGCATTGGGCAGCTTGATGGCAAAGCTCATGCAAATGCCGACCGGTGGCGTGACGACCGGCAAAATGTCCGAGTCGAGCAGTGCTTTCGATCTCGATATGCTGACGCCGATGGACGCCTACAACAACACTTACGGCCAATACGACGTGGACAGTATGGCTGCCTGAGCGGCTGTCTTTCCCAAATTATCGCAACGGCCCGCCGGATGGTGGCGGACCGTTTTGTGGTTTCGGCTTGTTCATTTCTCTCCTCGCGGGAACACCCGACCCTATGACGCGTTCCATTCACGACTCAAACGGGAGGAATGTTCCATGAGATCCATCCTTATTGCTGCGACTCTGGCCTTGGTGGCAGCTCTGCCCGCGACTGCGCAAGACAGCAAGCAGACGGCAATTGCCAATTTTGTCGGCATCGACGGCAAGCAGGCGGGGCGGGCGGTCCTGACTGAGGGCAAGGCGGGCGTACTGATTGAACTCGACGTTTCCGGCCTGCCAGCCAATCGCTGGGTCGCCTTCCATATTCATGAGAACAATCATTGCGACCACACGCACGGGTTTGAATCCGCCGGCGGCCATTTCAATCCCACCAATGCCGAGCATGGCTTGCTCGCGGCCAATGGCCCGCATGCCGGCGATATGCCCAACCAATATGTCGATCAGGACGGCAAGCTCAGGGCGCAAGTCTTCAACGGCATGGTGAAGCTTGACGGAAAGAACGGTATTCGCGGCCGGACGCTGATGATCCATGCGGAGTCGGATGATTACCGCAGTCAGCCCGTTGGTGGAGCAGGCAAGCGGATCGCCTGCGCAGTCATCGAATAGCCTTGTCTCCAGAGTGATTCGCCCGTTCGCCGTGATCTTTACCGAGCGGCGGTTGTCCGTCACTCGCAGAGGCCTACCACCAATATGATTCGATACCTGTCAATTGAGGTTAATGATCAATTAACAACTATCTTTGACCGCCTCCGCAAATCGGCTATGCCAATCGGCATTTCAACGAGCGTACTGCGTCTCACCGAAAACGCCTGGCGGCGTTTACTTCAGGAGATTTGAATGAGTGGTATTTCTTCAGTTGGAAGCAGCATGAGCGCTGCCTCGTACAATCCCCTTGATAAGAATCATGACGGCGTTGTGGACGCCCAAGAGCTGCAGGAAGCAGCGCAATCCGGTCTTCCGTCTGCAAGCGCTCTTGCCGACGAAAGTACGAGCACCCCCAGCAATTCCGATCAGAACCCGTTGGAAGTCTTCATCCGCGAGATGGAGGCCTCGATGAATGTTTTTCAGGATACCTACGATAGCGCTGCCGCTTGATCGGCCGTTGCGCATGAACTGGAAATGGACGGAGATTGCGCAAGCGCAGTCTCCGTTTTCATATGAGGTCGATGTCCGCCGACAGCGACAGGACGAAAGGCGCATTGCCGTCCGCGTCGGCGCCGCGGCCGATCGCCTTGACGGCGTCGACGAGTCGGCCTTTGCGGTCAAGCATCTGGTCCCCGATCATGATCAGCCGTGCATTCGGCGTCGCATAGGGCGAGGCGGTGCGCAGCCGCTGGACAAGCGCCAGGTCGTTCGTTTCGGGATGGACGGCAAGTGCTGCAATCAGCGCTGCGGCGGGTGATCGTGACACGCCCATCCAGCAATGGATCAGCAGCGGCGCGGTCTGATCCCAGTGTCTCGCGAAATCGATGATGTCGCGGACATGCGTCTCCTGGGGTGCGATGAGATCGCCGGTGCCGGCAAAGCTGATGTCGTTCATGCCAAGCAGCAGGTGCCGTTCCGCCTTGATCACGGCCGGCCGGTGAAAGGTGTGTTCCTTCGCCATAAGGCTGATCATTTCGGACGCGCCGTGACGAACGGCCATCTCCGCGATGCGTGCCAATGGCGATACGATGATCGTGGTCATGCGTCGGCTCTCACCGCGGCGCGTTCGGCCTCGATCGCCTCGAAGCGAGCCAGGAAAAGCCGCTGCGCTTCGATCGCCGGCATCGGTTCGATCGGCAACATCTCCCGCGTAATGCTGCGCGGTTGGCCGAAGAACTTGCGTGCTTCCTGCGGTGTGAAACCGGCGAGCAACGTCGCCTCGAAATAGGCGGAGACCGTATCGGCCTTCTTGATCTTTTCCTTCAGCTCCGGGCTGCAATGCGGCGGCAGGGCAAAACGTCTGTAGATCGCGGCTTCCAGGCGCTTCTCCACCACCTTGTAGTCACCCCCGACCACGGATTTGAACGGCGAGATCATATCGCCGATGACGTATTCGGGAGCGTCATGCAATAGCGCCGCAAGCAGCTCGTCCGGCGTCGCTTTGTTGAGGTGGCGGAAGATCGCCTCCACCACGAGACTGTGTTGCGCCACCGAAAAGGCATGGTCCCCGGAGGTTTGGCCGTTCCAGCGTGCCACGCGGGCAAGTCCGTGGGCGATATCGCTGATCTCGACGTCAAGCGGCGAGGGATCGAGCAGATCCAGCCTGCGGCCGGACAGCATGCGCTGCCAGGCGCGCGGGGTATTGGCCGCTGTCATGCCGAAGCCTCATCGCTCGCAGTGGGGAAGGAGAGGCCGGACCAGGCCGGCAACATGAGCGAAACTTCGCGATCCGCCGCCAGGATCGGCGTGTCGGCAGCCATGGCTTCGCCGGCCCGGTCGATGCGGACGATGGCGAGGCCCTTGGCGCCATCTGTGGAACCAAGCGTGCCGATCGGTTTACCGCCGACGGTCAATTCGGTGCCGGTGGCGGGCAAATCGGCGCTACCGGACACGATGACGACCCGCCGCCTTGCCGTGCCGCGATGCTGCATGCGGGAAACCACTTCCTGCCCGACATAGCAGCCCTTCCGGAAGCCGAGGCCGCCGTTGATATCCATCAGCACGTCATGCGGGAAAGTGTCCTGCAGGGCGAAATCCGGGCCGGAAACGGCGATGCCGTTGGCAATGCGCAGCGTCCGGTAGAGCGCCTCGGCATCGTCGCCGTGCTGGCCGGGCGTGCGCGTCAGCGTGATCCCTGCCTTGGCGAAACGGCTGTCCTTGCGGCTTTCGGCCGCATTCTCGCCCCAGGCGACGGTGACGCCTTCGGTGTCAACGGCCGCAAAATCGACGGGAGCGCGCAGCCGATACATGGTGAGCCGCTTCAGAAGGCCGTCTCTCTGTTCCGCGTCGGTCTCCAGCAGAAAGCCTGGACCGTCGCGCCAGATCATGAAGTCGAACAGGATCTTGCCCTGTGGCGTGAGCAGCGCGCCGGGACGGGCTTCGTTCGTGCCGAGCGAGGCAAGATCGGTGGTGATAAGATTGTGCAGAAAAGACTCGGCCTCCGCGCCGGTGACGCGAAGAAAGGAGCGATCTCTGAGGAATACGGCTGGCATTATGGACCCGCTAGAGCGGTTCAGCGTTTCACGGAATCGCTTTCCCGCTCTATCCCTTTGTTTTTACGCATTCCGGACGGAAAACCGCTGCGCACTTTTCCTGGAACTGCTCTAATTTGCCCTGTCGCCCAGAGGTAAGGCCTCCGGTCGGGAACCGCAAGTTCTGCGTCCGAATCATTCGCCCGAAGTGAAGAATTTCCACCTGCCATCGGGCGTGATCCCGACGCGGTAGAAATTATAGCCGCCGAATTCCAGCATGTCGGAGAAATCGCCGGCGGTCACGATGCGCATCAAATCGACCTTTTCCGGTGCAGTCAGGGTCTTGATGTCTTTTTCGGCGAAATAGGGCCAGACATACATTTCATCCGGTGTGCCCTGGCCGACATGGGCAAAGCCGGTCGACATGATGTCGAGGAGAATGGAGAGTATCTCGATGCCGTCGGGGTCGCCGGAAAGGTCATGCAGCGTCTTGATCGGGTCTTCGGTCGGGTCGTCCGCCGTCACCTGCGTCTGCTTGAGGCCGCCGCCGACATTCATCAGCGGACGCAGGCGCTCGAGATCACCGGAGGCGGCCGCTTCGACGATCGCTTCGCGCAGCTTTCGCACCGGCTCAGGCGCCTTGCTGATATCGAAGAGAATCTCCGCCTGTTTGCCGCCGTTCGAGGTATTGCCCGATGCGGTGCCGCTGCTCTGTCCAGCCTGGTTATTGACCAGCGGATCGGGCATGGGAATTGTCTTTGAGGGCGCCTCTAGCGCCTCTTCGACCGGCTTGTCATTGCTCTGCTGTGCGGATTTCCCGGCAGCACTCGGCTGGTTAGCGGATGAATTGAGCTGGGCGAAGGCAAGAGCCGGCAAAGGGAGGGCGAGGCTGCCGAAAAACATGGTCGCTACGGCTAGCGAGGCAATGGAACGTCGAAACTCATTGCCCGGTACGGTGTGCATAGGGATCTCTGGCTGTTATTGCAGGGTGCGGTTCGGAGAGAATTCACCAGCAAGCATGCGGTCCCTAAGTGATTCGAGCAAGGCTTCCGCGCCCTGTTCTCCTTGAATGCGAATAGTCTCGCGGATGGCATGGGCAATGGCGGCGTCAGCGATGATTTCCGGCTCGATACCATCGGCCATGCCGTCGGCCCAGGCCTCGTTCTGGTATTCCAGCGCCGCCAGCCTTTTTTCGTGGACGATCATGTCGTCGATGTCGTTCAGGCTTGGTTCCATTGTTTCGTTCCTCGAGACGTCCATGTCCTTACCGCTTGATTAACGACTTTATCAGCCTTTTCCTAAAACGACACGGCTCGGCACGAAAAGGGGTTAATAAATCGTCAATTTCCAAAGCGAGCGGTTATTTCTGTGGCAAGTGTTGCACCTTCGTTACGGTAGCGCTCCTCAGCCACGATGGCCTGCGGCGTGCAATCCGTGTAAACCGATGCGAAGGATCTATATCCTCGGTTGAACGAGGCGGTGAGTTTTTCCTTGCGTTTCGGCTCGTCTTTCGTCTCCGTGTCGAGCAGCCGCTGCATGTCGGCGCGCCAGGAATCTTCTTTTCCCGCGTTGCAGAGATTGCGCAGATAGTGGATCGAGCCGAGAATTTCGGCGAGCCGCGACAGTTGATCGTCATAGGGCGTCGGCCGCTCGGCATCATCGGTTCCCCTCGGTGCCTGCACCTCGGGAACGGTCGCCGTAGGCTGCGCAAAGGCCGGAAATGCGGCCGCAAGCGCGGCGCAGATCGGAAGCAGGTTGATGAGGCGACGATGATTCATGCGCCCACTTGATACGGCAAGCGTGACCGTAACAAGGCGAAAATCCCGCTTTCCACGCCCTTATTGCCTTGCATCGTTAACGCCGGAGCCCCGGAAGCCTTAGTGGGTTCGAGCCGCCGTCAGCCGTTCGGCGCATTCGAGGACGCTCGCCGGAACGGGAAGAGTGCGGATCTCTTCCAGCGAATACCAGCCGAGCGCCGCAGCGTCATCGGCAGCCTCGGCGATCGCATCCTCGTCGGCATCGACCAGAAAAACCGACAGAACGAAATGACTGACGAGCCTCCCATCTGCTGCATGGCTCCTGAGGTCGTAGGTCTCGAACAGACGGGGGTTTCGGGCGGTGATTCCGGTCTCTTCCCGAAATTCCCGCAATGCCGTTTCCGCTGGCGTTTCGCCTTCTTCGCCCCGCCCGCCGGGAAAGGCATACATATCGGCGGATGGCGGATTGCGTCGCAGCACCAACAGGAACCGGCCGTCACGTTCGAGGATGGCGGAAGAGGCGGGGCGAGGGATGGAGGTCATTGGCCAAGTGGGTTTTGAGGAAGATATCACGTGAAAAGATACGCGGGCGGAGGAGCTTTCAATTCCATAAGATACGGCCCTTGTCGCCCGAGAGGGAAGCCCTTTTTACTTGCAAAGGAAATGGCGGCGATTCGGGTCCGCCAACCAGGCCACCGAAAACATCTTTGCCGTCTATATCGTCGCCTCCATTCTCTGGCTGTGGCTGGTCAAAGGACGGCCGCCGGATCGTTGGGATCTCTCCGGCGCTGCCGTTTGTCTGGCGGGTGCGACCATAATCCTCTTCGGCCCGCGCGACTGACGTCCTCCTTGACCCGGCGCCTCGCGGGTGCAACACAAGCTGCATGTGCGGACGATTTGCATTGACGGAAACCGAGAAGAAGGTACGGGAATTGCTCGGCTATCTCGAGCATGAAGACTTTCCCGCGCGCTTCAACATTGCTCCGACGCAACCGATCCTGGTCGTCGTTTCCGGCGATCGGCAGGAGAGGGGCAGCAATTTGCCGGATCGCCGTGCGCTGCTCGTCCGCTGGGGTTTTACGCCGGCCTGGGTGAAGGATCCCAAGGAATTTCCGTTGCTGATCAATGCCCGAGCGGAAACTGCGATCGGCAAGGCCTCGTTCCGGGCGGCCATGCGTCATAGGCGCATCCTGATCCCGGCATCGGGATTCTACGAATGGCATCGCCCGTCGAAGGAAAGCGGCGAGAAATCACAGGCCTATTGGATCCGTCCGCGGCAGGGCGGCGTCATCGCCTTTGCGGGCCTGATGGAGACTTGGTCGTCGGCCGACGGTTCCGAAGTCGATACCGGCGCGATCCTGACGACGTCGGCGAACCGAACGATGCGTCCTATTCATGACCGAATGCCTGTAGTCATCAAGCCGGAGGACTTTACGCGCTGGCTCGATTGCAAAACGCAGGAACCGCGTGAGGTCCTGGATCTGATGGGGCCGGTTCAGGAAGATTTCTTTGAGGCGATTCCGGTTTCCGACCGGGTCAACAAGGTCGCCAATATGGGACCGGAGCTGCAGGTGCCGGTTGCGATCGAACAGCCGGCCAAGCCGTCGAAGAAGCCGGATCCCGGCGATGGCCAGTTGAGCCTTCTCTGAACGGCCTTCATTCGGATCGGCGTCGCCATGCACCCCGGTGTTCAACCATCGGGGTAGTTGGCGGATGTGGCAGGCTTAAGCGATCTTCTTCTTCAGCGGCTTGGTTTTCAGCATCAGATGGGCTGCCAGGACGGCCTTGAGTCCAAGAGGACGATAAAGCGCGGTAGGATCGATCTTTGCTTGCGGTTGTATCGTTTCGTCTTTTTTCGTGGTCATATGTTACTCCTCCACGTCTTCCCTAGTGTGTGTTTTTGGACTGCCGTGCCTCGTTGTTTTGTCATAAATCATGACAAATCAAAGGCATTCGCCGATCAGCTTTTGTAAACACCGACCATATTTCGCGAGGGTGACGCGAAATTTTACGAAAACTATATCTAATTTAGTTGTTTATTTTTCGTTAATTAGTTGCGTTCGGCATAGGCCGAATCCTATCGCAGAGACTAATTGCCCGCATGACCTTTTGTCGCAGCAACATCTTCCGGTTCTGAGCGGCAGTCTTCGAATCGTCTTAGGCAGACCTTGCCTGATTGCCGCTAATGCATGTCGCGCAAAAGTGTGCCGCGGTTTTGCGAGAACGACATGCAAAAACAAAGAGCTAAAGCAGGGGAGCGAATCTGAAAAGATCGCGACGAGCTTTAGATATGCCGGCCGATGTCGTCGTTGGAATCGTCCACATCAGGATCGGCAGGGCCATTGATGGTGTAGGTGCCGTATTTGCGCGTCCAGGAACGGGCTCCCAAGGGCAAGGACAGGAGATAGGCAACAACGGTTACCACCATGACATGCCAGGTATAGCTCATCAGCAGCGCCACATAGACGACGAGCGCAAGCATGATCGGCAGCACGAGATCGCGGCGGATGCGGCTGCTTTCCGTTTTTCCGGACCAGACGGGCAGGCGGCTGACCAGCAGGAAGCCGATCAGCACGGTGTAGGCAGCACCCCAATAGGCGAAGGTCCTGGTGGGCGTCAGGCCGAGGAAGCCGAGATAGACGGGCAGCAACACCAGCATCGCGCCGGCCGGCGCCGGCACGCCGACAAAATATTCGGACTGCCAGGACGCCTTGTTCTCCCGCTCCGCCATGACGTTGAAGCGCGCGAGCCGCAGACCCGCGGCGATGGTATAGATCAGCGCCGCGATCCAGCCGAGCGAGCGTGCCTGATCCAGCAGGAAGACGTAGACGACGAGGGCCGGTGCGACACCGAAGTTGACGATGTCGGCAAGCGAATCCATCTGTGCGCCGAACTTGGAGGTGGCCTTCATCAGCCGCGCTACGCGCCCGTCGATGCCATCGAGGAAAGCGGCCACCAGCACCGCCACCACGGCGAGCTCGTAACGGTTTTCGAAGGCGAGGCGGATGCCGGTCAGGCCGGCGCAGATCGCCAGCACGGTGATCATGTTCGGCACCATCAGCCGCAGCGGAATTTCCCGTAGGCGCGGCCCGCGCGCCTCGTCGTTGGGGCCATGCGGCTCGAAGGGCGGAAAAGGCGTCTTCATCTCGCTCGTTTTCTCCGGGCTCAGCTACGGCGGCTAATGATGGGGCCCTTCAGCGAGCCGAATTCGGCAATCACGGTTTCGCCTGCGATCGCCCTTTGGCCGACTGCGACACGCGCCGCCGCTTCTGCCGGCAGGAAGACATCGAGGCGGGAACCGAAGCGGATCAGGCCAATGCGCTCGCCGGCGTCGATCGGCTCGTTCTCGTTGACAAAGCAGAGAATACGACGGGCAACCAGGCCGGCAATCTGCACGACGCCGATCTCGCCATGATTCGTCTCGATGACGAGGCCGTTGCGCTCGTTCTGTTCGCTTGCCTTGTCCAGCTCTGCATTGAGGAAGCTGCCTTGGCGATAGGCGACAGTGGTGATGCGGCCGCGCATCGGCGAGCGATTCACATGGCAATCGAAGACGTTCATGAAAATCGAAATGCGCAGCATCGGCTCACGGCCCAGATTGAGCTCAGCTGGCGGCGTGACCATCTGCACGCCGGAGACCTTGCCGTCGGCGGGCGATACCACGAGATCGTCGTCTTGCGGCGTCATGCGCTCCGGATCGCGGAAGAAATAGGCGCACCAGAGCGTGAAGATCAAACCGATCCAAAAGAGCGGTTTGAAGATCCAGCCGAGAACCAGCGACGCAACAAAGAAACCCGCGACAAAGGGATAACCTTCCTTATGCACCGGGACGATGACGTTGCGCACGCTGTTCAACAAGCTCATCTACGGCCTACTCCGTTAGGGCAGTCTCACCAAAAACCGGGTTCCGGTTGTCGGACGTGATCATGCCAGTCAAAAGAATGAAAGCAAGATAAGCGGTCTTGCTCTGATTACCAGTCGAGCGTGACTACAGGCAAACTCTGTCATGGGCAATGCTTTCGCACGCTCTCCTCCAGCGCAATCCGCGCGGGGCCAAGATGCCAACGATCCGTAGCGTTGAAAAGCGTTGTCTGTGGAAACTCCGCGCCGGGCGCAAAGAAAAGGTCGCCGACGGGAAGCAGCGACCTTTCATGCCTGTGATTATAGGATAAAATTTAGAGGCCGAGAGCAGCGCGCAGCTCGGCCTTGGCGCCCTCATATTCGCTCTTGTAGTCGTCATGCGTCATGATGGTTTCGGCGATGACGGTGCCGGCGATATGGGCGGCTTCGATGTCGGAGGCGTAATGGATGCCGCCGACAACGCGGTTATGGCCATATTCCCAGGCGCGGGCCATGATGATGGCGCGCTTTTCCGGCACCATGTTTGCCAGCACGATGCCCATCAGCGTGCCGACCGTGGCGTGGCCGGATGGATATGAGCCGGACTTGGAGAGCGGTACGATCGGCTTTACGAGATCGCTGTAGAGGTGCGGACGCGGGCGCTTCCAGACATCCTTGGCCGGATCGACGACGGCGCCTTCGGTCTCGACGACGCGATCGAAGAATGCCGAGAACTTCGGCAGGTTTTCCTTGGTGAATTTCGGATTGTCGATAACGTCGGAGAAGCGCCAGACGTTCTCTTCGGCATCGGCAACGGCACGAGCTGCCATTTCCGGTGTGCGGGTAACCTGAATCATCAGGATTTCGCCGAGTTCGGCCTTCATCTGAGCCGAATCATTGGCAGGTGGCGGCGGCAGCAGGTTGAGGAGGTTTATCTCCTTGGCATCCGCGAAGGGTTTCGCATCACCGGCAAAAACCGGCGAGGCGGCGCCGACGACGAGCAGCAGCGTTAAGGTTCTGGCAAAATTACGCATTTGGGGCTCCCTTGATGTGAGACCCGTACCTATCAAGCTGTCATCTCAATCGCGTGACAAGCGAAGTCCGCAATGTCTCTGCGCCGCATTTGCCCGCAACGACGACGCAAGTCTCGCCGAGTCCACTCTTCAGTTCGCCGGCGCCAGCCGGCTGACCACGCCGAGTTCGTCGCTCTCGCGCACCTGTTTCAGATGTTCTTCCGCCTGTGTTGCCTCGCGCTGGCGGTTCCACATCGAGGCATAGAGGCCGTTTTGCTCCAGAAGGGCGGCGTGCGTGCCGCGCTCGGCGATCTCACCGCTTTTTAGCACGATGATCTCATCGGCGCCGATGACGGTGGAGAGTCGGTGGGCAATGACCAGCGTTGTGCGGTTTTTCGAGACGACGTCGAGTGCCGCCTGGATTTCCCGTTCGGTTGTCGTATCCAGCGCCGAGGTGGCCTCGTCAAGGATAAGCACGGGCGGAGCCTTGAGGATGGTGCGGGCGATGGCAACGCGCTGCTTCTCGCCGCCCGACAGTTTCAATCCGCGTTCGCCGACCTTCGTGTCGAAGCCCTCGGGCAGATGGCGGATGAAGTCGCCGATCTGGGCGATTTCTGCGGCGGTCGTCACCTCGTTTTCGCTCGCACCGGGTCGGCCGTAGCGAATGTTATAGGCGATGGTGTCGTTGAAGAGCACAGTGTCCTGCGGCACCATGCCGATGACCTTGCGCAAGCTCTTTTGCGTCACCGTGCGCAGATCCTGACCGTCAATGGTGATCGTGCCGCTCTGTACGTCGTAAAAGCGGTAGAGAAGCCGCGACAGGGTCGATTTTCCGGCACCCGAAGGGCCGACGACGGCGACCGTCTTGCCGGCCGGCACCTCGAAGGAAATGCCTTTGAGGATCGGCCGGGCGGAATCATAGGCGAAATGCACATCCTTGAACGAGATGGCACCGTTGCCGATGACCAGTTCCCTGGCGCCGGGAGCATCCGTCACCTCGGGCTTGACTTCCAGCAGATCGAACATCTCCTCGATGTCGGTCAGGCCCTGGCGGATTTCGCGATAGACGAAGCCGATGAAGTTCAGCGGCACAGAAAGCTGCAGCAGCATCGAGTTGATGAAGACGAAATCGCCGACCGTCTGATGCCCGTGAAGAACGGCCCAGCCGGAAAATACCAGCATGACCGTGGTGCCGAGGCCAAAGATCAGGCCTTGGCCGAAGTTCAGCCATCCCAGCGAAGTCCAGACATCGGTGGCGGCCTTCTCATAGCGCGACATCGACTGATCGAAGCGCCTTGCCTCCATCTCCTCGTTGCCGAAATATTTGACCGTTTCGAAGTTCAGAAGCGAATCGATCGCCTTGGTGTTGGCGTCGGTGTCGCTCTCGTTCATCGAGCGGCGGATGGAAATGCGCCAGTCGCTCGCCCGGACGGTGAACCAGATGTAGAGCCAGACTGTGACGGCAGTAATGGCGAGATAGGAAAAGCCATAACCGCGCCAGAAGATAACTGCGGTCAGCAGGAATTCGACGAAGGTCGGAACGGTGTTGAGAATGGTGAAGCGGACGATCGTCTCGATGCCCTTGGTGCCGCGTTCGATGATGCGCGACAGGCCGCCAGTCTTGCGCTCGAGATGAAAGCGCAGCGACAGCTCGTGCATGTGCACGAACGTCCGGTAGGCGAGCTGACGCACGGCATATTGGCCGACACTGGCAAAGAGCGAGTCGCGCAATTGGTTGAGGCCGAGCTGGATGAGGCGAGTAACGTTCGTGGCGACGATGAGCGCGATGGCGCCCACCATGAAGGCCGGCAGGATGCCCTGCATGTCCAGCTTGCCGTTCAGGGCATCGACGGACCATTTGAAGAAATACGGAACCAGCAGCAGGAAGAATTTGGAGACCAGCAGGAAGACGGTCGCCCAGACCACGCGCATCTTCAGGTCCATGCGTCCGGCCGGCCACATATACGGCCAGAGATTGACGATCGTATTCAACGGATTGCTGGAATCCGCCGATATTGTCTTCTTGCGGTCTGCCATGTCCGTCTCCGGCAAATATCTGAGCCAGCCGGGTACGGCGAGCGCTCGCGCAGCCTGGCTGGACGGCCCCGTCAGGTATGAGCAGGGCAATGAGGGTCGGCGGGAGGCTTATACTATTTTTATGTCGGGTAAAAGCAGAGGCCAGACGTTGATGTGCCTGGCCTCCTGAGGTGAGAGGTGATGTCTTAAAGATGTCCGCCTGAAAGCCGCTTGCGGTGCAGTTCTTCCGCATTCGGCAGCGCGTCCTTCGGCAGGCCGAAAACCTGGCCGGGCAGAATGCGGTCCGGATTGTTGATCTTGTCCTCATTGGCGAGATAGATCGTCGTGTAGCGCACGCCGGCGCCGTAGGTGCGGCGAGAAATCTGCCAGAGCGTATCGCCGCGACGGATGATGACCGCATTGGTGTTCTGCGAAAGGGGTGCTTGCTGCAGAGTCTTGGGGCCGCTGCCGCTGGAGGAGGTGTCGGCACTGGCCGGTGCCGTGGTGGTATTCTCGGGCTTGGTGACGGCAGCGATCATCTGTCCGAGATTGGGCAGCCCATCGCCGACCGACTTCGGGTCTCTCGGTAGAGCCTGCAGCGCTCCTAGCGCCTGGCCAGCCGCATTTGCCGCATCGGCTGCAGCCTGTTTTAGCGTGGGACTGGCATCGATCGCCGGACGGAATTCCGAAAGCGACTTCAGAGCAATTTCAGTTCCCGAGCGAGCGGCTGCAAGTTGTTCTGCATTCGGCTGCTTGCCGTTGGCAAAAAGGTCCTTCAGCAGGGCGAAAGCCTTGGCGGTATTCTCCCGCAGCTTGCCAAGCTCACCTTCGTCGAGCGGCACCATGGTTGTGGCCGAGGCGCTGCCACTGCTGCCGGAGGCCGCCGGTGTTTGCGCCGCGACGGTCACCTGATTGCCTTCCGGACGGGTGAAATTGACGCTGGTGCGCACCGTGACCTTGCCGGTGCCGTCGAGGACATCGACACGGATCTTATGGTCGCCCACCGTCAGCGGCATCGTGCCGTCGACGACGAAATGCCCGTCGGCTCCGGCTGCGATCTCGCCGATCAGCTTGTCGTCGGCATAGGCGCGAACCTTAGCGTTCGGCTTGGTCGTGCCGGCAACGAAGATGTGGTTGTTTTCGATCTCGACTGCATTGACCAAGACATCGGGCTGGCTACCCGTCGTTGTTGCAGGAGCGGTCCCGGCGTCGCTGGCCGGATTGGCGGAGGCAACAGCAGTGTTGTCCTGTGGTTTGGCCCCGGTTGCGTCGTTCGCGGGCGTATTGGCCGCCATCTGCTCGTCGGACGCGGCGCGCCCTTGCTTGGCCGACGGCGCGGTGATGATGCGGCTTGCCGCGCCGGGCTTGGAAACCATGGCGAGAAGCTGGCTCTTGTCGTCCTTCGGAACCGAAACGGTAGCAACTTCCTCTGAAGTGACGGCCTTGCCGTCCTTGCCGGTTGCACGCAACACAAGTTCATGATCGCCGGGCGGCAGCGGATTGTCGAGCACGGCGGCAAAATCGCCGCTCGGTCCGACCTCGGTCGTCGTCACCACCTTGTCTCCATCGACGATCTCCAGCTTGGAATTCGACTCGGCCTTGCCGGCTATGACGGTGGAGCCGTCGGGCTCGACACGCAGCACATCGAAAGAGGGCGTAACTGGGTCTGCCGCTTGCGTTTGCGGCGCGCTTTCGCCGGTGAGCGCTACGCGCGCCTTGTCGATTGCGGCGGTAGCATCCGCGATGTTCTCCGGAAGCGACTGGATGATGGCGAGCGCCTTGCCGGCGCCGTCATGGGCCTTGTTGACCAGAGCGGCCGTTACCGCATCCGTACCTTGGGGAGCGGCAAAATCGACGATCGCCTGCAGGGCAGTGGTCACCTTCGTCTTGGCCGAGGTGAATACATCCTCGCTCGGCCCCTTGCCGTCCTTGAAGAGCGCCCTGAGATCGGAAAGGGAGGTGACAGCCGTGCCGCTGAGATCGGTAAGCTTCTTCGTGACATCGGCGGCGTTGGTTGCGGTTGCGACGCCACCCTCCGTTACCTCACCAACCTTTTTCACGGAGTCGCCGGCCTTTTGGCCATTCTCCGAAATGGTGTTTTTCACCGCGTCGCTCGCCTGATTGATGGCATCACTGATTGACTTCTTATCGCCGTTGATACGCGGCATCACAAAGAAGACCATCAGGATAGTCGCAACTACCAGCACCAACAGAGCCAGCAAGCCGGCACGGTTCTTCATCATATTTATCTCCAAGCGGCGGAGTCATCTCCACTCTTGAAATTGCTAACGATTTCGCCTGCTTTTACAAGCTTTCTCAGCCATTTCTGTATGCCATGGCACAAGTTTTCTTTTGGAAAATTCTTGACTGAGCATTTGCAGCATAGTTGTTTGCATCCATGACTGACGATTCTGCGCCAATTCGATCCATCTGCGTCTATTGCGGCTCGAGGCCGGGGCGCGATCCTTCCCACATGGCTGCCGGCCGTGAGCTTGGTAAGAACATTGCCGAGAGCGGGTTGCGCCTAGTCTATGGCGGCGGAACGAAAGGCATCATGGGCGCCGTGGCAAGCGGCGTCTTGTCGCATGGTGGTCAGGTCACCGGCATCATTCCGGAGTTCCTCGTCGACATGGAAGCGACGCGCCATTCCCTCGGTCAATTGGACGAGCTGATCATAACCCCGGACATGCATACGCGCAAACACACCATGTTTGAGCGCTCTGACGCCTTCGTGGCGCTGCCGGGCGGCATCGGTACGCTGGAGGAGATCGTCGAGATCATGACCTGGGGTCAGCTCGGCCGCCATGAAAAGCCGATGGTCTTCGCCAATGTCAATGGTTTCTGGAATCCGATGATGGAGCTGATCCGCCATATGACGGAAGAAGGCTTCGTCCATACCGCCCATCGCGTGCAGCCGCTGGTCATCGACAAGATCGCCGACATCATTCCGGCGATCCGCAAGCATGCCGCCGAAACCGTGGGATCACGCGGCGGCGAAGAGGCTGTCATTTCGAAGCTATGATTAGAGATTTGCTAACCATGTCCAGTCGTTAGCGCGATCGGCTCTGACGCAACATCGACCAGCTATAAAGCGCTAGCCCCGCCCAGATCAGCGAGAAGGCGATCATCTGCGTCGTGCCGAAAGGCTCCCTGAACAGGAAGACGGCAATGAGAAAGACCATGGTCGGCACGATATATTGCATGATGCCGATCGTGGAGAGCCTGAGAAGCTTCGCTCCATTGGCGAAGATCATCAGCGGCAGGGCAGTCACAAATCCGCAGCCGAGCAGAAGTGCGGTATCCGAGAGGCCGGTCTGATAGAAGTGACCTTCGCCGCGCGCCTCAAGATAGAGAATGTAAAGTGTTGCGGGAATGCAGAGCAGCAGCACCTCGAGGAAGAAACCCTGGTTGGGTCCGACCGGGAGCGTCTTGCGGAAAAAGGCGTAGAAGCCCCAGGAGAACGTCAGCGAGAGCGCCACCCAGGGCAGGGTGCCGGCTTCGACGGTCAGGATGACGACCGCTGCGCCCGCCAGACCGATCGCGACGATCTGCGCCGGCGCAAGCCTCTCCTTCAGCAGCAAAGAGCCAAGCGCGATGCTGAACAGCGGATTGATGAAATACCCCAGCGCCGCATCGAGCGAATGTCCTGCGCCGATCGCCCAGACATAGGTACCCCAATTGATGGTAATCAGCGTCGCCGTCACCGACGCCATGGCGACCGTTCGCGGGTTGCTGAGCGCTGCCTTGACATCGCCCATACGGCCGAGCGCCAGAAGCACGGCGCCGGCGACGGGAACGGACCAGAAGATGCGGTGGGCGATGACCTCCATGGCCGGAATATGCGCCATCGCTTTCATGTAGAGCGGCAGGACACCCCAAAGCAGATAGGCCGTCAGCACAAAGCCGAATCCGCGCGGGCTGTCCTCGTTCTTGATCTCAGATGCGGCCGTGTCGGTAGCCATTGGTATTTCCCGCCGTACTATTTTCTTTTGCGACGGGCTTACTCCAATGCAGGTTGTGGCGCCAATTCATTTCCTTGACGGCATCGTCAAGGTTTTTGATGAGCGGCGGATCACTCCGCCGCGATCTTGCCCGCCATGTGCCGGTTCTTCATCAGTTTGTAGATGACGGAATCCATCAGCGCCTGGAAAGAGGCGTCGATGATGTTTTCCGAAACGCCAACCGTCCACCAGCGCACGCCGCTGCTGTCGGTGGATTCGATCAGAACGCGGGTGATGGCCTCGGTGCCGCCATTGAGGATACGCACCTTGAAGTCGGCAAGCACCAGATCGTCGATCTCATGCTGGTATTTGCCGAAATCCTTGCGCAGCGCCAGGTCGAGCGCATTGACCGGGCCATCGCCTTCGGCGACGGACATGATGGTGTGGCCGTCGATGATGATTTTGACCACCGCTTCCGAGACGATCTTCACCCGGCCGTGGGAATCGAAGCGACGCTCGACCATGACGCGGAAGCCGTCGATCGCGAAGAATTCCGGGATGGTGCCGAGGGTGCGGCGGGCCAGAAGCTCGAAGCTGGCATCGGCGCCCTCATAAGCGTAACCGGAAGCTTCGCGCTCCTTGACGATCTGGATCAGCCGGTCGAGCTTCGGGTCGTCCTTGCCGACCTCAATGCCGCGTCGCTTCAGCGCATTGATGAAATTCGACTTGCCGCCTTGGTCCGATACCATGACCTTGCGGAAATTGCCGACGCTTTCCGGCGGCACATGCTCGTAGGTGCGTGGGTCCTTCAGCAAGGCCGAGGCGTGGATACCGGCTTTGGTCGCAAAGGCCGAGGCTCCGACATAGGGAGCCTGATGGTCAGGCGAGCGGTTCAGCAGCTCGTCGAAGGCATGCGACAGAGTGGTCAGACCTAGCAGCCGTTCGCCATCGATCGCCGTTTCGAAGCGCTCGCTATAGGCCCTTTTCAGCGCCAGGGTGGGGATCAGCGTAATCAGGTTGGCATTGCCGCAGCGTTCGCCGACGCCGTTCAGCGTGCCCTGGATCTGCCGTACCCCGGCCTCTACGGCGGCGAGCGAATTGGCAACCGCCTGGCCGGTGTCATTATGGGCATGGATGCCAAGACAGTCGCCGGGTACGCCCTCGGCGATCACGGCTTCGACAATGGCGCGCACTTCCGGCGGCTGCGTGCCGCCATTGGTGTCGCAGAGCACGACCCAGCGCGCGCCGGCCTCATAGGCCGTCTTGGCGCAGGCCAGCGCATAGCTCGGATTGGCCTTGTAGCCGTCGAAGAAATGCTCGCAGTCGACCAGCGCTTCCTTGCCGGCTTCGATTGCCGCTTTGACGCTTTCGGCGATGCATTCAAGATTTTCCTCGTTGGTGCAGCCAAGCGCGACCTTGACATGATAATCCCAGCTCTTGGCGACGAAACAGATGGCGTCTGCCTCTGCCTGCAGCAGGCTGGCAAGACCCGGATCGTTGGAGGCGGAAACGCCGGCGCGCTTAGTCATGCCGAAGGCGACGAAGGAGGCGGTCTGCGTCCGCTTTTCATTGAAGAAAGCGGTATCGGTCGGATTGGCGCCGGGATAGCCGCCCTCGACATAGTCGAGGCCGAATTCGTCCAGCATGGTGGCGATGGAAATCTTGTCCTCGACCGAAAAGTCGATGCCGGGCGTCTGCTGCCCGTCGCGCAAGGTCGTGTCGAAGAGATAGATTTTTTCGCGTGTCATTCTGTTTCCTCCGGCGAACCGGTTCTTTCTTGCTCAGTCGCCCCCTCCGCGTTAGCGGGAGAGGGCTTAGGCGAGGGCCTGCTGGATCAAATTTTCCCGGCAAACTTATCTGTCGCGCGGATCAATTGGTCCAGTATCCCCGGTTCGGAAAAGGCATGGCCGGCCCCTTCGATCAGGTGGAACTCCGCCTTCGGCCATGCCTTGTGCAGAGCCCAGGCGTATTTGGCCGGGCAGGGCATGTCATAGCGGCCATGGACGATGACGCCAGGAATGTCCTTCAGCTTGTGCGCATCGTTGAGGAGTTGGCCTTCCTCCATCCAGCCGGCATTGACGAAGAAGTGGTTTTCGATGCGTGCAAAGGCGTGCGCATATTCCGCGTCTTCGAACGGCCCGCTGGTCGCCGGGTCCGGCAACAGGGTAATCGTCTCACCTTCCCAGATGGCCCAGGCCTTGGCCGCCTCGAGGCGCACGGCCTTGTCCTCGTGCGTCAGCCGGCGGTGATAGGCAAGCATCATCTCGTGACGCTCTTCCGGCGGGATCGGCGCGACGAAGCGCTCCCACTTATCGGGGAACATTTCCGAGACGCCAAACTGATAATACCAGTCAAGCTCGGCCTTGGTCAGCGTATAGATGCCGCGCACAACCAACTCTGAAATCCGTTCGGGATGTTTTTCCGCATAGGCGAGGGCCAGCGTCGAGCCCCAGGAGCCGCCGAACACCAGCCACTTGTCCACGCCAGCCATTTCTCGCAAACGCTCGATATCAGCGACCAGATGCCAGGTCGTGTTCGCTTCGAGACCGGCATGCGGCGTCGACTTGCCGCAGCCGCGTTGGTCGAATAGGGTTACGTCGTAAAGCGCCGGATCGAACACGCGGCGATGCTTCGGCGAGATACCGCCGCCCGGGCCGCCATGCAGGAAAACGGCAGGCTTTGCCCCAGGCGTGCCGATGCGTTCCCAATAGACCGCGTGGCCGTCGCCGACATCAAGGTGACCGGAGGCATAGGGCTCGATTTCCGGGTAAAGCGTACGCAATACTTCCGTCATATTTTCAATCCCTCGGCAGGCCAGACGTCCGTATCGTGATCGGGATGCTGGAAGGAGATGATCTGCTCCTGCCGCGCGTAAAAATCCGGATCCTGATGGATGGGCTGCTCGAATATGGTGTCGACCCAAGGCAGGCGCGAGGCGTAGTTGACCTGGATCTGCGGCGCCAAATCGTCGCGCTCATCAAAGGCGCCGATGGCGATCTCCAGCCCGCCCGGATGGCGATAGGTCAGCGGCGTGCCGCAGTTCTTGCAGAAGCCGCGATCGATGTTGACGGAAGACTGGAAATAGGTCGGCTCCCCCCGCGTCCATTCCAGGCCGTCGTCCGGCGCCGTGACAAGGGCCGAGAAGAAGTTGCCGAACTGCTTCTGGCACATGCGGCAATGGCAGATCGATGGGCGGCCGAGCTGACCGCGAATGCGAAACCGCACCGCGCCGCATTGGCACCCTCCGCTTCGGATGGCTTCAGTCATGGCTCTTCTCCTGTGGCCAGCTTTGCGTATCGTGATCGGGATGTTGGTATGAGACGATGTTCAGCACGAAGGGCGCCTGTTCCGCATCTTCTTCCGTCCGGTGTCCCGGCAGCAGATGCAGCCCGTCGACGAACCCTATCTTGCCTTCCATGCCGAATTGCACCACCGGCGGCAACAGCGACGGATCATCGAAAGCACCCGCCGCGATCGCCACGCCATCCGGCGCCTCATAGGTCAACGGCGTACCGCAATCGCCACAAAATCCGCGCTCGACGAAATTGGAAGACCGGAATTTCTTACGCTCTCCCCGCGTCCAGACAAGCTCGGCGCCACGGGCCGAGACCAGCGGCGCGTAATAGGCACCGAAGGCTTTCTGGCACATCCGGCAATGACAGATCGATGCGTCCTTAAGCTCGCCGCGGATACGGAAACGAATTGCACCGCATTGGCAGCCGCCGGTGTAGGTGGAGGAGGTCATGCTGGAAGCTCCCTATTGCGACTGAGCAAGTGGCTTTGGTTGTGAGGAACGCTATCCATCTCAAATATCCTCCAACAAGTGCTCAATATGTCTTTCGATTTCCAGAAACACATGATCTTGCGCCTGCAGCACATCAAGATTGTCGAATCGCAATATGCGGAAGCCCTGCCGTTTCAAGAATGCGTCGCGTGCGAGGTCGTGTAGTTTCCCCGCATCGGTCTCATGACTATCGCCGTCCACCTCTATGATGATCCTTGCAGAAAGCCACGCAAAGTCCGCGATGTAGGGACCGACCGGCGTTTCCCTGCGGAAACGCGCACCACGAGGGCGAAAATCACGCAACATATCCCACATGGCAGCCTCCGCCTTCGTCATCTCCGAACGAAGCTTTCGCACGCGTTGTCGGGTTACTGGCTTGATGTTGCTGTGTGGCATGCGGATGATCCTCTTAGATCATCAATTGATGATAGGTGGTGATGAAGGAAGACCCCTCCCCAACCCTCCCCACAAGGGGGAGGGGGTTAACCTGCGGATTGCCTTCGATAAAACAACTGAGGTCCGTGTTTGCTGAAGTTCGGATGTTTCCGCTTCCAATCGGCCAAATGGGTATGCGGAGGTTGCGGCCAGCGAGCCCCTCCCTCTTGTGGGGAGGGGTTGGGGAGGGGTGGTCGACGCAATCGAGAATCTCACCGCTTGACCTCCCAAGTCGTCGTCCGCTCACCGGTTACCGGGTCCTTGCCGTCCTTCAACTGAATGCCCTCAGCCAAAAGCACCTCGCGGATTTTGTCCGCTTCGGCAAAGTTCTTCGCCTTCAGCAGTTCCAGCCGCGCCCGCACCCGCCTGTTGATTTCCGCGACGACGGCGTCATCCATCTCCACCTTCTCGGGCAACAGGCCGAGAAGTGCCGCGCTTGCGGCGAAAGTCGGCAGGATGCTGGGATCGGCATTGGCAGCTTGTGCCAGGGCATGCAATGCCTTGATCGCGGCGACTGTGTTGAGATCGTCGGCGAGCGCCGCCACGATCGCGGCATCCGGCGCGGCATCGCCGATATCAGCCGCCGGCCATTTCGCCAGAAGCCGCTCAGCCTCTTCCAGCCTCTTCACGGAAAAGTCGATCGGTTCGCGGTAATGCGTCATCAGCATGGCAAGCCGCAGCACCGCGCCCGGCCAGACGCGGCTGCCGAGTTTTTCGGTGTGCAGCAGTTCGTAGATGGTGACGAAATTGCCTTCTGATTTCGACATCTTGCGGCCTTCGACCTGCAGGAAACCGTTATGCATCCAGACATTCGCCATCACATCGGTGCCATGCGCGCAACGCGATTGGGCGATCTCGTTTTCGTGGTGCGGGAAAATCAGATCCAATCCGCCGCCGTGAATGTCGAAGACGTCGCCGAGATAGCGCCCGCTCATGGCGGAGCATTCGATATGCCAGCCCGGACGGCCGCGGCCCCAGGGGCTATCCCAACCGGGCTCGTTCTCGTCCGACAGCTTCCAGAGCACGAAATCGCCTGGGCTCTTCTTGTGCTCTTCGACCGCGACGCGGGCGCCGGCCTGCTGCTCATCGAGGTTGCGCTTGGAGAGTTGGCCGTAATCTACCATGGATTTGGTGTCGAACAGCACTTCTCCAGCCGCCTGATAAGCATGGCCCTTGGCGATCAACTTTTCGATGATCTCGATCATCTGTGCGATGTTTTCCGTCGCCCGCGGCTGCACCGTCGGCTCAAGGCAGCCGAGGGCGATCACGTCTTGGCGATATTGCGTCTCGGTCTTCTCGGTGACCAGGCGGATCGCTTCGTTGAGCGGCAAACCGGGATGGTCACGCAATGCCCGCGTATTGATCTTGTCATCAACGTCGGTGATGTTGCGCACATAGGTGACGTGGCTTTCGCCATAGATCTGCCGCAGCAGCCGGAAGAGCACGTCGAAGACGATGGCCGGGCGGGCGTTGCCGATATGGGCGAAATCGTAGACCGTCGGGCCGCAGACATACAGGCGGACGTTCTTGCGGTCGATCGGCTTGAAGTCGACCTTTTCGCGCGTCAGCGTGTTGTAGAATTTCAGGTGCGGCTCGGTGCCCATTTCACTCTCCCAAAGGCATAAATCCGAAAAATATCGTCACCGGCAGGCCGGGACGTTTGTCATCTTGGATTTCGGGAGACGAAAACGGCCAGGCCAGCGGAACGCTAGCAAATAATCTTCCGGCAGATAATGCAGATAACCGTTTTCATGGGCGGCTTTATCGCGCGACTACGGTGATTGGTCAAGGGGGGAGTGTCCCCTTCTCCCCGTCGGGGAGAAGGTGCCCGAAGGGCGGATGAGGGGCTGTTGAGCGTCGCGAAACAGGCCTTGAGGGGCAAGCGAAAGGCAATCCCCCTAACGGTGCATTACCCCCTCAACCTGCGCTACGCGCATCCTTCTCGCCGGCGGGGAGAAGGTGATCATTCATTCCGGCATCCGATAGTCGACGAGCTTGTTCTCGCGCACGATGAAGAGCTTGCCGGTTTCGGTCACGTCCGGGCCGGCAAGCGGGAGGATGGCTTGCGCCACTTCGCGCGGATGCGGCAGCGTCTCCGGATCTTCGCCGGGCATTGCCTGTGCGCGCATTGCCGTGCGGGTGGCGCCTGGGTCGACGCTGGTGATCCGCAGCGCCGTACTCTGGGTTTCGCCGGCCCAAGTGCGGGCAAGCGCCTCGACAGCCGCCTTGGATGCCGAGTAGGGACCCCAGAAGGGCCGGCAGCGATGGGCTGCGGCCGAGGAAAGGATGATGGCGCGGCCCGCGTCCGCGCGCATCAGCAGCGGCTCTACCGAGCGGATCAGCCTCCAAGTCGCGGTAACGTTGATGGTCATCACCTTTTCGAACACCTTGGCTTCGACGTGGCCGATCGGCGAGATGACGCCGAGCACACCGGCATTGGCGACGAGGATATCGAGCTTGCCCCAGCGCTCGAACATAGACCCGCCGAGCGCATCGATCGCGGCCATGTCCGCTAGATCGAAGGGCACCAGCGTCGCTGATCCGCCGACAGCCTTGATGGCGTCGTCGAGCTCTTCAAGGCCGCCCACCGTGCGGGCGCAGGCAATCACATGCGCGCCGGCCTTGGCGAGTTCCAGTGCGGTGAAATAACCAATACCGCGCGACGCGCCGGTAACCAGGGCGATTTTGTCCTTGAGATCTATGCTCATACTGTCTTGGTCCGAATGCGCTGGAGAGGGAGAGCGGCGAAAAGCCCCGTGTCAGCCATTGCTGGCGAGCACGGAAAGCTTGCGCACATTGCTGGTGCTTTCCCGGTCGAGCAGGCGTGTCGGATAGTCGCCGGTGAAATAATGGTCGGTGAACTGTGGCTGCGCATTGTCGCGCGGTGCGCCGCCGACGGCGCGGTAGAGGCCGTCGATCGACAGGAACTCCAGCGAATCGGCACCGATGAAATCGCACATCGCCTTCAGGCTGCTGTACTGATTGGCAAGCAGCTTGTCAGCGTCCGGCGTGTCGATGCCGTAGAAATCCGGGTGGTAGATCATCGGGCTGGCGACGCGGATATGCACCTCGCGGGCGCCTGCATCGCGGATCATCTGCACGATCTTGACCGATGTCGTGCCGCGCACGATGGAATCGTCCACCAGAACGACGCGTTTACCTTCGATGATGGCGCGGTTGGCGGAGTGCTTCAGCTTGACGCCGAAGGCACGGATCTGCTGCGTCGGCTCAATGAAGGTGCGGCCGACATAGTGATTGCGGATGATGCCGAGCTCGAAGGGGATGCCGCTTGCCTGGGCATAGCCGATCGCTGCCGGCGTGCCGCCATCCGGCACCGGCACGACGACATCGGCCTCGACGGGCGCTTCCTTGGCGAGATTGATGCCCATATTCTTGCGGGCAACGTAAACGTTACGACCACCGACCACGGAATCGGGACGGGCGAAATAGACATATTCGAACAGGCAGAGACGTTCAGGCTGGGAAACGTCGGGCTTGCGGGCATCGATGGTGATCGAGCCGTCCGACTGGATCTCGCAGATGATGACTTCGCCGTTTTCAACGTCACGAATGTATTTGGCGCCGATAATGTCGAGCGCACAGGTTTCGGAGCAGAAGATCGGCTTGCCGTCGAGTTCGCCCATCACCAGCGGCCGGATGCCGATCGGATCGCGCGCTGCGATCAGCTTGGTGCGCGTCATGGCAAGCATCGAATAACCGCCTTCCATCTGGCGGATCGCATCGATGAAGCGGTCGGAAGAGGAGGGGTGCTTGGAGCGTGCGATGAGATGGAGAACGACTTCCGTGTCCGATGTCGACTGACAGATGGCGCCATCGGCGATCAACTGCCGGCGCATGGTCAGGCCGTTGGTGAAATTGCCGTTGTGAGCGATGGCGATGCCACCGACTTCCAGCTCGGCAAACAGCGGCTGGACGTTGCGCAGGATGGTTTCGCCCGTCGTCGAATAACGCACATGGCCGATCGAACGGTCGCCGGGCAGCCGGGCCAGGGTGGCAGGGTCGGTATAGTGATCGCCGACGAGACCCATGCGCCGCTCCGAATGAAAGCGCTGGCCATCGAAGCAGACGATGCCGGCCGCTTCCTGACCGCGATGCTGCAAGGCATGCAAGCCGAGCGCCGTCAGCGTCGCAGCATCGGGATGGCCGAGAATGCCGAATACACCGCATTCCTCATGCAGCGTATCACCGTCGATATCATCCTCGATGGAAAGGGAGTGGTTCATGGCTGCAGGCCTTTGCTCTCAACAGGGGACCGGTCAGGCGGCGTCGCGACTGAATGCAAAAATAACTGAAAATCCGGCGGGAAAGAATATCCGGCCGGATTTTCGGATTTCGTGCCGATCACATGGCGATTATCGCCCCGCGGGTCAAGCCTGTAAACGCACTGTTAATTGTTCGTCTGCGGCGCGGGCGCGTCATCGGACGGCGCGGCGTCGTTCGTTGTGCCGTCCTGCGGCTGCGATTGTTGCTGCTGCTGGTTCGGTGCGATCTTGTTGATGATCTCGGCCGGAAGCATCGCCTGAATGTTTTCCGGAAGCGCGGATTTGAGCTTCTCGACCATCGAATCGAGGAAAGGCTTCGACTTGGCGTTGTTGACCCAATCGGGGCGTGCGGGCGGCGCAACGAGCCAATTCCAGAAGGCCACGACGACGACCATCAGCAGCAGGCCACGGGCGGCCCCGAAGAGAAAGCCGAGTGTACGATCGAGCGCGCCGATGCGGCTATCGATGATGAAATCCGCGATCCTGATGGTGATGAAGGAGATGATGATCAGCGCGATCAGAAAGATGACTGCGGCCGACGCGATGGTCGCGATACGGACATCAGCCGTATAGTGCATCGCATACGGCACGAGCAGCGGATAAAAATAATAGGCTGCGACAGCCGAGCCGCCCCAACTGACGATCGAGAGAATTTCGCGGGAAAAGCCGCGGACCATGGCCAAAACGGCGGAAAACAAAATAACGCCGATAACAATACCGTCGAAAATCGTAATGGGCATGTATAATCCACTCCAAGACTTGCCATGCCAAGCATGGCTGCCATCGGCTTCAAATATGTACCTCTTTCCCCGTCAGGAACGGTTCAAGTAAGGCTCAGTCTTCGTCTTCCGCGCGCTTGAGCGCGCCCTTCGATCCGGCTATGCGCGCCACAAGATCCGGCAGGCCATCGATCTCGCTCCAGCGTCCGCCATTGCCTTTCGGCAAGTCGGAGGAGGCGGTGGGGAGAAGCGCTGCAGAAAATCCCAGCTTCTCGGCTTCCTTGAGGCGCTGAGCGGTGTGCGCAACCGGCCGGACGGCGCCCGACAGGCTGACTTCGCCGAAATAGACGCAATCTGCGGGAAGGGCAAGACCAGCCAGGGATGAAACCAGTGCAGAGGCGACCGCGAGGTCTGCTGCCGGCTCAGAAATGCGATAGCCACCGGCAATATTGAGATAAACGTCGTGCTGACCGAGGCGAACGCCGCAATGCGCTTCCAGAACTGCGAGAATCATCGACAGCCTCGCCGAATCCCAGCCGACGACGGCGCGCCGCGGCGTGCCGAGCGACGTCGGCGCAACCAGCGCCTGCACTTCCACCAGCACCGGCCGAGTGCCTTCCATGCCGGCAAAGACGGCCGCACCCGGCGACTTGGAATTGCGCTCGCCGAGGAAAAGTTCGGATGGATTGGCTACCTCACGCAGGCCGCCGTCGGACATTTCGAAGACGCCGATCTCATCGGTCGGGCCGAAGCGATTCTTCACCGTGCGCAGGATGCGATAGTGATGGCCGCGATCGCCTTCGAAGTAGAGAACGGCGTCGACCATATGTTCGACGACGCGCGGGCCGGCGATCTGGCCGTCCTTGGTAACGTGGCCGACCAGCACCATTGCCGCACCCGTCTGCTTTGCAAACCGGATCATCGCCTGCACGCCGGTCCGCACCTGCGTCACCGTCCCAGGCGCCGATTCGGCAAGCTCGCTCCACAGCGTCTGGATGGAATCGATGATGACGAGGTCCGGCCGCTTGCCTTCGGCGAGCGTCGCCAGGATATCCTCGACATTGGTCTCGGCGGCGAGCATCACGTCCGTATTGGCGGCGTTCAGCCGCTGGGCGCGAAGCCGAACCTGCGCCACCGCCTCTTCGCCGGAGACGTAGACGATCTTGTGCCCGCGCCGGGAAAGGGCTGCGGCTGCCTGCATCAATAGCGTCGACTTGCCGATGCCGGGATCACCGCCGACCAGCACTGCCGAGCCCCGCACGAAGCCGCCGCCAGTCGCCCGATCGAGTTCGGAGATGCCGGTGTGGATGCGCGGTGCTTCCTCGATCTCGCCCGACAGCGACGTCAGCGTCACCGGACGTCCCTTCTTCGGCACCTTGGCGGGGCCGCCCCCGATGCCGCCCATCGGGTCTTCCTCGACGATGGTGTTCCATGCGCCGCAGCCATCGCATTTGCCTGCCCAGCGGTTATGAACCGTGCCGCAGTTCTGGCAGACGAATTGTGTACGGGCTTTTGCCATCAGATGCTGTTCTCAATTTATAGGGCGGTTTAGCGTTTCCCGGAATCGCTTTCCCCGCTCTATCTCTTTATTTTCATGCATTCCGGACGGAAAATCGCTTCGGACTTTTCCTGGGATTGCTCTAATGCCTCGCTGTTCGAAGCGAATCGCGGCAGGCTGTCAGATAATGTCTTTCCCAACAGATCAAAACTAATGATTTCCGTATCAGCCGCGATTGTGTCAGCCTTTATGCCGGGTTTTCGATCGATGGTGACGGATGTTCGACTATACGCTTGCGCATTGGATCGCGTTTCTTTCGGCCGCCGTCCTGCTCAATCTGTCGCCGGGGCCGGACATCGCCTTCATTCTCGGCCACACGATCAGAAGCGGCAGACGCTCCGGTTTTGCCGCATTGTTCGGCATATGGAGCGGCGCTTGCCTGCATGTGCTGATGACCGCAGCCGGGCTATCGGCGATATTGGCCGCCTCGGCCATCGCGTTTTCGACGGTCAAATGGGCCGGCGCCGCCTATCTCATCTGGCTCGGAATACAGGCACTGCGCTCGAAGGGCGAAGGCGCCTGGATCAAGGAGGCCGGAAAGACATTGCCCTGGAGCCGCATCTACCGGCAAGGCATCCTGGTTTCGCTGCTCAACCCGAAAGTGGCCGTCTTCTTCCTTGCGTTCCTGCCGCAATTCGTCGTTGAAGGCTCAGGCCCGGTCTGGGCGCAGCTTTTGCTCCACGGCAGCCTCATCATTGTGGTTGCCGCCTTTATCGAGCCGCCGCTCATTCTTCTCGGAGGTCGCCTTGCCGAGGTATTGCGACGCAATCGAAACGCGGGCCTGTGGCTGGACCGGGGGCTCGGGACATTGTTCGTAGCGCTGGGTGTCCGCTTGGCGGTCAGCGTGCGTTGAGCCCGTTACTCGTCGGTCTCTTCAAAAATATACCGGCGCTCATGTCTGAGGCCCAGGCCGGTCAGCATCTCGTAGCCGATCGTCCCGGCGGCGCGGGCAGCGTCGTCGACAAGAATATTCTTGCCGAAGAGCTCGATATAGTCGCCGGCGCGGACCAGTTTTTCGGGAACGTCGGTCACGTCGAAGATCGTCAGATCCATGGTGATGCGACCGGCCACGGGCACTTTATGACCGGCGATGAAGCCCTGGCCGCCGGCAATTCCGGTCTGACGCAGCGGCACGCCTCCGCTCGACTGGCTGCGCATGTAACCGTCGGCATAGCCGGCGGAGACGATGGCAAGCCGGCTGTCGCGAGTGAGCTGTAGCGCCCCGCCGTAACTGACTGTCTCGCCGGCCTTGACCATGCGGGTCTGGATGATGCGGGCCTCGGCCGTTGCGACCGGCCGCATCGGATTCACCCTTCCGTTCACCGCTTGACCGCCATAGATGGCAATGCCCGGGCGCGTAAGGTCGAAATGATATTCAGAGCCAAGGAAGATGCCGGCGGAGTTGGCGAAGCTCGCCTCGATGCCTTCGAAGGCAGCGCTAACGTTGCGGAACACCTCGAGCTGCTGCCTGTTCATTGCATTGGCCGGCTCATCGCCGCAGGCAAGATGGCTCATCACCAGGACAGGCGCAAAACTCGCCGGGCGCGAGACATCGTTGGCGAGCGCAATGGCATCCTCTGCCTGCAGTCCCAGCCGGTTGAAACCGGTATCGACCTGCAGCGCGCAAGGGTAGTCGCCATAATCCGCCAGCACCGACATCCAGAAGGTCAATTGCTCTTCGGAAGCGATGACGGGCACGAGATCGTTTTCGAAGAACAGTCGCTCCGTCCCCGGCCAGATGCCGCAGAGCACGAAGATGCGGGCATCCGGTGCATAGAGCCGAAGCGTCACACCCTCTTCGGCCGTGGCAACGAAGAAATCGCGGGCGCCGGCGACATAAAGCGCCTCGCCCACATCTTCGATCCCCAGGCCGTAAGCGTCGGCTTTCACTGCAGCTCCGGTGCGCGCCCTGCCGGAGCGACGGGCCATGTCGAGCCAGTTTTCGACCAGGGCGCCCAAATCGACCGTCAGCCGAAGGCCGGCGGAAGCGAAGGCGTCATCGTCTTCGAAGGGGAGGGAAAAATCTGTCATGAATCGCCGCGATGAAAGGGAAGTTGTTCAGAGCACTGTAGAGAGCATTGTGGCAAAGAGAAAGCGCGGACAGGCAGATACCAGCCTTTCCCACATCCGATCACTTTTGTTCAAGACGCGCGGGAGCCGGCGCGCTAGTGTGCCGGCATGCAGAACGTTTCGCAGAAAGAGGCGGCTGACGCCATGCCGCTTGCCAAGGTGGAATCCACCCGCTTCTGGCGAGACGGCCGCTTTCGCGATATGGAATGCCTGAGCGCGAACTTCGTGACGCATGAATATGCGCCGCATGCGCATGACACGTTCAGCATCGGGGCGATCGAAAGCGGCAGCCAGATCGCGACACTGCGCGGCAGGCGGGAAGAAACCGGACCGGGCGATCTCTATCTGATCAATCCTGGCGTGGTGCATGACGGCGTTCCGGGCGGCGAAGGTTATCGCTATCGTATGATCTACCCGGACACGAAGCTCTTCGCCGACATTCTGGAAGATGTCACGGGCAAGGCTTTTAACGCGACGCCATCCTTCGCCAGTTCGCTGTCGCGCGATCCGCAGCTTGCCAGCGCCTTCCACAACGCGCACCGCACACTCGAGAGCGCCGCCGGCGCGCTGGAATCCGATGAGGGAATGTTCTCGGTGCTGGCGGCGCTCTTTGCGCGCTATGGCAGCACGATCGTCCTTCCCGTCGATACCAAGGAGCGTAGCGCCGTCGCACGCGCCCGCGATTACCTCGTTGAGAATTTCGACAGTGATGTCGGATTGGAGGAGTTGGCCAAGGTCGCTGGGCTTAGCCGCGCCCACCTGATCCGGGCTTTCCGCAGGGAGTATCACATTACACCCCATGCCTTTCTGACTGACCGGCGCGTGATCGTTGCCCGCCGCTTGCTCAGGGAAGGCCGCATGCCGGCCGACGTGGCCATGGAATGCGGTTTCGCCGATCAGGCGCATTTCACTCGCCACTTCAAATCGCGCACCGGCGTCACCCCGGGGCAGTTCCGCGTCGGCTAATGCATGTCGCGCAAAAGTGTGAGGCGGTTTTGCGAAAACGACATGCAAAAACAAGGAACTAAAGCGTGGGAGCGAATCTGAGAGATCGCGACGAGCTTTAGCGCATTTTCGCTCTGCGATTAGCGAAACGCTTTGCGGATTCTGGATGGAAAATCGCTGGGCGCTTTTTCTGGAAATGCTCCAATCACTTTCGTTCAATACAGCGCCGGCTGCCGTCGGCTACCTCTCCATCATTGTTGAAGTGGAGGTTGCCAATGTTGCAGCAAAGTCGGCCGGCCGGCGAATTCAAAGCCGGAATGCGTGCCATTTTTCCGCTGATCGTCGCCGTCCTGCCGATCGGCCTCGTTTTCGGCGCGGTTTCGGCGACCAAGGGGCTTTCGCCGCTGGAGACCACGCTGATGAGCGCGCTCGTCTTTGCTGGTGGCTCGCAATTTGTGGCGATGGATATCTGGACACATCCCGCAAGCTGGATTGGCGCCGGCTTCGCGGCCCTGCTCGTCAATGTCAGGCACTTGCTGATGAGCGCTTCGATCGGCACGAAGATGCAATCTTTCCCCGGCATCAAACGCTACATCGCCATGCTCTTTCTCGCCGATGAGATTTGGGCCATGGCGGAATTTCGCGCGGGCGCGACGTGGCTTACACCCGCTTGGTATGCAGGCGTCGTCACGCCCTTTTACTTGACCTGGGTCGGCTCGTCGCTTGCGGGTGCTTTGCTTGGCGCCTTTCTCGGCGATCCCGCCGTCATCGGTCTCGACTTCGCCTTTCCGGCCGTCTTCATCGTGCTGGTCATGGGCTTCTGGAAAGGACCGGAAACCGGCGCGGTCCTTGCCGCAAGCGGAATTGCAGCCGTTGCGGTCCATCAGTTCGTGCCCGGTGTCTGGCATATTGCAGCCGGCGCATTGGCGGGGTTGGTAATGGCTTTCTGGAAGGGCCGAGCGTGGGAGCAGGCGGCATGACGCTCGATCTCAACACTCTGCTCGCCATCCTCGCCATGGCTGCCGCAACGATCTTCACCCGCGTCGGCGGTCTTGTCTTGATTCGCTATGTGGAGATTGACGAGCGCCGGCGAACCGCAATCGAAGCCATTCCACCGGCCGTTCTGATGGCCGTGATTGCCCCGACAGCCTTTGCTACCGGCTGGGCTGAGACGCTGGCCTGTGCGGCCACCGCAATCGCCTCCCGCCGCTTGCCGATGCTGGCAAGCGTTGTTGTCGGCGTTGCGACGGTGGCTTTGCTGCGGGCTGCGGGCCTCTGAAGCGTTTCCGAGTAGAGCGTGTAGCGATTCTCCGCCCGGAATGCAGAAAACAACAATACGGAAGCGCTCCAGGGGACATTGATACGCGGTAAGCTTCGCGTCAATGTTCCTCATATTGCAGGAAGGACGAGTCGGCGAGATCGGCAAAACGCGTGAACTCCGACTGGAAGGCGAGCTTCACGGTGCCGGTCGGTCCGTGACGCTGCTTGGCGATGATGACGTCGGCCGTGCCTTTCACCTTGTCGAACAGGGCTTCCCATTCCGCATATTTCGGATCGGCCGGATCGCGCGGTTCGGAGTTCTTGACGTAATATTCCTCGCGGAACACGAAAAGCACCACGTCGGCGTCCTGCTCGATCGAACCGGATTCGCGCAGGTCCGAGAGCTGCGGACGCTTGTCGTCACGGCTTTCGACGGCACGCGAGAGCTGGGAGAGCGCGATGATCGGAACATTCAGCTCCTTGCCGAGCGCCTTCAGGCCGGTGGTGATTTGGGTGATTTCCTGGACGCGGTTTTCGTTCGATTTGCCGGAGCCGGTCATGAGCTGAACGTAATCCACCACCAGAACGTCGAGTCCGCGCTGGCGCTTCAGGCGTCGCGCACGCGCGGAAAGCTGAGCAATGGAGATACCACCGGTCTGGTCGATATAGAGCGGCACCTTCTGCATCATCATCGAGCAGGCGACGAGCTTTTCGAAATCTGCATCGTTGATGTCGCCGCGGCGGATCTTCGATGAGGAGACTTCCGTCTGCTCGGAAATGATACGGGTGGCGAGCTGTTCGGACGACATTTCCAGCGAATAAAAGCCGACGACGCCGCCGTTCTTTGCCTTCGTGGAGCCATCCGGCTGTACCTCGCCTTCATAGGCGGCGGCGATATTATAGGCGATATTGGTGGCAAGCGACGTCTTGCCCATGCCGGGACGACCGGCGAGGATGATCAAGTCCGAACGCTGCAGGCCGCCCATTTTGCTGTCGAGCGAGTGAATGCCGGTGGAAATGCCGGATAGACCGCCGTCGCGTTCCTTGGCGACAGCCGCCATGTCGATCGCCAGCGCCACGGCATCGTTGAAGGCCTGGAAGCCGCCGTCGTAGCGGCCGTTTTCCGCAAGTTCGAACAGCCGGCGCTCGGTATCTTCGATCTGCGTCTGCGGCGGCATGTCGAGCGGCGCATCATAGGCGATGTTGACCATATCCTCGCCGATAGTGATCAGCGCGCGGCGCAGCGCCAGATCGTAGATGGCGCGGCCGTAGTCCTCGGCATTGATGATCGAAACGGCTTCGGTTGCGAGACGGGCGAGATATTGCGCCACCGTCATGTCGCCGACCTTCTCTTCGGCCGGCAGAAAAGTCTTGATCGTCACCGGATTGGCCGTCTTGCCCATGCGGATGATGTCGCCTGCCACTTCGAAGATTTTCCGGTGCAGCGGCTCGTAGAGATGGATGGGCTTTAGAAAGTCGGAGACACGGTAATAGGCGTCATTGTTGACGAGGATGGCGCCAAGCAGAGCCTGTTCGGCCTCGATATTGTTGGGCGCTTCGCGGTAGTGCGGTTCGGCGGGAGCAATGGCGGCGATCTTTCGCGCAGCTTCGTTCATTTTCCGTCTCTTCGTATTCTTGAGTGCCGGTTGGTTTGCGACGATCCCGTGTCACGGTCAATTGCAGAAGGGTCGTGGCGTGCCGCAAGGCGCTGGTTCGACCGAGCTATTCACGTTGTTCCACTCGTCCACAGGGACAAACGCTCCGAAGGAAAAAAAGCCTTTGTCGCCAGTTTGCAACGCTATGTCTGACACGCGAATCACATACAAAAACCTCTATTGATGATTCTAGCCCGATCTGTCCCGGCTGACATCCGGCAAGGCGGCAATCGCGCTTGAAAAGATGTGAGAACCCCGCTATTTCGTTGAAATAGGGTAGGATACTAATAGTATAAAGCAGCAATAATGTCAGGTGCGCCATCACGCCGAGAACTGTTCGACGAGCTTTCCGCTTTCAATCGCAAGCTGAGGGCGGCGTTCGACGGCCTGGTGCGCGAGCACGGCATGACATTGGCCAGAGCCCGGGTTTTCCATAAGCTTTCCAAGCGCGACGGTATCAATCAGCGCGAGCTCGCCGACGAGCTGGAGCTTGAGACGCCAACCCTGGTGCGTATCCTCGACGCCATGGAGGCGCAGAATTTCATCGAGCGCCGCGCGGTGCAATCAGACCGGCGCGCCAAGCAGATTTTCATGACCGAATCCGGAAAAGTGGTGGCGGCCGAAGTTGAGGCCCTTGCCACCGGCGTGCGTGCGGATATCCTGCAGGGGATTTCGGACGAGGATGTCGGCATGGCCCTCAAGGTCATCCGCGCCATGACCGCCAATCTGCAGAATGTGGGCAAGTCATGAGGTAGCGTATGAGCGGCGAGCCGGCCCCGACGACTGCGGAAACCAATGCCGCCTCGCCTGCTGCCCCGCCGCCCGTGCCGCGCTGGAAGGTACCGCTTTATATCGGCGCTTCCGTCATGTTTTTCCTGACACAGGGCCTCGGTCTCAATCTCGCCTTCGCCAATCTCACGCAGATCCAAGGGACCATCGCCGCCACCACCACCGAAGCAGCGTGGTTGTCGGCGGCCTATATGGCGCCGAATGTCAGTCTCGCCATTGCTCTGGTGAAAATCCGCATGCAATACGGCGTGCGTAATTTTGCCGAGGTCAGCATCCTCGGCTTCGTCGTCGCCTCGCTGCTCAATCTCTTCGTCTCCGACCTGCATTCGGCCATCGTCGTCCGCTTTTTGAGCGGCATTGCCGGGGCACCGCTGTCGACGCTTGGTTTTCTCTACATGCTGGAAGCCTTCGAACCGGCCAAGAAGCTGACGATCGGCGTCAGCCTGGCGATGATGAACACGCTTCTGGCTGCGCCCATCACCCGTCTCGTCTCACCGTCGCTTCTCGATTACGGCGAATGGCGCGGGCTCTATACTTTGGAAATGGCGCTGGCGCTGCTGGTGATGCCGATCATCTACCTGCTGCCGCTGACACCGCCGCCGCGGGTAAAGGTGATCGTCTTCGGGGACATCATCAGCTATCTGCTGGTCGCCATAGGTTTCGGCTGTCTTGCGATCGTCCTTTCCGTCGGACGACTTTATTGGTGGCTGGAAGTGCCGTGGCTCGGCGTGTTGCTGGCCATCAGCATCGCCGCTTTGACGCTTGCAGCCGTCATCGAACTGCGCCGGCCGACGCCGCTCATCGATGTCCGCTGGCTGCTGAGCCCCGAGATATTGCACCTGACCGGCATTCTCCTGGTCTTCCGCATGATCGCCGCCGAGCAGACCTCGGTTATAATGACCTTTTATCAGAATGCCGTCGGCCTGCTCTACGATCAGCTCGCGATGCTCTACTGGATCATCCTTGCTTTCTCTATCATCGGCGGTCTCGTCTGCACGGTGCTCATGAGCTACGGCCTGAGCTGGCAGATCCAGTTCATAGCGCTTGTCATGTTGGGGGCGGGCTCCTTCATGGATGCCCAGGTGACGACGCTGACCCGGCCAGAACAGATGTATCTCAGCCAGGCGCTGGTGGCCGCCGGCGCCGCCCTTTTTCTGCCGCCATCCATGTCTGCGGGCTTCAAGGCAGCCTTTTCGAGAGGCGCACCATATTTGGTGACCTTCTTCGTGGTCTTCACCTTCACGCAAAGCATCGGCGGCCTGATCGGCTCTGCCTTCTACGGCACGCTGATCACCATCCGCGAAAAATTCCATTCCGCCATGCTGACCGAACATGTGTTGCTGACTCACCCCGATGTCGCCCAGCGTGTCAGCCAGCTTTCTGCGTCTTACGGCAAGGTCATCGGCGACAGCGCTCTCCTGAAGGGCGAGGGATTGGCGCTACTTGGCGGGCAGGTCAGTCGCGAGGCCAATACGCTCGCTTACGGCGATGCCTTCTTGGTAGCCGGTGTTATCGCGGTCGTGTCGCTTGCCGGGCTTTCGCTGCATGTATTCTACCGTTTCATCAAAGCGCGGCTTTTCGACGATCGGCCGCAGACCATGGTTTCCAACCCGTGAGGATATGAAATAGCTCCATGTCGAGGCTTGTTCGCTCCCCCATCGAAGTTATCGCCGTCCTCGCCGGTGTCGGCGGCGTCATGCTGGTGCTCTATGCCTGGCACCTGCCGCCTTTCCAAAGTTCCGTCGAGACAACCGACGACGCCTATGTCAAAGGCTATGTCACGACGATCAGCCCGCAGGTCAGCGGCTATATCACGGACGTCCCGCTCAAGGACTACAAGCTGGTCAAACAGGACGACGTGTTGGCCAGGATCGACGATCGCATCTATCGGCAGAAGGTGGCGCAGGCGCGCGCGACGCTCGACGGCCAGAAGGCGGCGCTTGCCAATTCGCAACAGCAGGAACAGGCTGCCCGCGCCGGCATTGCCTCCAGCCAGGCGCAGATCGATAGTGCCAATGCTGCGTTGAAGCGCGCCCAGCTTGCCTGGGATCGCGTGGCAACGCTGGTGGCCAAGGGCGTGTCGACGGCCAGCGATTCGGAGCAGGCGCAGGCGACGCTGGAACAGGCAAAGGCTGCGGTGAACCAGGCGAAAGCGGCCCTGGACGTGTCGCAACAGAATCTGACGACGATCATCGTCAACCGCGCCTCGCTGGAGGCTGGCGTCAGTGGCGCGGAAGCGGCCGTACAACTCGCAGAGATCGATCTGGAAAATGCGACGATCGTCGCGCCACGCGACGGCCGCATCGGCGAAGTGGGTGTACGCCTCGGCCAATATGTGACGCCGGGCACGCAGCTCATGGGCCTGGTTCCGAAAGACGTCTGGGTCATTGCCAATTTCAAGGAAACCCAGCTCGACGGCATGAAGGTCGGCCAACCTGTAACGATCTCGGTCGATGCACTGGGTCATCGCGAACTCAAGGGCCATATCCAGCGCTTCTCGCCGGCAGCGGGGTCGGAGTTCGCCGTTATCAGACCCGACAATGCCACGGGCAATTTCACCAAAGTGGCACAGCGCGTCGGCGTACGCGTCAAGATCGACGAAAATCAGCCACAGGCGGAAGATCTGGCGCCGGGCATGTCCGTGGTCGTCTCCGTCGACAAGAATTCAGCGCCGGTGCAGGATACGGCACAGAATTGAAACGCAGACGGCAAGCGTCGGTAAGCCATTGCAATCAAAGAAAAAGCCTGGGTCGCGAGACCCAGGCTTTTTCATGTTCGCAGCCGATGCGAAGACTTCGATCAAGCTTCGTCTTCGGCGTTGCCATCAGCTTCCGGATCGAAGAAGTCTTCCGGACGCAGGGCATCTTCGTCAACGCCATAGATGGCATCAGCGGAGGTGAGCGTTTCGCCCTTGGCCTGACGCTCTGCTTCTTCAGCGGAACGGGCAACGTTGAGCTCGACAGTGATTTCGACTTCCGCGTGGAGCGCGATCACAACCTTGTGCAGGCCGATAGCCTTGATCGGCGTGTTCAGGTGAACCTGGTTGCGGCCGATGTTGAAGCCTTCTGCAGCAAGGATTTCAACGACATCGCGAGCGGCGACAGAACCGTAGAGCTGGCCGGTTTCGCCAGCCGAGCGAACGACGATGAAGGACTTGCCGCCGAGAACGTCGGCAACCTTCTGAGCTTCGCTGCGGCGCTCGAGGTTACGGGCTTCGAGCGTTGCGCGCTCAGCTTCGAAGCGGGCCTTGTTGGCGGCATTGGCGCGCAGGGCCTTGCCGAGCGGCAGCAGGTAGTTACGGGCAAAGCCGTCGCGAACCTTGACCACTTCGCCCATCTGGCCGAGCTTGGAGATGCGTTCGAGGAGAATGACTTCCATTTTGTTGTTCCTTTCTGATGTCAGATTTTCGTGTCTTGTTTGGGTGTGTCGGCATTCTTGTTCGGGGTGAGCGATATCGCCTTGCGGGTATCGTAAAGACCGAGAACGAGAACGATGAAGAGCGGCAGCGTCACAAAGAAGCATACCAGGTAGCAGAGGATCAGAACCGGCAGGCGCCAGTCCTTGCCCCGCGTCCGGTAGTGCAGCGAAGCAAAGCCGGAAACGATGAAGCCAGCGCCGAAGGCGCCGAGTACGGCGGCGGCGACGAGGCCGAGGACGCCACCGAAGAAGATCGCAACAATCGCCGCGAGAAAGACGAAGATTGCATTGCGGTTCATGCGCAACGCCGAGGGAATGTCCTCGCGCGGACGCTGGCTGCGGCCAGAGGCGACAACAATACGCGTTGCAAAATAATAGGCTGCAAATACAGCAGAGACCCAGCACATGCCCCATGCGAAAGGGACTGCGTAAAGCAGGATAGTCTTCAACTTTTCGATCGATGCAGCATCTAACGCCTGTTGCTGCTGATCATTCAGAAGTTCCAGATTGAAAGCGATCGTCTTGCCAATAAGATCTGGACCGTAGCCCATGAGAACGCCAGCGGCGACGATTGCGATGGAGGCAACTGCACAGAGATGCAGCATGATGTCCGAGAGCGGATACCACGCCATTAGATGATCCGGGCCACCAAGCTCAGATGCTGGGCGCGCCAGACTTGCAAGATGGCTGAGCCAAGCTGGGACGGCGGCGAGAACGATTGCGGTCAGTGCAAATGGCAGCGGACCGATAACGATGCCGAAAATACCGGCAGCAACAACTGCGGTTGCGACAGCGATATTTCCCCAGCCGAGACCCACGATCAAAATAGGAAGAGCTGAAGCACTGATGAACACGATAGCGAGAAATGGCTGACGTAGCGCGCCATACACGAGTAGGGCGGCGGTCAGACCGGCGAGCGCGCCGATACCAAGCTCTTTTGCGTTCAACTTTTTCACGTCGCTGTCCTGCTTCGTATCGAGCAGTTAGAGGATGCCTTCGCCACACGGGCCTGAAAGCTTATCCCCAACATGGGGTTTCAAGGTTCCGATCCGCGCCCATCGCGAAAGGGAGAAGGGAAGGCATCGCTGCCTTCCCCTTATTCATTCTGCGTCGGTCGCTATTAGGCGACGACGTAGGGCAGCAGGCCGAGGAAACGGGCGCGCTTGATCGCCTGAGCGAGTTCGCGCTGCTTCTTCTGGGAAACGGCCGTGATGCGGGACGGTACGATCTTGCCGCGCTCGGAAATGTAGCGCTGCAGGAGACGGACGTCCTTGTAATCGATACGCGGCGCATTGGCGCCCGAGAACGGGCAGGTCTTGCGGCGGCGATGGAACGGACGGCGGACCGGTGCGGAGGAAACTTCAGACATTCTCAAATCTCCTTATACGCGGTCTTCGCGCGGACGGCGCGGACGGTCTTCGCGGTCACCACGATCCGGGCGCGGACCACGATCGCCGAAGCTGCGCTCCGGACGGTCGCCATCGCGGCGCGGACGGTCGTCGCGGTCGCGCTTCTGCATCATGGCAGACGGGCCTTCTTCGTGTTTCTCGACAGCGATCGTCATGTAACGCAGGACGTCTTCGCTGATGCGCATCTGGCGTTCCATTTCCTGGATCGCAGCGGCCGGTGCATCGATGTCCATCAGGGCGTAGTGAGCCTTGCGGTTCTTCTTGATGCGATAGGTGAGGGACTTGAGGCCCCAGTTTTCGATACGCCCGACTTTACCGCCGTGAGCTTCGATAACACCCTTGTACTGTTCTACGAGGGCGTCGACCTGCTGCGCGGAAATATCCTGTCGGGCAAGGAATACATGTTCGTAAAGAGCCATGGATAGCTTTGCCTTTCTTGCGTTGGTCTGAACCCGATATTCGGCGGCTAAGCCTCAACGACTGCTCCTGAGAGGGTGACCCCAAGCAAGAAAAGCGTTTCCGAGACGGTCGAGAGCGGAGACACGGGAGGCTGGAACGCTTCCGTTCCGAACGATTTTCAATGAAGAAAACCGGCCCTCCGTTCAGCCACCAGCCAGAAGACCGGGTTGCGAACAGGGCGGCTTATACGGATTTTTGCGCGAAAGGCAAGGGCCACATCTAAATCGGCTGCGGTCGATCGAAGACGTGCTTGCCGCAAAATGACCGAAGAGAACAAGTCGGCATGAGACTCAACTGCAAATGCGGCTTACTTATTTGACACTGCGGGGCTGCAACAAACTTCCCGGACATAAGTGTTGCCCAACGTGATGACAGCGTCTTTTGGGATTGCATGGCTTGCCAGCAATGACCGGAGCAGGGAACGTTCAAAGTCGTTGCCTCCTGTAGCCTTGACCGTGATCGCAAACCAGCCGTTTGTCGTTAAATGGGCAGCTAAAGGAATTTTGGAATTCAAGACGACCGAACGTGCGGCCTCTAAATTGTCGACGCTTTTGATCTGAATATAGCGCTTACCGAACTGATTTTCCTCGAATTCCCGAACCCATACCCAGGTATGGTGCATGTATCCAGTCTGGCCGGCGATTGACACCCGGTACCAGTCGCCGTCGCTGCCTTCGATGTTCAGCGCGCTTCCGTTCGCAAATTTGGCAACCGTTTTCGAGTCTGCCTTATCACTTTCCTTCAATGGCGCTGTGCCCATAGGATGCTGAACAATGCCATTTTGCGCGATCGGAATTTGAAGTGAGGCAGATATGTTGCTTGGAGCCTGTGATTCCGACTGCGGCTCCTCTTCATCCGGCGTCGTTACTCTATATCGCTTCATCTCGCTTGCCGACAGATAGCGAATGTCATCGGAGTCATACTGCAGGGAAAGTTTCAGTAGCCCGGGATCGGCGCCCATATCTGTCATGTAGGAAATGACGTCGGCAGTAATCGCTTGCACCGCCGCGACCGCCTCTTCCACACGCATCCCCTTCGTGTCGCTAAATGAGGCCTTATGGACACCGATAGAGCCGGCCTCCGCAACGCGGATGACGCCTCCAAGGAAGGCCAGTGAGCAGGCTGATGCACATTCTTTTGTGCGTACGGTGACTGTGTTCAAACCCAGCGATCGGATTAGCCTGCCGAGCTCGATCGCTTTTTCAACGTTTCCGCCAGGGCTGTCGAAGTTGACGGCGTCCGCATGGTAAGAAACGACCGCCCTGCGAAATTTGCTCAAATCGTCATCGGCATCGAATGAGCCGTTTACGATTACAAAACGTACTCCTTCGTCTGTCGTCAGTTCGGTATAAGTGAGATGGGCAGCGGCATCATTCACGAAAAGAGTCGCGCTCAAAACAAATAGCCATGCAGCACAGCTTATTTGATGTATTTTCATCGCACGTCCTCTTGTCCGCTGAGGACTATGAATTTCACAGCTTTTGTTTTTTTACAAGGTAAGCGTTTATTTTTGAATCTTGCTAATGTTAAAATTGCAGCGCGTAAGTAGGGCGGTCCGCACCCAGCCCATAAAGCTCAATCCTCCGGCAAGGTGAAGACCGCGCAGGGATCGGCGATGCCGCGCAGTGGGTGCTTGCCCAGAGGGATCAAAGTGGTTGTCGTCTGCGCCGCCACCGCGCCCGATATGAGCACGCTGCGGCCGAGCGGCTTGCATAGCCCTTCGAGACGGCTGACCAGATTGACCGCGGGGCCTATGGCGGTAAAGTCAAGCCGGTCGGCCGCGCCGATATTGCCCCACAGCATCTCGCCGAAATGCAATGCCGCACCAAAAGGCAGCGGGGGTAGCCCCTGTGCCTGCCGCACCTCATCAAGATGGGCCATGCCGGCGCGCGCGGCGGCGACCGCGCGCAGCGCCGCCTCGCATGCCTCGCCTGACGCGCCGGTGGCCGGGAAAATCGCCAGCACCCCGTCGCCGATAAACTTCAGCACTTCGCCGCCGAAGGCGTGCACCGCCCCGGCAACGCGGTCGAACCAGGCATCAAGGGCGGTGATCATCGCGGCCGGCTCCGTCGCCTCGGACAGGGCAGTGAAATCACGCAAATCGGCGCAGAGCAGGGCAGCGCGGATGGTTTCCCCGGTGCCGCGGTGCAGCGCCCCGGCTTGTACGCGGGCGGCACTGCGCCGGCCGAGATAGGCCTCGAGCAGCGCTGCCAGCGCCGCTTGCGCGGAAAGGGCGGCCAAGGGCGCTGCGGCGAAGCGCGCGGTTTGGCGCAGACGGTCAGCCTCGGCAGGATCGAATGGCCGGAGTCCGGCCCAGCCCAGAACCGGACTGTCCCCAGGCGAACCGACCGCATCTTCATGGACGGGGCCAAGCCCAGCCAGCCAGTCGTGTCCGGCTTGGCTTGGCGGACCGCCGGCAAAACCCAGCGCCTCGATCACCGTCCCGGTGGTTTCCGCCCGCCATAACCAGATGCGCCGGGCGATGATCGGATGCGGCACCGCAAGCGACAGGGCTCCGCCGGCAAGCGGAATGCCGTCGGCCAGCAACCGGCGGCCGAGCTCAGCCAGAAACCGTTCGGGGCCGGGCGAGGCTCCAGCCTCGTCAACAAGCCAGACAAGAGGGGCGGGCAGATCCATGTGTCGATCATGCCACGGCAGCCGCAGGGTGTCATCCGCCGTCGCGAAGTGCTCTTGCGTGTGAATGCAAGACCACGTCACTGCCGCTGTCGCAGCGCCTGCAGGTCGTGTCCGCCGGGAACCGCAACCGGCTCAGGACCGACGAATTCGGTACCGGAAAGCGGTCACTTTCTGCCAGCCATCGGGTCCGGACCCGGATCGCGCCCGGCGGCGGCTTCGGTCAGCCGGCCGAGATAGTGAGCCCAGCCTTCGGCATGTCCGGCGCATTGCTCGGCATTGGGCAGGCCGGTGTGGGTTAGGCGCAGCAGCGTTCCGTCCGGTTGCTCTATGAGGTCGATCTCGACGAGGCTCGATCCCGGCGGAACCACCTCGCTGCCATCCCAGCCGAAGCTATAGGCCAGGCGGTGCACCGGTACTACCTCGCGGAACGAACCGCGGGCGAAGCGAGCGCCAGTGACGTTGACGAGATAGAGCCCTTCGGGCTGAGGTTCGATCTGTGCCTCCGTACCCATCCAGCGCAAAATCTTCTCCGGATCGGTCAGCAGGGCGAACACGGCTGCGGGCGGTGCCGGGATGCGCCTTTCCTGGCGGACGACGAGGGGCTCTTGCATCGGTCTCTCCTTTGGTTGCATGGCCTGCCTCACCGGAGGCGGAGATTGAGCAGGCGCATCCTATCGCGGAATGTCCTCATAAAACAGCATGTGGAAGCAGGCTCGCCCTCAACAAGGATCGGCAAGGGACGGATTGACCATCGGCGCAGGAGCGGGCGGAAATATATCCCGCCGGTCGTCGCGCCTTGCCATAGAGGCAAGGCGCCTTCCCGGGACGTTACATCGGCATCGGATACAGCCGGTGTACCTTTTCGATCTCGGCAATCGCCTCTTCCGGCAGCGTGACGTAGGCCGAAGCGATGTCGGTTTCGAGCTGTGCCATCGATGTCGCGCCGATGATGACGGAGGTCATGAAGGGCTTGGTCAGGCAGTAGGCGAGCGCCAGCTTGGCAGGGTCGACATGATACTTCGCAGCGATCTCCAGATAGGCTTTGACCGGCGGTTCCTGCAGCGGCTGCAGACGGCCCCCGATGTCGGTATTGATCGAGCCGCGCGAGCCAGCCGGGCGTGCGCCGCCGACATATTTGCCGGTGAGGATGCCGCCGGCGAGCGACGAATAGGCAAGCAGCCCGACATCTTCGTGGTGCGACAGCTCGGCGAGATCGAGGTCGAAATGACGATAGAGCAGATTGTATTCGTTCTGTGTCGAGACGACGCGCGGCAGGCCCTTTTGTTCGGCAATCGTAAGATATTTCTGAATGCCCCAGGTGGTCTCGTTGGAGAGGCCGATGGCGCGGATCTTGCCGGCCTTCGCCAGCTCGCCCATCGTCTCCAGGATTTCTGCGATGTTGGCGACCGCTTTCTCGCGATCCTGGGTGAAGGGGTTGTAGTGCCAGTTCTGACGGAAATGGAAATGGCCGCGGTTTGGCCAATGCACCTGATAGAGATCGATATAATCGGTTTTCAGCCGCTTCAGGCTGCCGTCGATCGCCGCGCGGATATTGGCGGCATCGGCGCCCTGGCCGCCGCGCAGATAGTCGCGGCCGGGGCCGGAGACCTTGGTTGCAAGCACGACATCCCCGCGCTTGCCGGTCTTTTCGAACCAGGTGCCGATATATTCCTCGGTGCGGCCCTGAGTCTCCGGGCCGACCGGCGTCGTCGGATACATTTCAGCCGTGTCGAAGAAATTGACTCCCTTGTGAAGCGCATAATCCATCTGTTCGTGCGCTTCGGCTTCGCTGTTCTGTGTGCCCCAGGTCATCGTGCCCAGGCAAATCTGCGAAACGGAAATATCGGTGCGGCCTAAATTCTTATACTTCATGGGAAAACCTTGATGCTCGCGGGAAAGGTCATGGGAGAAGGATCGTGCAAATCTAGGTCGGAAATGAGCAAGCGCAAGAAGAAAATCGAGACGTCTCGCACACGCAAAAGGCAGGGACTGCAGGGGCTGCGCTATTGACTCCACCGCAAACAATGTCATTGGGAAGCGAAACGACCCCCGAAGGAAGCTTGATATAATGACTGTTGCTTTCACATTTCCCGGCCAGGGTAGCCAGACCGTCGGCATGGGCAAAGATCTCGCCGACAATTTCGCCGAAGCGCGTGCCGTCTTCGAGGAAGTCGACGAAGCGCTCGGTGAAAAGCTTTCCGACATCATCTTCAACGGCCCGGACGACAGGCTGACGCTGACGGCGAATGCGCAACCGGCGCTGATGGCCGTGTCGATCGCCGTCATGCGCGTTCTCCAAGCGCGCGGCCTCGATCTGAAGAGCAAGGTTGCCTATGTCGCCGGTCATTCGCTCGGTGAATATTCGGCGCTTTGTGCCGCCGGCACCTTCTCGCTCGCCGATACGGCGCGGCTGCTGCGCATTCGCGGCAATGCCATGCAGGCGGCGGTTCCGGTGGGCGTCGGTGCCATGGCGGCGATCATCGGTCTGGACCATGCCGACGTCGTTGCGGTTTGCACTGAGGCTTCGGCGATCGGCGCATGTCAGATCGCCAACGACAATGGCGGCGGTCAGATCGTTATTTCCGGTGAGAAGGCCCCGGTCGAAAAGGCTGCCGAGCTTGCGACCGCCAAGGGTGCCAAGCGCGCAATTCTGCTGCCTGTATCCGCCCCCTTCCATTCGTCGCTGATGGCGCCCGCCGCCGAGGCGATGCGCGCGGCTCTGGCAGAGGTCGTAAAATCCGATCCTGTCGTGCCTGTCGTCGCCAACGTTCGCGCGGCACCGGTGAAGGACGCCGGTGAGATCGCGGATCTGCTGGTTGCGCAGGTTACGGGCCAGGTCCGTTGGCGCGAGACGGTGGAATGGTTTGCCGCCAACAATGTGACAACATTGCATGAAATCGGCGCTGGCAAGGTTCTGACAGGCCTTGCCCGACGCATCGACAAATCGGTGAACGGCATCGCCGTCAATACGACGACCGATATCGACACCGCTCTCGCCGGCCTGCTTGGCTGATACATAAATTAAGGAACGAGGGACACGACATGCTCGATTTGACCGGCCGCAAGGCCCTGGTAACCGGCTCTTCCGGTGGTATCGGCGAAGAGATCGCAAGGCTGCTGCATAAGCAGGGCGCCATCGTCGGCCTGCACGGCACGCGCGTCGAGAAGCTCGAGGCTCTGGCCTCCGAACTTGGCGACCGCGTCAAGATCTTTCCGGCCAACCTTTCCGATCGCGATGAGGTCAAGGCGCTCGGTACCAAGGCCGAAGAAGAGCTCGGCGGCGTCGACATCCTGGTCAACAATGCCGGCATCACCAAGGATGGTCTCTTCGTGCGCATGAGCGACGAGGACTGGGATGCGGTTCTGGAAGTCAATTTGACGGCTGTTTTCCGCCTGACGCGGGAGCTGACCCATCCGATGATGCGCCGCCGCTATGGCCGCATCATCAACATCACCTCGGTCGTCGGCGTCACGGGCAATCCCGGCCAGGCGAACTACTGCGCCTCCAAGGCCGGCATGATCGGCTTCACCAAGTCGTTGGCGCAGGAGATCGCGACCCGCAACGTCACGGTCAACTGCGTCGCTCCCGGCTTCATCGAGAGCGCCATGACCGGCAAGCTGAACGACAAGCAGAAAGAGGCGATCATGGGCGCTATTCCCATGAAGCGCATGGGCAACGGTGCCGAAGTCGCATCCGCCGTCGCCTATCTCGCGTCCTCAGAAGCAAGCTATGTCACCGGCCAGACGATCCACGTCAATGGCGGCATGGCAATGATCTGAAAAAGGAAAAGTCTATTGGGGGGAACTTTCCCCTCCAATAGCATGTTGAGCAACCTGGAAGCGGCGATTTTCTGGCTTTGCGACAGACTTAAACCGTGTTAAGCGGGCCATGACTGTGATCAGTCGTCCCGAAAATGCAGACGGACCGGGCCGCGTGTATGGCGGGCGGACCGGATCTGAAAGCCGGGTTGAACGGGTTTGCCAGCGGCGCCATGCAGGCGTTGCAGGCTTGAACAGGGTAGGGATGTCACACGGCATTCTGATCAGGACATAAATAAGGTCGAGGAAACCGACATGAGCGATATCGCAGAACGCGTAAAGAAAATTGTTATTGATCATCTTGGCGTCGACGCCGACAAGGTTGTTGAAAGCGCAAGCTTCATCGACGATCTGGGCGCGGACTCGCTCGACACCGTCGAACTGGTCATGGCCTTCGAAGAAGAATTCGGCGTTGAAATTCCCGACGACGCTGCTGACTCGATCCTGACGGTCGGCGATGCGGTAAAGTTCATTGAAAAGGCTCAGGCCTAATCCTTTGCGCTTTGTGACGGGCGGGCTCTCTGAGTCCGCCCTATTTCGTCCGGCCAGGTCGGGCGGACCATATTCATACGCATGGCATTATAAAAAGACGGGGGTCTGCGGGCGATGAGACGTGTCGTTATCACGGGTACCGGCATGGTATCACCTTTGGGCTGTGGCACTGAGGTGTCCTGGTCGCGTTTGATAGCCGGACACAACGGCGCGCGTCTTGTGACGGAATTCGAGGTCGAGGATCTCGCCGCGAAAATCGCGTGCCGCGTTCCGGTCGGTGATGGCAGCGACGGCACGTTCAATGCCGACGACTGGATGGAGCCGAAGGAACAGCGCAAAGTCGACCCTTTCATCATCTACGGCATGGCAGCAGCCGATATGGCGCTGAACGATGCCGGCTGGCATCCGGCCTCCGATGAAGACCAGATCGCAACCGGCGTCATGATCGGCTCCGGCATCGGCGGCCTCGAGGGTATTGTCGAGGCAGGCTATACGCTGCGCGACAAGGGCCCGCGCCGCATCTCGCCTTTCTTCATTCCCGGACGTCTCATCAATCTCGTTTCCGGCCAGGTCTCGATCCGCCACAAGCTGCGCGGCCCTAATCATGCCGTCGTTACCGCCTGCTCCACCGGCGCACATGCGATCGGCGATGCTGCCCGTTTGATCATGCTCGGCGACGCTGATGTCATGGTCGCCGGCGGCGCCGAGGCTCCGGTCTGCCGTATTGCGCTCGCCGGCTTTGCAGCCTGCAAGGCGCTGTCGACGCAGCACAACGAGGATCCGCAGAAGGCATCGCGCCCTTATGATCGCGACCGCGACGGCTTCGTCATGGGCGAAGGCGCCGGCATCGTCGTATTGGAGGAGCTGGAGCACGCCAAGGCGCGCGGCGCCAAGATCTATGCCGAAGTGGTCGGCTATGGCCTTTCCGGCGACGCTTACCACATCACCGCGCCCTCCGAAGATGGCGAAGGCGCTTTCCGCTGCATGACGTCGGCCCTGAAGCGGGCCGGCCTGACACCGGCCGATGTGGACTACATCAACGCACATGGCACCTCGACCATGGCCGACACGATCGAGCTCAGTGCTGTCGAGCGGCTGGTCGGCAATGCCGCCTCCAAGATTTCGATGTCGTCGACCAAGTCCGCGACCGGCCATCTCCTGGGAGCCGCCGGAGCGATCGAGGCGATCTTCGCAACGCTCGCCATTCGCGACAACATCGCGCCGCCGACGCTGAACCTCGATAATCCGGAGCGGGAGACGGCCATCGATCTCGTTCCGCACAAGGCCCGCAAGCGGGACATCAATGTCGCACTGTCGAACTCCTTCGGATTCGGCGGTACGAACGCATCACTTGTCCTGCGTCGCTATGAGGCATAATAACAGCGCGTAGTTCCGGAAAGCGGGAGTGCTTTCCGGAAAGACTATGCGCCATCCTTGAATGTTGCTGTGCGCATTGCGTATCCCATGGATGCGCCACAGCAATGTCCGATCGGTCGAAAGCGGATCATTACAAGGCTCCGCTTTATCTTCTGAACCTGTTTTTTGCCGCATTGCTTGGTCAAAGAGCAGGCAATGACAAATGAAGGGACTGCCGGTGAGCGATACGAACCAGAACAACGGAACTCCGAACGGGCAGAAGGGGCCGATCATCCCGAAATCGGCCAATGAAGCCCTGCGTCCGGAGCGTGTTCCGGATCCGCCGAAGCGCTCCCGCAAAGCCCGCAGCCAGATGGTGATCTTCCTGAACTTTCTGATGACGCTGGTCGTCTTCGTGATCGTTCTTGCGATCGTCGGAACCTATTACGCCATCTCCGCCTATCAGAGCCCCGGGCCGCTGGCGACCAACACCAATTTCATCGTGCGTAATGGCTGGGGTCTTGCCGAGATTTCGAGCCGGCTCGAAGCCAGCAACATAATCTCCGATGCCCGCATCTTCCGCTATCTGACGGCAACCTATCTGCACAATGGCGAGACGTTGCGATCCGGCGAATATGAGATCAAAGCGGGCGCCTCCATGAAGGACATCATGGAGCTGCTGAAATCAGGCAAATCGATCCTCTATTCGGTCACCTTGCCGGAAGGTCTGACCGTGCGGCAGATTTTCAACAAGCTGCAGGCCGACCCGGTGCTGGAAGGCGATCTGCCGTCGGCCTTGCCGCCGGAGGGCAGCCTGGAGCCCAATACCTATAAATTCACGCGCGGCGCCAAGCGTACCGAAATCATCGATCAGATGAAGGCCGCGCAGGAAAAGCTGGTCGACGAGATATGGGACAAGCGCGATCGGTCGCTGCCGCTGACGAACAAGCAGGAGCTGGTCACTCTGGCGTCGATCGTTGAAAAGGAGACCGGGCTTGCTGATGAGCGCGCTCATGTCGCGTCCGTCTTCCTCAACCGCCTCGGCAAGGGCATGCGCCTGCAATCGGATCCGACGGTCATCTATGGGCTCTTCGGTGGCGACGGCAAGCCGGCCGATCGCCCGATCTTCCAGTCGGACCTCAAAAAAGAAACGGCCTACAATACCTACATCATCAAGGGCCTGCCGCCGACGCCGATCGCCAATCCGGGCAAGGATGCGCTCGATGCCGTTGCCAACCCCTGGAAGACACAGGATCTCTATTTCGTTGCTGATGGCTCGGGCGGTCACGTCTTCGCCGCGACGTTGGAAGATCACAATGCCAACGTCAAGCGCTGGCGCAAACTCGTTGCGGAAAAGGGCGAGGATCCCAGCGCAATTGCCGTCGACGGTCAGCCGGAAGATAGCGGCGCCACAGCCGCCGGTACGACGCCTTCCGGCACACAGCAGAAAAAGAAGACGAACTGATCTCTGCTGCGCTGTGCTTTCGATCGGGTGCACGGTGTAGTCTCATTTTGCATTGGTCCCTGATCGCCCGGCGATTGTGGACGAGAATTATCGGAGGCTTGCATGGCATTGCAGTCCATGACCGGTTTCGCCCGGCGTGAGGGAACGAGTGGGCGCTCTCGCTGGGCATGGGAATTGCGATCGGTCAACGGCAAGGGCCTCGATTTCCGCCTGCGCCTGCCGCCCGGGCTGGAGCGTCTGGAAACCGATATACGCAAGCTCATCACGGACCGGTTTTCGCGTGGCAATCTGCAGGTCGGTCTTTCCCTGTCTGTCGATGAAAGTCGTGTCGAGGCGGTCGTCAATCAGGATGCGCTGGCGACTGTGCTGGCGCTGCGCGGCCAGCTCTCCGGCGTTGTCGATCCTGCGCCGCTGCGGCTGGACACGCTGCTTGCCATCCGTGGCATAGTCGAGTTCAAGGAAGCCGAGGAGAGCGAAGACGCGCTTGCCGCGCGTGACGCCGACATCATGGCGGGTCTGGAAGCCGCGCTCGGCGATCTCAGCGATATGCGTCGCAGGGAAGGGCAGGCGCTCGGTCAAATCCTTCTCGGCCATGTCGGTGTCATCGAGACGCTGACGGCGACGGTTGAGAGCGATCCGTCCCGCTCGCCGCAGGAAATCGCCGCGAGGCTGACGGCGCAGGTTGCCGTGCTTCTGGACGGCACTTCCGGTCTGGACCGTGACCGGCTGCATGCCGAAGCCGCCCTCATCGCCACCAGAGCCGATCTGCGCGAGGAGATCGACCGGCTGAAGGCGCATGTCGCGGCGGCTCGCGACCTTATCGCCAAAGGCGGACCGATCGGACGCAAGCTTGATTTCCTTGCACAGGAATTTAACCGGGAATCGAATACTATCTGTTCGAAGTCGAACGCCGCGGCAGTTACCGCCGCCGGTATCGAACTGAAAGTGGTCATCGACCAGTTCCGCGAACAGGTCCAGAATTTGGAGTAAGCCATGAAGCCGGCGACATCCACATCCATTCCGATTGCCCGCCGGGGGTTGATGCTCGCCATTTCCTCACCGTCAGGCGCGGGGAAATCGACGATCGCGCGCACCTTGCTGGAGACCGACAAGCAGATCGGTCTTTCCGTCAGCGTCACGACGCGGCAACGGCGGCCGAGCGAGATTGCCGGCGTGCACTATCATTTTGTCTCGTTGCGGGAATTCGAGCGACTTCGCGATTCCGACTCCCTGCTCGAATGGGCTGAGGTGCACGGCAATTTCTACGGCACGCCGCGCGAGCCGGTGGAGACGGCGATGGCCGAGGGGCGCGATATGCTCTTCGATATCGACTGGCAGGGCGCGCAGCAACTGCAAGAGAAGATGCCCGCTGATGTCGTATCGATCTTCGTGCTGCCGCCGACGATGACAGAGCTGCAATCGCGCCTGCACCGCCGCGCCGAGGATTCCGAAGAGGTGATCGCCACGCGGCTTGCCAATTCCAGAGCCGAGATCGCCCATTGGCGCGAATATGACTATGTCATCGTCAACGACGATCTGAACGCCGCCTTCGACGCGGTTCAGTCGATCGTCAAGGCCGAGCGCCTGCGCCGCGACCGCCGCCACGGCATGTTCGACTTCGTCCGTGGCCTGTTGGAAGAAACGCCGAAGCTCTGAACTGCAATTAAAGGCAGTTCGCCAGCCGGCAGAACTCTTCGACAGAGAGCGTTTCGGCGCGTCGCTGAGGGTCGATATCGGCTTTCATCAGCAGTGCTTCGCCGCCGAGCGGCTTCAGGCTTTGCCGCAGCATCTTTCGCCGTTGGCCGAAGGCGGCTTGCGTCACCTTTTCGAGCTTGTCGACGGAGCAGGGGATCGGATTTTCCCTGGGCGTCAGATGAACGACCGTCGAGGTCACCTTCGGCGGCGGCGTGAAGGCTTGTGGCGGCACGTCGAAGGCCATGTGCGCGTTCGTGCGCCAGCCGCAAAGAACGCCGAGACGGCCGTAGTGATCGTCATCCTCGTCGGCGACGATCCGCTGGCCGACCTCCTTCTGGAACATCAGCGTCAGCGACTGCCAGAAGGGCGGCCACTGGCCCGGCAGCAGCCAATTCACCAGCAACTGCGTGCCGACATTATAGGGCAGGTTTGCAATGATCTTCACCGGCCCTTCCGGCGCCAGCGCCGCAAAATCCGTCTTCAGCGCATCGCCTTCGATGACGTCCAGCCGGCCGGGATAGTGATCGGCGATCTCGGCAAGCGCTGGCAGGCAGCGCGCGTCGCGCTCCACCGCGATGACCTTGGCGGCCCCGAGCGCAAGGATGGCACGCGTCAGCCCACCTGGCCCCGGGCCGACTTCGAAGACGGTGACGCCGTCTAGCGATCCGGCTGTGCGGGCAACCTTTTGTGTCAGGTTGAGATCGAGTAGAAAGTTTTGGCCGAGCGCCTTGCGCGCATCGAGGCCATGGCGCTGGATTACGTCGCGAAGCGGCGGCAGCCCGTCGAGTGCGGCCATCAGCGATTGCTTCCCGGCGCGCGGCTGATCTCGCTCGCGAGCTTAAGCGCCGCCACGAGACTGTCCTCCTTGGCAATACCCTTGCCGGCAATGCCGAAGGCGGTGCCGTGGTCCGGCGAGGTGCGGACAAAGGGGAGGCCGAGCGTCACGTTGACGGAATCGTCGAAGCCGAGCGCCTTGGCCGGAATCAAGGCCTGATCGTGATACATGCAGATGGCGACATCGTAGCGACGGCGCGCATCGTCATGGAACATCGTATCGGCGGGCAGGGGACCAAAGGCATCGATGCCTTCATTGCGCAGCACCTCGATCGCCGGACGGATGATTTCCTCATCCTCCTTGCCGATCGCGCCGCTCTCGCCGGCATGCGGATTAAGACCGGCAACGGCCAGCCGCGGTTTTGCGATGCCGAAACGCATTTTGAGGTCGTGGTCGGTGATCCGGCAGGTCTCGATGATGAGATCGGAAGTCAGCGCCTGTGGTACATCCTTCAGCGGTATATGGATGGTGACGGGAATTGCCCGCAGTTTCGGCCCGGCGAGCAGCATCACAGGCATCACCGGCTTGCCCATCGCGCGTGTCGCAAGATCGGCAAGGAACTCGGTATGACCGGGAAAGCCGAAGCCGGCGTCATAAAGGACCGACTTGGCGATTGGGTTGGTCACGACGGCAGAGGTCTTTCCCTCCATGCTGAGCGAAACCGCCATCTCGATGGCCGCAATCGTCGCATTGGCCGTGTTGATATGTGGTTCGCCGGCAACCACAGCCATGCCGGCAGCGATCGGCAGCACCGGCAAGGCATCGGCAAAGGTCTTAAAGGCAGTCGACGTATCGGCCTCCCGAAGCGGCACGATCAGATTCAACTGACGCGCTCGTGCCGAAAGAACGTTCGGATCGCCGAGGAACAGGAAGGGGGGCAAACCAAGCTCGCCGCGGCGAAGCCAGGCGGCGAGCGTGATGTCAGGTCCGATACCTGCTGGATCCCCTTGTGTGAGTGCAAGGGGGCGGGAAGGGCGCGAGGGCATCGGACGATCAGCGATAGAGAATCTGCGCCTTGGAGCGCAGTTCATCGATATACTTCTTGTCGTTGGCGCTGATGCCTTGGGCATTCGCCTTGCCGAGATCTTCGGCGCGGAAAACGGCGGCGGCGGCGATGTCGTCATTCACTTGGCGCTGCGAGCAGATCGCGACATATTCGACACCGCGGTCGGTCACGATCGCATCGGTCGTGTTGCCTTTCGCCTTTTCCAGCAGCGGCTTCCAGGCATCCGGAAGATCGGGAGCAAGCACGCGGCCGAGATCCTGGACGGAGACGTCGTGCATCGTCGCGGCGAAAACCTTCGCTTGGTCGCAACCGGGGAATTTGGCTCGCGACGCTTCCGCTTCGGCCTTGCGCTTGCCGAGGATTGCGTTGCGCTTCGCAGCCGGGACGACGAAGATCATCTGTTTCAGGAAATATTCCGTCGTGACCGGCTTCGTCTTGTTTTCCGTCATGCGCGTCACGAGGTCGTCATTCGACATGCGGCCGCCGCTTGAGCCGAAACGAGCGTTGACGACGCGCGGCCAGCTCATGGAAATGGCGATATAGGATTTGAAGTGATCGACGGTGACGCCCATTTTGTCCAAAATCTGTCCAAGCTGCTGCGGCGACATTTTGTTGCTGGCGGCGAAGCGGGCAAATGCGTTGTCGACATCCGTCGTGGACACCGACATGTGCACGCGGGCGATTTCCGCACGCTTCAGCGTCTCATCGACGAGTTGCTGTTGCGCCAGCTTATTGAGATCGCCTTTCGCATGCTGCAGTTTCAGGAAGTTGACGCGCTTGGCAATATCGCCTGATGTGATCACCGTGTTGTTGACGACAACCTTCACCTCACTTGCTGCGAAAGCAACATCGCTGCTTGGCATAGCGAAAGCGGCCATAACCAACGCTACGGCGCCGAATAGCGCAGCGCGCATCGGTGTCTTTCCAGAGAACATCAACTACCCCTTCCCAAAGGTCTTTGTCCGCACCGCGTCACATTGAGACGCCATTGGCGCAATACGGTAATTTCGCGCCAATATCTACAACAAGCACGACGAATTGCAAAATCCTTGCGGCGAAACAATGACGCGGAGGGGAACGCGATCCCATTCAAAGCAGAAGGGCCGGTCCAGAGCCGGCCCTTTTGGATTTGAGTGATCAGAACGTAGCGTCTTGAACATTGCCAAGATTGACGTCGCCGAGCGTACGGAATGTTATGCGGGCGCCGATAGACCAGTCGCTTCCCGATTGGTTCGTCGAATCCTTCTTATCCAGGAAGGAGACGGTGAAGATCGTGCATTCATCCTCATAGGACAGGCCAACGCCTTGGCGGGTGATCTCGCTGTCATTGAGATCGTAGCTGACCGTGCCGAAGACAGACCAATAGTTCTTGAACTTGATCTGTGCGCGGGTTTGGATTTCGTCCTGATCCGAGGTGAAGCCATATTGCGGCTGAGCGGCGATATGGGTGTAGGTCACCGACGTCTGGAAGTCGTCGTTTGCGAAACCGACCTGGGTATCGCCACGACGGAATGCAAAATCCTTTTCGTCGAAACGGTAGGACTGCGAAAGCGAGATGCCCTGCGGCGTCGTGAGACCGAACATCGTCACATAGTCGGAGCGGGTGGTTTCAAGCCCCGAATCCGAACCGGCACCTACCAGATCGTCGGTAGCGAATGAGTTTCGTCCGGCAAGCTGGTACGATTGGCCGAAGATATGCTGCAACTTATAGCCACTGTCGAAGCTGCCTGTGTAACGCCAGCCTACGTTGGCGCGAGTGCCGCCCTCCACGCGGTCGAAGCCGGAGAATTTGTCGCGATCGAAGAGATTGGTCGCATCGAAAACAAAGCTCTGGGCGTCTTCATTCGGCAGCCGCCCCGCAAGTTGCTCATCCGGGCGCACATAGACTTGCGCAATCGGTTCGAATACGTGCGTGCTGTTGCTCGTGGTGATGAGGAACGGGTACTTGGCTTCGAGGCCGGCCGTCACCATACCGCGCGTTGCGTAATCGCTGGTGTCGTAGTTGCCGGAATAGTCGCCGTTGGGCGAATCCATATCGAGGCCATAGACGTCCCCGCGAGCGGCTGCAAGCGGCGTCAAGACCAGACCCTGATCGGTGGTGAAGGTGCGCTGCCACTGCAGCTCGGTGCTAAGGCGCGTATAGCTCCCGGAAAGGCCGAGGAAGCGGTCGTTCAGGCTCGCGTCGCCGAGATTGTTGACGTTGTCGAGCGTTGACGCCTTGTCACGCGACAAATGCGTGAAGTTCATAGTCGCGGACAATTCGCCGCCATACACCGACTTCGGATCGACATAGTGATAGTCGAGGCTCGGATAGACGACTGCCTGCTGCTTTTCGGCAGTGTTGTTGTTATCCGCGTCCTGAATGTCGTAGTAGAAGGCGCGCATATCGAAATAATTGCGCTTGCCGAGACCCGTCAAATAGATATCGTTCGTGTGGGTGCTCTGGTTGAGACCTTGCAAGCCGTAGGTGCGCGAAAAGTTATTGTCGCTTTGCGCCATGACATCCCAGCCGAATGTCCAGCGTGGGTTGATTCTGAAATCGGCTTTCGACGCGATCACGCCGCGAGCCTTGTTTTCGGCGTCGCTGGTACCGGCCGTGAACTGCCCGGGACTCATCTGGTCGATGCCGGCGGCGCGCAGAATAAGCGTGCCGTTTTCAAAGCGTCGGCGGAACTCGCCTTCGAGCATTAGGCCTTGGCTCGTATAGCCGGTCGCGCTGATCGTCGCGTCCATGCTCGGCGAGATCACGTAGTAATAGGGAACCTTCAGACCAAAGCCGAGATTCTCCGAGATGCTGGCCGACGGAAACAGGAAGCCGGACTTGCGCTTCACCGTATTGTCGGGAACTTCGATCCACGGAACGTAGGCGATCGGCTGGCCGAACAGCTCGAAGCGGGCATGCTCGAGGCGGACGGTATGCGTCACGCCGTTCTGCACCACGCGCTGAGCCTTGACCTGCCATAGCGGCGCGCGGCCCTGCTCGGAGCACGGCAGACAGGCGGTGTAGACACCTTTCGTCAGGATCAACTGGTTACCGCCGACACGTTCGCCCTTTTCGGCGGCCATGCGGGTATTGTCTGGCATTTCGATGCGCAGAGCGTTGACGAAACCATCGGAGAAGCTGTCGGTGACATCCATTTTGTCACCGTACATGCGGTTGCCGTCCGGACTGATCAGCTCGACATTGCCGATCGCCGTCATGCGCCCGGTTTTCTGATTATATTCCACCTTCTGCGCGACCATCTTGTAGCCGCCATAGTTGATCTGAACCGCACCGGTGGCGGTGACGATCTGCGTATCCTTGTTATAGACCAATTCGTTCGACGAAAGGATCAGCTTGGAGCCTTCCGGCACTTTGACCTTAACGGGAGAGGTCGCAGCGCCGGCGCCGCCGTTATTATTGTTGTCCTGGGCGTAAGCTACGACCGGGCTCATGACAAATGCATACGCGGCCGCGCCCATGACGAGGGCAGCGACACATTTCCTGATACTCTTGCGGTTGCCTGCCGCCACTTAGCCGTCCTCCTGATGAAGCAGGATCGTTGCTCCGAATGCCAAAGCGACGATCACGGGTATCCATGTCGCCACGAAAGGAGGAACCACTCCGCTGCTCCCGAATGCCTTTACCAGCACGGTGACAACATAAAGCACGAAGCCTGAGAGGATTCCACCCAGAATCACGGAGCGCGATTGGTTGAATCTACTGAATTTTAACGAGACGGTGGCTGCGATCAGAGTCATCGCCACCAACAGGAATGGCTGCGATAGCAGCGAGTGAAATTGGGTCTCAAGCGCTTTGGTCGAGATGCCAAAAGACTTTGCTATCTTAATTCGATTAGAAAGATCATAAAAAGCAATGGTTTCAGGCTGCGCCAAACGCTCCGAAACGAAATCCTGTTTCAGATTCGTACGAACCTGTACCGTGGCTTTATGAACGGGAATTTCGCCCGGGCTGCGCTCGATGACGCCGTTAAGAAGCCAGTAACCATCTTCCAACTTTGCCGACTGGGCATCCTGCCTGAGAACGATATTCCCCTGTGAATCGAAGTGGATAAACACAACGTTCATCAGCGTCGTACCGTTGTCGAGAACGGCCTTGGCGCCAATGATGATGTCGTCTTTGCCATTCGATTGGCGCAACCACGGGATGGACAGTGTGTTGTGATAGGACGGATCGCCGCGCAGATCGGCTTCCATCGTCTCCGCCTGCTTTTGTCCCCATGCCGCAATTGGATTGAGGGCAAACATGGTCAGGAGGCCGACGACGAACGCGCCGATCAAGAAGGGCGTCATGAATTGCCAGACGGAGATGCCCGCCGCACGGGCAATCACGAGTTCACGACGCCGATTGAGCGCGATCAGCACCGTCATGCCGACGAACAGGGCGATGAACGGCACCGTCTGCTGCAGGATGAACGGCAGTCTGACGGCCGTCATCAGCAAGCCGATGCTGACCGTGTATCCGGGAAGGCCGGCAAGCCGGCCCGCGGTCTCGCTGAAGTCGACGAGATAGACGATCGAGATTACGCCAAGGAAAAACCAGAAGGTCGTTACGACGTAACGCATGAAGAAGTAGCGGCCGAGCGTATTGAAGATCATACGCCGCCCCCATTGGAGCTGCGGGGCGCCGGCATGCGATCCTGAATCTTCTGCCGCCATTTGCTGAAGCGGTTGCGGATCGACGTGGGCACCGACATCTTGCGGTTCCTGAACAGCAGGGCAATCGCAATCAGGGCCGCTCCGATGTTGACGGCATAGAGGACGCCGATGAAATAAGGGGCATTCTCGATCTGGTTTGCCGCATAGAAATCCGCCCAGCGCAAGGCAAAGGCAATAGTGAGCGCCGACACCATCGGATGCAGCCGCGCCTCGCGATGGGATCGTGCATCGCCGGCAATGACCAGGGATATCAGAGCAAAGATTGCCGGCAGCGCCCAGTCGGTGAGACGCCGGTGTAACTCCGAGCGGTAGCCGCCTGGTTTTGCTTTGTAATCCGCGTCGTTCGGGTCCGGGTTGAGCAGGAAGCCGAGATCGCGGTCGCCGGCGCGCAGCGTTGCCTGGCCGCGGCTCTGCGTCATGTCGGAAAGATCGAAGGAATAGGAGTCGAATTTGATGACGGAGACGTTGCCGTCGGGTGTCTTGCGGTGAACTTCGCCATCCTTCATCAGCAGTGACGTCCCGCTCGGATCGACGGCGCCTTCCTTGGCATAGTAGATGAGATCGAAGGCGGGGTCGCGCGAATCCACCACGAACAGCCCCTTCAGGATCCGTCCGGACATGCGCTGTGTGATCTGCACATAAAGTCCGTCTTCGATACGCCGGAAGTTCTTTTCTTCGATAACCGTCGAGAGCAGGTCGGCATAGGCTTCGGCCACCATCTGACGCGCGGCGACGCGCGCCTTCGGCTCAACCATATTGTCGACGACGAACGAGAAAACGCTGATAGCTATCGCGAGAATCATGATCGGGCGGATGATGATGCTGCGCCGTGCGCCTGCGGCCTCCATGACCGTCAATTCCGAATCGCTGTTCATCGCCGTCAGCGTCTGCGTGATGCCGATCACCAGAGCGAAAGGCAGAACCACGGGGATGATCGTCGGCAGGATAAGAGTTGCCAGCTTGGCAAATGAGCCAATCGACTGGCCGCTGTCGGTCACGAGATTGATGCGCTGCAACACCTGGGTCGTCCAGATAATGGCGAGCACCGGCAGCAGCGCTACCAGGAACATCATGCCGACACGCCGTACGATATATGTTTCGAATAACTTCATGCCGGCCCTTAAACGCAACACTCCGCCGTGCGAGACGGCAGAGATTCATCCTCCTCTACGCTGTTTGCGTTTTTTTGGCGACAACCCACTCGCAAAAAATTCGTTAATTTTCTGAATTTCTTCTGCTGTGTGTCGTTTGGGATAACGCCATGAGAGCGGAGAATATGACAAGCGAAGAAAGCCAGCCCAGCACAGCATCCGAGAGGTAGTGACCGCCGAAAGCCACTCTTAGGGCTGGAATGAGAATCGAGACGGCGGCGATCGGCAGCACGAGAGCCGTTCGCGCCGGCTGCGGGATGATGAAGATCAGGCAGAACAGCCAGCCGGCAGCGGCTGCTTCGCCGGAAATGAAGGAACAATTGCTGGCGCATTTCCCGGCAAAAGAACCGGCATGCACGAAATCGAGCATGCCGCCGAAGACATCCGTCTGCCGCGGCCGAGGGCGGCCCGAGAACGTCTTGAGCCAGAGATTGACGATCAGCACCGGGCCGAGAAGCAGCGAGCCAAGCGCGATTTTCAGATTGCGCGCCCTCAGCCTTTTGAAGGTTGCGCCGTGCTGCTGCCAGCACAGGATCAGCATCCAGCAGAGCGTGATCGCGACGATATAGGGAACCTGAAAGAAAATCTCCCTGAGCAGGCGCATGTGCGGATCGTCATTATAAGGAAAAATGCCGCAGATCTGGCCGGGCCTGATGGGAAGGATGCATTGCTCGGGCAGAAAGAACATATTGGCGACGGCAAGATCGATCTGCGGAAGAATCGAAAACAGCCCGAGCAGTATCCACCAGAGGCAAAAGAGAATGACGAACGCATCGCCTGCCGTGCGCTGTCGCAGGATTTCGGGAAAACGATCCCGGCGATCGAAGCTGGTGAAGTCTATGATCAAGGCGGCGTTCCGATAGACGATCGCGCCGCGCAGGCGGCGATACCCGATATATGCGCCGGCAAACTAGCGGTGATCGATGACAGGGATTTGAAGGTCTCGGAGATGTTTCTTCGCAGAGTGCTTCGCCAAAAGCTTGTATTTGATAGGGAAACCTTGAATGATCCGGAGTGTATAATTCTATTTTGCACTACGCGTTCATCGGAGCAAAAATGTCTGTGAAATTCGAGGTTTCCTTTGCCAAATCGGTCCGGCTGAATGGCGGTTTGGCCATTCTCCTGAAAGACACGGATAGCGAGTTGCCGGCAGGGGCGGAGAGCGCCGATCCGGCGAATGTTTTCGCCAAGGCCGCACGGATCGCCCGGTTCACCGCCAAAGGCTTGAGCAGCCTCGATATCGTCGCACCCGAGGGTTCGCCGGTCGACCGGATCATCGTCATCGGCACAGGCAAGGCGAAGGAACTGAGTGCGCATGATTGGCTGAAGCTCGGCGGCGGTGCGGCTGCGAAAATTCGCAACGTCGAAAAGGCCGCGATCTTCATCGATGTACCCGGCGCTGAGGCCAAGGCGGCAGCCGATTTCGCCCTCGGCATGCTGTTGCGCGCCTACAGCTTCGATACCTACAAGACCAAGAAGAACGGTGACGATGACAAGAACGGTACGCCGAAAACCGTCAAGGTGACCATCGTCACCTCGAATGCCGTTGCCGCCAAGAAGCTCTTCGCCGCATCGGAGGCGATTGCCGACGGTGTGATTCTCGCTCGTGATCTCGTCAACGAGCCGCCGAATGTTCTCGGCCCGGCCGAGTTTGCCGCCAAAGCCAAGGGGCTGGAAAAGCTCGGCGTCGAAGTGGAGATCCTGACGGAGCGAGAAATGCGCCGGCTCGGCATGGGTGCGCTGCTTGGCGTGGCGCAGGGGTCCGTACGTCCACCGCGCCTGGTGATCATGCAGTGGAAGGGCGGCAAGCCGAAGGACAGGCCGGTTGCCTTTGTCGGCAAGGGCGTGGTGTTCGACACCGGCGGCATTTCCATCAAGCCGGCTGCCGGCATGGAGGATATGAAGGGCGATATGGGCGGGGCCGCCGCCGTTACGGGCCTGATGCACGCGCTCGCCGCCCGCGGCGCCAAGGTCAACGCGATCGGCGTGATCGGTCTGGTCGAAAACATGCCTGACGGCAATGCCCAGCGTCCCGGCGATATCGTCACCTCCATGTCGGGCCAGACGATCGAAGTGATCAATACGGATGCCGAAGGCCGGCTCGTGCTCTGCGATGCGCTCTGGTACACCAACGACCGCTTCAAGCCGCAGTTCATGATCAACCTCGCGACGCTGACCGGTGCGATTCTCGTCGCGCTCGGCAATCTGCATGCCGGCCTGTTCAGCAACGACGATAAGTTGGCGAACGAACTGACCGCCGCCGGCCTTGCCACCAACGAGCGCCTGTGGCGCATGCCGCTCGGCAAGGACTACGACAAGATGATCGACAGCAAGTTCGCCGATATGAAAAATACCGGCGGACGTCATGCCGGTTCGATCACCGCCGCGCAGTTCCTCAAGCGCTTCGTCCAGGAAACGCCCTGGGCGCATCTCGACATTGCCGGCACGGCCATGGGCTCGATCCAGGACGAGATCAACCAGTCCTGGGGTTCGGGTTTCGGCGTGCGCCTGCTCGATGAGCTGGTTCGCCAGAACTATGAATCGTGACCTTCGAAGGTGTTTGAGATAGAAGGTACGCCATGACCGACGTTCTCTTCTATCATTTGACCGAATCGAAGCTGGAGGATGCCCTTCCGCCGCTGATCGACAAAAGTGTCGAGCGCGGCTGGCAGGTCGCCATCCAGGCGCGCGAAGCGGCACGCCGGGATGCTCTCGACGTGCATCTCTGGACCTATCGCGAGGACAGTTTTCTGCCGCATGGCACGGATGATGGAGAAATGCCGGACAAACAGCCGGTGCTGCTGACTGTTTCGTCCGATAACGTGAATAACGCCACCGTCCGCTTCTTCGTCGATGGCGCCGAAGCATCAGGGATCGAGAACTATCAGCGCGTCGTTTTCATGTTCGATGGCTACGACCAAGAGCAATTGGAAGGTGCCCGCGCGCAGTGGAAGAAGCTGAAAGGCGAGGGGCACAACCTTACCTATTGGCAGCAGACGCAGGACGGGCGCTGGGAGAAGAAGGCGTGATGTCTCTCCTTCTTCCCTGTAATGCCCCCTCAACCCGCGCTGCGCGCGACTTTCTCCCCGCTGCGGCGAAAGTAGGAGCTTAAGATGCGCCGCTTTAGTATTCCGCGCGGCGCGTCTCATCGATCAATAGAGTTTAGTCGTGGAAAGCCTCGACGAACTTGCGCTTGCCGAGCATGAAGGCGTCGGCGACGTGGCGAAGCGGGGCGAGGTCAACATCCGACGTGCCGGCTTTGACGATTTCGGCGAAGCGGCGATAGAGCGAAGGATATTCAGCCTCGGGAGCGGTGAACGTCAAATCGCCGTTCACGGAAAGCTTCGAGCCGCCCTCGGAGAGCACCATCTGCCCCGCTTCGGTTTCTGCGACGATATCCCAGCTCTGCTTGCCGGTCTGGCGCCAGTCGAATTCCGCATGGACGGCAAGCCCCTGGCCGCTCTTGAACTGCAGGTCGGCCGCAATCGGCGAATCGCGGTTTTCGGGGAATTCCAGCACGGCGCCCGTCAGGAACAGCGGCGGCAGGATGTGGGTGACGATCGACAGGGCATTGATGCCCGGATCGAAGACGCCGAGACCGCCCGCCTGCCAGATCCATTCCTGATTCGGATGCCAATGGCGCACGTCTTCCTTCCAGATGACATGGACGCTCTTGATCGTCGTTCCGGCGAGAAAAGCCTTCGCGGCCTCGACGGCCGGCGCATAACGCGAATGCCAGCTTGCGAAGAGGGAAACGCCCTTGGCCTTGGCGAGCGCTTCGAGATCGGCGACTTCGCTCAGCGTGGCGCCCGGCGGCTTTTCCAGGAAGACATGCTTGCCAGCCTCGAGCGCCTTGTAGGCAGCCTCGTAGCGATATTGTGGCGGCATGCAGAGCGAGACGGCATCGATCCCGGGAACCGCATCCAGCATGGCCTCGATGCTGGTGAAGGCCGGAATGCCGTCCACCGTGCCGTGGCGGCTTGCCGTGGCGATCAGTTTGAAATCTGGATTGTTCGCGATGGAAGGAAGGTGCTGGTCGCGGACGATCTTGCCGACGCCGACGATGGCGAGGTTGATGGGGGACATGGGTGTCTCTCGATTAGTATGATTATTTGTATGATCTTTTATCAGAATGCAGCGGGTGAGCAAGGCCGGCAAGCGTAATTGCAAGCAATCAAGCCGGCGCCCAGCATTTCTTACGGTCGTGCCATCACATTTGGAAAACCAGCTTACGCTCTTGATTCAGAGCCTGAAATCGGCACTCTGCCTGTATGCGGCAAAAAGATCAGAAGACCGCTGCGGGGGAGAAAAATGATAAGAGCATTGCTCGGCTTCAGCCGACTCGTGGATGCTGGGACGGAAATCATTGGCAAGGCGGTTTCCTGGCTCATTCTGGTCGCCGTGCTGGTCAGTGCCGGAAATGCCGTCGTCCGCAAAGTGTTCAACACTTCGTCCAACGCCTGGCTGGAAGCGCAATGGTATCTGTTCGGCGCCGCCTTCTTGCTCGCCGCCGCCTATACCCTTCGGCAAAACGAGCACATCCGCATCGATATCGTCTATGGCGCCCTGCCGCGGCGCGTCCAGCACTGGATCGATCTGCTCGGTCATTGCCTGTTCCTCATGCCATTCGTGCTTCTGATGGTTTATGATCTGGTGCCTTATGTCCGTATGTCCTTCATGTCCGGCGAGGTTTCGTCCAGTGCCGGCGGCCTGATCATCTGGCCGGGCAAGGCATTGTTGCTGGCAGGCTTCTTTGTGCTGGCGGTGCAGGGTGTTTCCGAAATCATCAAGAAGATCGCCGTCATGCGCGGCGATATGGAGGACCCGACACCGTACGTACCGACGCATGCGCCCCTTGATGCCGAAACGCCGGCCGGGGAGGCGCGCTGATGATCGAATTCGTCGCCGTGAACATGGCCCCGATCATGTTCGCTTCCCTGATCATTTTCCTGCTGATCGGATATCCCGTCGCCTTTGCGCTCGCCGCCAACGGATTGCTGTTCTTCTGGATCGGCGTCGAGCTGGCGCCTTATTCGGGCGGTTCCATCAATCTGTCCTGGCCTTTGCTCAACGCGCTGCCGGATCGATTCTGGGGCGTGATGTCCAACGACACGCTACTGGCGATCCCGTTCTTCACCTTCATGGGCATCGTGCTGGAACGCTCAGGGATGGCGGAGGATCTGCTCGATACCGTCGGTCAGCTCTTCGGCCCGGTCCGTGGCGGTCTCGCCTATGCAGTGATCTTCGTCGGCGCCCTGCTTGCCGCCACCACCGGCGTTGTCGCGGCCTCGGTCATCGCCATGGGGCTGATCTCGCTGCCGATCATGCTGCGCTATGGTTATGATCGCAGCCTGGCATCCGGCGTTATCGCCGCTTCGGGCACGCTCGCGCAGATCATTCCGCCGTCGCTGGTGCTGATCGTGCTGGCGGATCAGCTCGGCCGCTCGGTCGGCGATATGTATGCCGGTGCGCTGATCCCCGGCCTGGTGCTGACCGGCATCTACATGCTCTACGTGCTGATCATGTCGATCGTCCGGCCGAATTCGATGCCGGCGCTGCCGAAGGAGGCGCGCTCGCTCGGCTCCGGTGTGACCTCGCTTTTCATCGCGCTTCTGGTTTGCGCCGGGGTTGCCTATGCGGCGCACGTCTACCTGAAGCCGGCCTACGGTGAAAATGCCGATATTCTCGGCGCAACCGTGGGCGTCGCTTTCATCTATGTCGTCGCCGTCATCGACAAGACGATGAAGTTCAAGCTTATGTCACGTCTCGCCCAGCAGGTGATCATCGTGCTGATCCCGCCTTTGGCTCTGATCTTCCTCGTGCTCGGCACCATCTTCCTCGGCATCGCAACGCCGACGGAAGGCGGCGCTATGGGCGCGACCGGCGCTTTGGTGATGGCTGCGGCAAAGGGGCGGCTGAACATGGATGTCGTTCGCTCGGCACTCGCATCGACGACACGGCTCTCCTCTTTCGTGCTGTTCATCCTGATCGGCTCGCGCGTGTTTTCGCTGACCTTCTACGGCGTCAACGGCCATGTCTGGGTGGAACATCTGCTGGTGTCGCTGCCGGGCGGGCAGGTCGGCTTCCTGATTGTCGTCAATCTGCTGGTGTTCGTGCTGGCCTTCTTCCTCGATTTCTTCGAGCTTGCCTTCATCATCGTGCCGCTGCTGGCGCCCGCTGCCGACAAGCTCGGTATCGACCTGATCTGGTTTGGTATCCTGCTCGGCATCAACATGCAGACGAGCTTCATGCATCCGCCCTTCGGCTTTGCGTTGTTCTACCTGCGCTCGGTGGCTGCAAAGGTGCCTTATCTCGACAAGGTCACCGGCAAGAAAATGGCGCCAGTGACGACGGGGCAGATTTATTGGGGGGCGGTGCCTTTCGTCGGCATTCAGATCCTGATGGTGAGTCTGGCGATCATGTTCCCGCAAATGGTCATGCACTATAAGGGTGCGGGGGCCGGAATCGATCCCAATGCGATCAAGATCGAAGTGCCCGGCTTTGGCGCGCCCGGCCAGGATAATGGCAGTGGTCTTGGTTTGCCTGGCGGCCTGCAGCTTCCGGGCGCCAATCCGCTCGACAATAAGCCGGCTGATCAGGGCGGTGAAAAGAAAAATCCGCCCGCCAATGATCTCAGCCAGCCGCCGTCATTCAATTGATCTTACTTCTCTCAGCGGGGGAAGATGCTCCGAAGGAGCGGGTGAGACGCGTTACACCGGAAATATTCTTTGTTTCGCTAAAAGGCATTAAGCGGGCATTCCTTACGGTGCAATGCCCCCTCAACCAGCCCTTCGGGCATCCTTCTCCCTGCTGGGGAGAAGGTGTTTTCGTCAGAGCTTCCCGGCGCGCTGCTGTGTCATCATATACACGTCGTAGCTGTATTCTGCGACCTGGGCGTAGAGATAGTGGCGGCCGCGGAACGCCTTGATCGATTCCCAAATCTTTTTGAAGGTCGGGTTCGATGCTTCCATCTCGGCATAGACTTCGTTCGACTTGTCGAAGCAGGCGTTCATGATGTCGGTGCTGAACGGACGCAGCTTCGCGCCTTCGGCGACGACACGCTTGATGGCTGCGGGGTTGAGATAGTCGTATTTCTGCAGCATATCGGCATCGGTTGCCTGGGCGGCCGTGCGCAGCAGCGACTGATAGGCTTTCGGCAGGCCTTCATAGGCTGCCTTGTTGAACATCACGTGTACGGTCGGACCGCCTTCCCACCAGCCGGGATAGTAGTAATAGGGCGCGACCTTGTAGAAACCGAGCTTTTCGTCGTCATAGGGGCCCACCCACTCGGCCGCATCGATCGTGCCTTTTTCCAGCGCCGGATAGATGTCGCCGCCGGCGATCTGCTGCGGCACGACGCCGAGGCGCTCCACCACCTTGCCGGCGAAGCCGCCGATGCGCATCTTCAGGCCCTTGAGGTCGGCTACGGTGTTGATTTCCTTCCGGAACCATCCGCCCATCTGCACACCGGTATTGCCGCTCGGAAAGCCGATCAGGCCCTGCGTCGCCAGGAACTCGTTGAACATGTCGATCCCGCCGCCATGGTACTGCCAGGCATTCATGCCGCGGGCATTGAGGGCGAAAGGAACGGCAGCGCCCAGCGCCCAGACCGGATCCTTGCCCCAATAATAATAGGAGACCGTGTGGCAGGCTTCGACTGTGCCCGCGGATGTCGCGTCGGCAGCCTGCAAGCCGGGGACGATTTCGCCGGCGGCGAAGACCTGGATGGTGAAGTTGCCGTCGGTCGCTTCCGAGACGAATTTGGACAGCACCTCGGCGCCGCCGTAGATCGTGTCGAGCGATTTCGGGAACGATGAGGTCAGGCGCCAGTTGATTTTCGGATTGCTCTGAGCAATGGCGGGAGCGGCCAGCGCTGTTGCGGCGACCGAACCCGCGCCGGCAACACCGGCTTTCCTCAGAAATGAACGACGATCCATATAATTACTCCCCCCGTAGGTGAGCGGGCGAATTGGCCCGCTATTCGTGATCACGACGCAACTAATCATGTCATCGGACGCGTTTCAAGCGCGCCGAACAATCTTACAACTGCCGATTTTTATTTGATATCTAAATGGCTGAACTCAAACCTCATGCGGTTTCACGATCGTCTCCCGAAGGAAACTGTAACCGAGTGCGATGCGCGCCGCGAGTTGTGTCGATGCGCCGTCGCCCCCATGGCCGCCCGAATGGAATTCATGGAACAGCGGATGATGGCCGAGCTCCTCCAAACGCGCCGCAAACCGCCGCGCATGCGAGGGATGAACCCGGTCGTCATTGCCGGAACTTTCGATATAGACGGGCGGATAGGTGATCTCCGAAGCCGGCTTGAGATTGTGCAGCGGCGAATAGGAAAGCAGATAGTCCCGGTCCGCCTGGTCGTCTGGATTGCCATATTCGTCGATCCAGGCCTTACCGGCGGGGAAGACATGGAAGCGGCTCATGTCGAGCACCGGCACCTGACACCAGACCGCGCCGAAGTCGCGTGGGTAGCGCGTCAGCATCACGCCGGCAAGCAGCCCGCCATTGCTGCCGCCATTGGCAGCTATGCGCGACGGCCTGGTATAACCGCGAGCGACGAGATCGCGGGCGACGGCAACGAAATCGGCAAAGGCTCTGTGGCGGCCACGGCCTTTGGCGGCGCGATGCCAGTTCGGACCGAGTTCACCGCCGCCGCGGATATAGGCTTGCACATAGGCGCAGCCCTGTTCCAGCCAGCGGCCGATGACGCCGGAATATTGCGGACGGACCGAGAAATCGAAGCCGCCATAACCGTACATCAGCACCGGTAGCTCACCTTGGGTCCATGTCTTCGGCAAGACCAGCCGGTATGGCACCCTCGTGCCGTCTTCGGACGTGGCCTCGAGCAATTCGGAGGTCATGCCGTCCGTATCGAAATAGGCCGGAGAGCTTGCGGTGTGAATGAGTTCAAGCGGCTTCCTGCGGTCGGCAAGCTCCAGGCGATAGCAGGAGGGCGGCTGCAGGAAGCCTTCGCCATAGACCTGCAATGTATCGTCGCCGAGATGGAGGTCGGAATAGAGCGGCCAGACCGTTACCGTCTGGACATCTGCCGGCAGCGCGATTTCCTGGATCGTCGCATCTGCCCTGGTGAGGTCGAAGACGAAGAGGCGGGGCTGCAATTTGTCGGAAACGACAAAGACGCACCATTCGCGCATGAGCAGGAATTGTGACACTGACTGCCGCTCGCCAGGCGAAAACAACACGCGCATCGCCTCGGCGCTGGCATCGGTGGCCTGCCGTGGCAAGGGTTGCAGCGCGAGGCTGCCGGCCGGTATGCGCTCGTCGGTCTTGGCGAGCCAGAGACAATAGGAATAGCTGAGCTGGACGTCGATATCCCTTGGCAGATCGATCCGCCGCAACGAAAAATCCTGCTCTTTGATGAAGACGCTGGAACTGCCGATTTCGTGGCCGGTGATGAACAGGCGGATCGGCTTGGCCGTACCCTTCTTTGCGATGCCGGCAAGCACCGGATCGAAGACCAGGCAGGAGCCGTAGACGTCGGTGTCGGCGGTGGCGTAGAGCAGGGGTGCCTTTGCCGGCGGCTGGCCGCGTTTCAGACGGCGGCCGACGCGGGGCCAGCCGGAGCGCGTCGAGGAGAGGCGGTCGATCGAGCCGAAATAGGCGATCTCGTCGCGGCTGAGCCAGGTGGCATGGCAACGTGTCGGCGGCGTGTCGAATCCGCCTTCGACGATGCTCTTGGCTTCGCAATCGAACTCTAGCAGGCGCCCAAGATCGGAGCCGCCGTCGGAGAGGCAAAGCAACACCCGCGTCGGTTCCCACGGGCAGGTGATTGCGCCGCGCCAGAGCCAAAGCTTGTTCTCCGATGCGCAGAAAGCATCGAGATCGAAGATAGGTTCCCAGGGCGCGTCGGGCGAAGGGGCGAGATTGGCGGGCAAGCGGAACCACATGCCGAGAGGATGATCTGCGCTGCGATGGAAGTCGAACAGCCACTTGCCGCGGCGCACCACCTGGATCAGCCGCTCCTTACGCTCGATCAGAGCCTTGATCGCCGCGCTGTCCACCTCAAACTCAGGCGTCATCAGAGCCTGTTCAGACTGTGCATCCCTTTCAGCGACGAATTGCAGTGTCAGTGGATCGTCGTCGTGCTCGAGATGGAGATTCATAAGGGACCTGATATGCGATTGATGAAGTGACTCATATATAATCAAATCAAAATACATTCGGGGAAGCAACAGCGCTCCCCCGAATCTGTCCCATCATGCAGTTTTTCGGCTTTATCCGGCCCTCAGCGCATAACTCTGAGGCTGGCCTGGGCGATAAGATTCGTTGCCGGCGCTGAGGTGCCCTTGTACTTCAGCGTCACGACCTTGTAGCCCTCGCTTTCGAGGCGCGCCAAAAGAGTCGGCAGCATGGTGGCAGTGCGCTGGTGGATGTCGTGCATCAGGATGATGCCGCGACCGCGCCTGTGCAACTGGTCCATGGTGCGGGTGACGACGGCGGAGGGCTTCGAGTTGAAATAGTCCTTGCTGTCGATATCCACATCCATGACGACGAGATCACGCATGGCGACGGCGGTGCGCAGGCGCTTGGAATCGGCGAGATAAGGGAAGCGGAAGAAGGAAACATCCGTACCGATGACCTTGGCGACGGCGTGCTCGCCGCGGTCGATCTCGGCCATCGCCATGTCGAAGCTCATCTTGTCGAGATCGGGGTGGCGGAAGGTATGGCTGCCGATCGTGTCTCCGTCGGCAAAGACCCTGCGGGCGGTGGCCGGGTGCGCCTCCGCCATCTCGCCAACCATCATGAAGGTGGCCTTGACGCCGAACCTGTCGAGCGTGGAGAGGATGCGCTCCGTCTTGCCCGGTGCCGGACCGTCGTCGAAGCTGAGAATGACCTCCTTGTCGTCCAGCTTGAGATCGTGCAGCGAGGACACTTCCAATGTGCGCCCGACCAAGTGATGCGGGCCGCCGGTATCGCCCGTCTCCCGGGTTTCAAGCTCGGCACCGGCCCATTTCGTCGGCTCCATGTCGATGGGGTCGTTGGGCTTCAGCGGCTTATGATGCGGCTCTTCCGCGGCAAAACTCGTCTTCAGCGAGGCATCGTTGCCCGGTTTTGTCGCGCAACCGGCAACGGATAAGGACACGGCAAGACCGGCCAGGAGAAGACGGAAGGTCATCAGAATCGCTCAACAATACATTAATGAAAGTTGGGCGCATTTTTTCCGATTATGGTTAATGATTGGTTAGTGTTGACGCACGGATGGCACAGGAATTAACCTTTTTTCAAAGCGCTGTGGCGCTCATCCGAGCGAGCAAGATCGTTTTAACTCGTTGAAATCGAACCATCTTACGCGCTTGCAGGGTGATTCCACCGAAAAGCGGGATGCCTTAACCAGCCATTCCGCTTTCATATTCGGACGAAAGCTCAAGCCATTGTTCTTCGGCAGCGGCAAGCTTTTCCGCCGCGTCGGAGCGCTGTTTGGCCTTCTCGGCCGCTTTGGCGGGTGCCTTCTCATAGAGGGCGGGATCCGCAAGTTCCGCATCAAGCGCCTGAATCATTTTCTCCAGCTTGCCGGTCAAGGATTCGATTTCGTTGATCTTTTTCTTGAGCGGTGCGAGCGAGGCGCGGCGATCGGCATTGAGCTTGCGCTGATCCGCCTTGGAGACGGAATCGTCGGTGCCGTTGACCTTGCCCTTGTCATCCCTCGGCTTCGGGCTGGCGACGACGAGGCTGCGATAGTCTTCCAGGTCGCCGTCGAAATTGGAAACCGTGCCGTCGCGCACCAGCCAAAGCTGGTCGACCGTCGCCTCGATGAGATGGCGGTCGTGCGAGATCAGGATGACCGCGCCGGAATAGTCGTTCAATGCCTGGATCAAGGCATTGCGGCTGTCGATATCGAGATGGTTGGTCGGTTCGTCGAGGATCAGAAGGTTCGGTGCGTCGAAAGCGGCAAGCCCCATCAGCAGCCGCGCCTTTTCGCCGCCGGAGAGATCCTTGACCTGCGTATCCATCTTCTCGGTCGCAAGCCCCATCTGTGCGACGCGGGCGCGCACCTTCGCCTCCGGCGCGTCGGGCATACGGCGACGCACATGCTCGACGGCGGTCTGGTTGGGCACAAGATCGTCGAGCTGATGCTGCGCAAAGAAGCCGATCTTCAGGTTCGGCGCGAGCTTCACATCGCCGCTTTCGGCATCGAGGCGGCCGGAGACGAATTTCGCGAAGGTGGATTTGCCGTTGCCGTTGGAGCCGAGCAGGGCGATGCGGTCGTCGACATCGATGCGCAGATTGAGGCGCTTCAGGATCGGCTTGCCGGGCTCATAGCCGACAGCACCGCCGCTGACGGCGATGATCGGCGACGCCGCCTGTTTTTCCGGCTCGGGAAAGCTGAAGCCCATCACATGATCTTCGATGACGGCGGCGACAGTGCCCATGCGCTCCAGCGCCTTGACGCGCGATTGCGCCTGCCGGGCCTTCGTCGCCTTGGCCTTGAAGCGGTCGATGAAGCTCTGCAGGTGCTTGCGCGCCGCCTCGTTCTTCGCCTTCGCCTTCATCTGCAGCTCGTCGGCTTCCGCCTTCTGGCGCTCGAACTGGTCGTAGGAGCCGCGATAGAAGGTGAGCTTCTTCTGGTCGAGATGGACGATGGAATTGACGGCCGTGTTCAACAGATCGCGGTCATGCGAGATGATGATGACCGTGTGCGGATAGCGGCGGATGTAATCCTCCAGCCAGAGCGTGCCTTCGAGGTCGAGATAGTTGGTCGGTTCGTCGAGCAGCAGCAGGTCCGGCTCGGAAAACAGCACCGCCGCGAGCGCCACGCGCATACGCCAGCCGCCGGAAAAGGAGGAGGCGGGGCGATGCTGGGCCTCATGGTCGAAGCCGAGGCCGGCGAGAATGCTTGCAGCGCGCGCTTCGGCCGAATGGGCGCCGATATCGGCAAGGCGCGTCTGGATGTCGGCGATGCGATGCGGATCGGTTGCCGTTTCTGCTTCCGCAAGCAGGGCGGTGCGTTCCTTATCGGCTTTCAGCACGATCTCCACCAGCGGCTCCTCGGTACCCGGCGCCTCCTGCGCCACCTGGCCGATGCGGGCATTGCGCGGAATGGAAACCGAGCCGCTTTCGGCGGCGAGATCGCCGGTGATCACGCGGAACAATGTCGATTTGCCGGCGCCGTTCTTGCCGACAAGCCCGGCTTTCGTGCCCGCCGGAAGCGTCACGCTGGCATGGTCGATGAGCAGGCGGCCGGCAATGCGGGCGGAAAGGTCGGAAATCGAAATCATGGCGCGGTTTTGGCCGAACTCCGCGCCGAAGGCAAGAGCGGAGAGCTTAGACGCGGCTGCTGCGCGCTCGCGGCGCTGGGGCAGCGCAGTCCCTCAGCCTCTCCGTCAGCTCGGTTTCATAGAGCAGCAGATTGCTCAGCGACGCATTGAGACTGTCTATGGCGGCGGCGACATGCGGCGTCGTTTCGATCTCGCGGGCAAAGCTTTGCTTTTTCATCAGCCCCTCTGCCAGTTGCTCGGCCACTTCGCGCAACATCTCGGCAGCATCGGCCTCGGATTTCCCGGCGACCAGGCTGCAATGGCTGACGAGGCGATGCTTCAAGCCGATCTCGTCGAGACTGGCTTGCGAAGGGGAAGGGCCGAGCGCTGCGATCTCGCTGGCGATCCGGCGGTCCGAGCCGTGGAGTGCTTCATGGAAAAGCTGGTAGTTGCGCGGCAGGGCCTTGACCTTCAGCCTGGCCATATAACCGCCGATCATTTCGAGGTCGGTGGCTGCCTCGTTGTCGTCATTGCCGATGGGATATGCCGAAACACCTGCCTGCGAACTCTTCATGCCTACTCTCTAATGACCGCCAACTGATATATTTGACGAATTTGCAAGGGCGCAGGTTAAGGCAGCATGAACGGAGCATTCATACTGGCGCGATCTTGCAAGAAAATTAGACAGTCGAACAACGCCAAACTGTATTCGGGAGCGATGGCTCGCGCCTTGCTTTACATCCAGCGCTTTCCGTCCATGCGCAGGAAATAAATCAGATCGAGACCCAGCGACGGTTTGCCCATTCCTGTCAGTATCACGTGGCATTGGCCGCGATGGTGGGTCTGGTGGTTGAAGAAATGCGCGAGTGCCGGCCCCAATGGATGGGTAATGGTTCCCGGCCGGATGATTGGCGTATAGGTGATGTCTGCGGCAAGTGCATCGTTATCGAGCGTGTCTATCCAATCGATGATGCGCCGGTCTTCGGCCTCCCGAGCGGCACGAAGATCCTTGAGAGTGTCGTGCAATATGACGTCCAAGGCTGCCGGCATGTCACCTGTGCCGCTAAAACGATGCATCCAAGCGCGATCACCGACCAAGATATGATTGAGCGTGCCGCGCAGTGAGCCGAAAAATGCGCCTCGGTTCTCGCGATACTCGGCATCACTGAGTTGGGCGACGGCATCGTAGAGCAGGGCGTTGGCCCAGCGGTTGTAATCGGCGAACATTCTGTAATGTCTCAGCATACTGACCTCCTCAAGAGCGATGAAGTAAGCCTAAAATAGAAGGAGCAAATGGGGCTGATGGCACCCACGAAATTTGCTGATGGGATTGCCGGCCGGCCGCCGGCCTCACCCCCGAATCGGACATCCGGACTGTGACAGCAGCGTGAAATTGGCGAATCCCCCTTGTTTTAAGGCTGTGGGGCGGGTAAAGACCGCCCACTTTTCTCTGACGACAAGGAATTGACCCATGGCGATTGAACGCACTTTTTCGATGATCAAGCCGGACGCGACCAAGCGTAACCTGACCGGCGCCATCACCAAGATTTTCGAGGACAATGGCCTGCGCGTCATCGCTTCCAAGCGCGTTTGGATGAGCAAGCGCGAAGCCGAAGGCTTCTACGCCGTTCATAAGGACCGTCCGTTCTTCGGCGAACTCGTCGAAGGCATGACCTCCGGCCCGACCGTCGTTCAGGTTCTGGAAGGCGAAGGCGCCATCCTGAAGAACCGCGAAATCATGGGCGCGACCAACCCGGCCAACGCCGCCGAAGGCACGATCCGCAAGATCCACGCTCTGTCGATCGGCGAAAACTCCGTTCACGGCTCAGACGCTCCGGAAACCGCTGCGATCGAAATCGCCTACTGGTTCTCCGAAACCGAAATCGTCGGCTGAATCAGTCACTCAGCCTTCGCGCTGAAGAGATTGAATTGATAGAAAAAGCCGGGGTCTCGCGCCCCGGCTTTTTCATGCAGGACAGGCCTCGTCATGCCCATAGTCGATGCTGCCATCGGCTTTGAAGACATCCGGGTTTTTCGTGTAGCCCGGGCCGACCACGAGCGCCCTTGTCGGCAGCACGGTCTGATCGAGATCGGATTTCACCTCAGTCTTGATGGTCTGGATCGTCTTGTCTTTGGCATCGACCAGCTTGATCGAGACGGAATAGGGGCGGTCCTTGCGCACGCAGCGCAGATCCGGACTTTCGAGCGTGATCTTGTCCCAGAACGTATATATCTTTTCCCGCACTACCAGGGGATCGCCACCCATCGGATTCTCGAATTCCGCGACCGCCGTCGTCCCTTCCGGGATCGGCGCGATCTTTTTCAGCGTGATCACGTAGTTCGCGGTTGCGACACGATAGTCGAAGACGAAGAGCCGGCCGCTGAGTTCGGTCGGGCCGTTTTCGGCCTGCCGCTGGCAACCGGCAAGCGCAAGGCCCGCAATTGCGGCCATCAAAACGATTGCCTGGGTTCTCATGGTGCACTCTCCTCCTTCTTGCGGCGATAATGCCGGTTCGCCTTGGCGCGGTTGCCGCAGACCGCCATGTCGCACCAGGCCCGGCTCTTGTTCTTGCTACGGTCGATAAACAGCCAGCCGCAGTTGCGGCAGATTTTCATGCGGTCCGGATCGGGCATGGCAATGAGCCGCAGCGTCGAATGCACGGTCGCGGCATCGAGCCCATCGGGCGAGGCGGCCCGCCGCAGTACCGTCGACTGCGCCTCCAGCAGATCGGCGAGCAGCGCGTCGGCATCGCGGTCGAGAATGCGGGCGCGAAAATAGCCGTCGATCGCCTCACGCAGATCGATAAAGCCGGATTTATTCTCCTGACGCACCGGCAAGATATCGCCGAACAAGGCCCGCTCGGCGCAGAAATTCGCGGCCGCTTTCGGAAAACTCTCCATCTGCCCCGGCGCCTCAAAACGATCGATGCGTCGCTCGTCGTCATGGCGCATTATGACGCTGTTGGCGACGTCCAGCGCCAGCGCGCCGCCGGAAAACCGGTGTGGGGTCCAGGAAAAGCTCATGCCCAAAATTATAACTGGTAAAATGGATTTTACTAGTTACTATTCGTGATATCCGGAGGTTCTATGGCCTATCTCCTGCAGCAATTGGCGAATGCGGTTCCGCTCGCAGCACTCTATGCGGCGCTGGCTTTCGGCTATGCTGTCGCGTTCGGTGTGATGAAGCGGGCCGATATCACCTATGGCGCGCTTTTCGCCTTTTCCGGCCAGATGTTGGTCCTGTTCACCGATGTCGGCTACACGAGGATGTTTCTCATTCTGCCGGCCGCACTCGCCTTCGGCGGCGCCATCGCAATTACCTATACGCTGGGGACGAGCTTTCTCATCGGCCGCTCGGTCATGCTGCCGCTGTCGCGCAAATCGCCCAACACGATCATCGTCGCAGCACTTGGCATGATGATCATATTGATGGAAACGGCGCGGTTGGCCTCCAATACGCGCGGTATCTGGCTGCCGCCTTTCCTGAACGGCATGATCGTCTTCTGGGATAGCGGCAATTTCCGGGTCACGTTGACCGAGATCCAGCTCCTCAATACGGCGCTGATGGTTCTGGTGATCCTCGGCGGCACCTATGTGCTGAGATATACCGGATGGGGCCGTGTCTGGCGGGCGGTGACGGATGATGCGCTGGCGGCCGAGCTTTGCGGCACGAGTGCCAATCGCGTCTTTCTGCTGGCTTATGTCGCCTCGGCATTGGTCGCAACCGCCTGCGGCCTGCTCGCGACCTGCTATTACGGCACGATGGATTTCGGCGCCGGGCTGATGTTTGGGCTGAAGGTGCTGATGATAGCCGCTGTCGGCGGCTATTCCGATCCGCTGAAATCGGCTGGCGGCGCGGCGTTGCTCGGCCTGTTCGAGACCATGTGGGGCGCCTACGGACCGTTCCTGTGGCGCGACTTCGTGATCTTCTCGCTGCTCGTCCTGCTGCTGGTGTTAAGCCGGCGGGAGCGTGTGGTTCCGTAAGGATCAGTCCTTATCCGCCCACTTGGCGCGCGCGGCATCGTCCGCATCCTTGGCCGAAACCCAATCGCCCTCTTTCCCGTCTTTCGCATGTTCCTTCTTCCAGAACGGCGCCGAAGTCTTCAGGAAATCCATGACGAAATTGGCGCCGTCAAAGGCTGCCTGCCGATGCGAGGCGGTGGCCACGACGAGAACGATGTTTTCTCCAGGCGCAATTTTGCCGTAGCGATGGATGGCGGTCAGGCCGCGAAGATCGAATCGCTCGATGGCGAGCGTCGCGATCCGGGTAATCTCCGCTTCCGCCATGCCGGGATAATGCTCGAGTTCCAGAGCGTCGAGCGCTCCGCCCTCGTCGCGGCAGAGGCCGGAAAAGGTGACGACCGCGCCGATATCATGACGCCCTTCCGTCAGGCGGTCGATTTCGGTTTGGAGGTCGAAATCCTCTCGCTGGACTTTGACGAATGGTAAAATCATTGGCCTGTCCCCCTTCTCCCCACCGGGGGTCCGAAGGACGGGTCGAGACCAGTGGCTCGACCCTGGTTCGTGCCCGATAGGGCGGATGAGGGGGGCGAGGAGCGGAGCGCCGAGGCCTTGAGCGGCAAGCGAAAGGCAGTCTTACGGTGCGACGCCCCCTCAACCTGCGCTAGCGCGCATCCTTCTCCCCGCTGGGGAGAAGGTAAAGCCTCTTCCAACCTCCGCGAAGCAACCATATCTCACCCACCAGTCATCGGCGGAAACAGCCCGATCTCCTTGGCGCCGAAGACCGGTTCATCATGATCGGCATGTTCCATATCGATGGCAACGCGGATCGCCTCTGGAAACTGAAGCGCGGCTTCATATTCTTCTCCCAAGCTCCTCAAATGACTCAAGAGATCGCCGACGGTCACGACATCTGCAGGGAGGGAAATCTCTTCCTCACCCTTGCCGATCCGTTCGCGCACCCAGGCGAAATAGACGAGTTTCGTCATCATTCCTCATCCACGACATGTTTCAAACCGGCGCGGAAATAATCATAGCCGGTATAGATGGTCAGCAGCGCTGCGACCCAGAGCAGGACGATGCCGATCTCCGTCGTATAGGGTAGCACCTTGTCGCCTGCCGGCCCAGCCAGCAGGAAGGCGATGGCGACGAGCTGAGCGGTCGTCTTCCATTTGGCTATGCGGGTCACCGGCACGCTGACCTTCAGCGCCGCCAGATACTCACGCAAGCCCGAGACGAGGATTTCGCGGCAAAGAATGATGATGGCAGCCCAAAGCGACCAGCCTGCGATCGTGCCATCGGCGGCCACCAGCAGCAGGATCGCAGAGACCAGCAGCTTGTCGGCGATCGGGTCGAGCATGCGGCCGATATTCGAGGTCTGGTTCCAGATGCGCGCGAGATAGCCATCCAGGAAGTCGGTGATCGAGGCGACGATGAAGATCCAGAGCGCGACCCATCGCGCAAAATCAGAGCCTTCCAGTTTTCCTTCGATGAAGAAGCACAGGACGATCAAGGGCACGCAGAGAATGCGGCCATAAGTGAGCAGATTGGGAATGCTATATGCGCGCGAAGCCATGGAAATCGTTTCGTTTCAGTTGTTTCAGCGGACCAAAATGGCCTTCCCCAAGGCGTTATTTCGTTCCAGCTATTTGATTTAGCATGATCTTATCCAAAAACCGTTCCGCACCTCTTGGGACCATGCCCTAGATGGCGGTTTGAGGAGCTTGCCGTCAATATTGTTTCTGTTTTTTCATCGTCATTGCGTGGAATTTGCGACCAGCTTTTCCTATTTCGCGGCGTCCTCGTGAAAATGGTTGTAGACCTGCCGCGCTACCGCTTCGGAAATGCCTTCGACTGCCATCAGGTCGGAGAGCGCAGCGCGCGACACCGCCTTGGCGGTGCCGAAATGCTGCAGCAGCGCCCGCTTGCGAGACGGGCCGATTCCGCCGATTTCATCCAGCGGGTTTTTCACCATCTCCTTCTTGCGTCGCGCCCGGTGCGAGCCGATGGCGAAGCGATGCGCCTCGTCGCGCATACGCTGAATGAAGTAGAGCACGGGATCTCGCGGCGGCAGGGTGAAGCTCTCGCGGGCTGGCGCAAAGAAGCGTTCGCGTCCGGCATCGCGGTCGACACCCTTGGCGACGCCGATGGCGATGACGCTGTCGGTAATTCCGAGCTCTTCGAGAATGGCGCGCACCGCCATCATCTGCCCTTGGCCGCCATCGATGAGGATCACGTCCGGCCAGGCGGGGAAGGGTCGATCCGCTGCGTCGACGGCTACGGTCTCTGCGTCGAGGTTTCGATCTGGCTTTCCCTCTTCCTTCAAAAGGCGGGAGAAGCGCCGGGTCATGACTTCGCGCATCATGCCGAAATCGTCGCCAGGCGTGATGTCGGTCGATTTGATGTTGAACTTGCGGTATTGGCCTTTAACGAACCCTTCCGGTCCGGCCACCACCATGCCGCCGACCGCATTCGTGCCCATGATGTGCGAGTTATCGTAGATCTCGACGCGCTGCGGCACATAGGGAAGCTGAAATGTCTCCTTGAAGCCTTCGAGCAGCCGCGATTGCGAGGCGGTCTCGGCAAGCTTGCGGCCATGCGCCTCGCGGGCATTGGCGACGACATGATCGACCAGATCGCGCTTCTCGCCACGCTGCGGCACCAGGATCATGACCTTGTGACCCGCCTTTTCGCTAAGCGCTGCCGCCAGCAGCTCGATCTCCTCGACCGTCTCCGATAGCAGGATCTGCTTCGGCACCGGTTTGTCGTCATAGAACTGCGCCAGAAACGCGTTCAGCACTTCGGCGCCGGAAAGCGAAGGATCGGCCTTCGGGAAATAGGCGCGGTTGCCCCAGTTCTGCCCGGTGCGGAAGAAGAAGACCTGGATGCAGGAGATGCCGCCCTCGTGATGGATAGCGAAGATATCGGCTTCATCTACCCCGGCAGGATTGATGCCCTGATGGCTCTGCACATGCGACAGTGCCGCCAGCCGGTCGCGATAGACGGCTGCGCGCTCGAAATCGAGGTCTTCGGCGGCAGCGTTCATGGCTTCCGCCATGTGCGCCTTGACGTTCTGGCTTTTGCCGGAAAGGAAGTCCTTCGCCTCCTGCACCAGCTCGGCATAGCCCTCATCGCTGATTTCGCGCGTACAAGGCCCCGAGCAGCGCTTGATCTGATAGAGCAAGCAGGGCCTCGTGCGCGTCTCGAAAACGCTGTCGGTGCAGGTGCGGATCAGAAAGGCGCGCTGCAGCGAATTGATAGTGCGGCCGACGGCGCCCGCTGAGGCGAAGGGGCCGAAATATTCACCCTTGCGGGCCCGCGCGCCGCGATGCTTGAAGATCGCCGGCGCCCGATGATCGCCAGTAATGAGAATATAGGGAAAGGACTTGTCGTCCCGCAGCAATACATTGAAGCGCGGCCGTAAGCGCTTGATCAGATTCGCTTCCAGCAGCAGTGCTTCGGTCTCGGTGCGGGTGGTGACGAACTCCATATTGGCGGTTTCGCGCACCATGCGGGCGATGCGGTTGGAATGCACACGGCCCATCGCATAGTTGGCGACGCGCTTCTTCAGGCTGCGGGCCTTGCCAACATAGAGCACGTCGCCGTCTTCATTGAACATGCGGTAGACGCCGGGATTGTTCGGCAGGCGCTTGACGAATTCCGCGATCAGCTCGGCGCCCCGAAGACCGGTTTCGTTCTTGCCGCCTTCGTTCCAGTCGACAGGCACGACGGGGGAGGCGCCGGCATCGCCTTCCACCTCGACGTCGTCTTCAATGTCTTCTGATTCGTCATAGAGAATGCCGCCGTCGGGCAGCTTTCGTCCGTTCATTCCATGCTCTCCGACACGTCAGGCGTTTCCCAGGCAAGATGCTGGCCGCCATCGAGCGCTATCATTTGGCCCGTGATCGAAGGCGTGTCAAAAAGAAAGCGGACGGTGCGACCGAATTCCTCAAGCCCGGGCGCCACCTTCAATATGAGCCCATCGATTTGCGCCTGGAAGTCCTCTTCCGTCTGGCGGACGCTGCGCACCGTCGGACCGGGACCGATGGCATTGACCCGGATATCAGGCGCAAAACTCTGCGCCATCGTCTGGGTCGCCGTCCACAGGGCAGCCTTCGACAGCGTATAGGAATAGAAGCGCGGGTTCAGCGCCCAGACGCGCTGGTCGATAATATTGACGATCACCCCCGGGATACCCTTCGGAAGCTGCCGCGCGAAATCCGCAGCGAGGATAGAGGGCGCGCGGACATGCACGGCAAAATGCGCATCGAAAGCCTCGGCATCGAAAAGATCGGCAGAATCGCCCCGGAAAACGGAGGCGTTGTTGACGAGAAGATCCAGCGGTCCCAGCTCAGCAACGGCCCTTTCGATCAGCGTCGATGTCTCCGCCGAATTTTGCAGGTCGGCCTTGATCGCCACCGCCTTTTTGCCTTGTTGCCGCAATTTCGCCACGACTTCGGCCGCCTCGTCCAGCGATTGATTGGCATGCAGCGCCACCGCAAAGCCGTTAGCCGACAAATCCTCTGCGATCGCCCGGCCTATTCTTTTTGATGCACCTGTTATCAGCGCGGTGCGTAGTTTTTCCTGGCTCAAGATGTCGCCTTTTCGTCGCCGTTACCCAACTGGCACTCATATAGGGCGTCGATACACCATATGAAAAGGTGCTTCTGTACGGCGCTCGGCAGAAGCAACTTGCGTAAAACTTCAGTTATATTTCGATAAAAATAAGTATACCTGCTTTAACCGCTCATTATGGTTAACAATTCCTCTGTTGCGCTGAAGCAACATCGAAATTCAGCCATGTCTGTGCCACAATGATATCATATTTTAGCTCTTCGAATTCCTCAATTGCATTCCAATTTCAGTCCCGATCCGGGAGGGACATCTTGTAATTGCTCGTGGTGCTTCGAGGTCAACAGTAGACGAAGAACACGGGACTGAAAGGAGAAAAGTATGCGTACTCTCATCACGACCCTTATGGTCTCTGGTTTTGCTCTCGGTGGCTTCACCGCGGCTCATGCAGCCGATGCTGTGGAGCAGGTTCCGCAGCCGCCCGTCGCTCAGGAAGCTCCGCCGGCCGTCAACAACTGGTCCGGTTTCTACATCGGTGGCGCTGGCGACTGGAATGCCGGTCACTTCAACCATAACGGCAACTCCTATGGCTTCGGCGGCCAGGCCTTCACCGGCTACAATTGGCAGCAGGGCCAGATCGTATACGGTGTTGAAGGTGACCTTGGCTATGCCGACTCCGACTCGACCCGCAATGGCCTCACTGCCAAGAACGGCGTAAACGGCTCGGTTCGCGGCCGTATCGGTTACGACTTCAACCCGTTCATGCTGTACGGCACCGCCGGTCTGGCAATCGGCCAGAACAAGCTCGAAGACGCTACCTCGTCCGAAAGCAAGACGGCTGTCGGTTACACGGTCGGCGCCGGCGCTGAAACATTCTTGACGAACAACATCACGGCTCGTCTCGAATACCGTTACACCGACTACGGCAAGAAGAATTTCAACCTCGACTCCGGCAGCTTCTCGCGCGGCTATGACGAGCAGAGCGTCAAGGTCGGTATCGGCGTCAAGTTCTGATAATTTGATGGCATAATCTGACGAAAGCCGGGGTTTGCGCCCCGGCTTTTTCCGTTTCACGGTTCTGAATATTTAAGCGCGTCCTTCGGAAAGTCCGTCGAGGCGGCGCGTTTTCGTCGATTTCGGGAAGACTGAGGCAGTCTGCCAGAGCTAATGCATGTCGCGCAAAAGTGTGCGGCGGTTTTGCGAGAACGACATGCAAAAACAAAGAGCTAAAGCGTCGGAGCGAATCTGAAAGATCGCGACGAGCTTTAAGCCTGCTGCGGTTTCATCGCCTGATAATCCGGAAAGTGCTTTTCGAACTTGCCTGCCCAATCGATCAGGTCAGCGTGGTCCGCTTCCCATTGTCCCTCGAAGCGAAGTTGCAGATAGCCCAATAGGGAAGCGAGTGCGAAATGTCCGCCGTGCAGCTTCTTGCCAATCTTTGGCGGTTCGGCATTGAGATGGGCGAGCGTGCGGCTCACCTTCGTCCACTGCCGGTCGATCCAAGGCTGGTGCTGCTTCTCCTGATCGCGCAGGCGCCGCTCGTAAACGATCGACAAGAGGCATTCGCTGGTGCCGTCGCAAAGCGCTTCCAGCACCTCGGCGTCGATGCGCTTGCTATCCTTCGCAGGATAAAGCCTCTTGCCCTTCTGCCGATGGAAATGATGCATGATGGCGCGACTGTCGAAGATCGACACGCCGTCTTCCGTCAGCAGCGTCGGGATCTTGCCGAGCGGATTGTTGTCGACCAGCACGGCCGGACCGGCATTGGTGTCGACGTGGATTTCGGTGAGGTCGATGCCGAGATAGCGGGCTGCCATCCGCACCTTGCTGGAGAAGGGGGAAGGGGGCGAGCAGAGAAGCTTCATGGGATCACCTATGTAATGTGCGAACGAAATATCAATGTTCGCCGCGCAGCCAGAAGGCGCGTTGCGAGGCGAAGCGGTCCTGCGCCAGCATATCCTTCAGGGCCGGCAGCAATGCATGCAGCTCGTCCTTCAGCGTGAAGGGTGGGTTGACGATAATGAGGCCGGAGCCGGTCAGTCCGGTGAAGCCGCGATCGCTTTTGACCGTCAGCTCGGCGCAAAGCATCTTCGGAATCTCCAGTGCCTGCAGAGTCTCGTGAAAAGCCTTGATCGGCGCATCCTTCTTGAGGGGATACCACAGACAATAGGTGCCGCCGGGAAAGCGTCGCCAGGCCTTCGCAAGGCCGTCCACCAGCCGCTCATATTCGCCGTCCTCCTCGAAAGGCGGATCGACGAGCACGATGCCACGCTTCTCCTTCGGCGGCAGATGCGCGCCGAGCGCCAGCCAGCCGTCGAGTTCGGTGATACGCGCATGATGATCGCCCTCGAACAACCGATGCAGCCGCTGGAAATCCTCCGGATGCAGCTCCATTGCGGATAGCCGGTCCTGTGGGCGAAACAGTATGCGGGCAAGCTTCGGTGAGCCGGGGTAGAACCGCAGGCCGCCTTCAGGATTGAGTTCCCGGACCGCGGTGAGATAGGGCTCCAGCAGATCGGCCACTTGCGGCACGAGCTCGGCCTCCAGCAGCCGGCCGATCCCGTCTCGCCACTCGCCGGTCTTCTGCGCTTCTTCCGAAGAGAGATCGTAGAGCCCGATACCGGCATGGGTGTCGAGGACACGGAAGGCCTTGTCCTTGTTCTGCAGATAGCGGACGAGGCGGGCAAGTACCGCGTGCTTCAGCACATCGGCGAAATTGCCCGCGTGGTAGATATGCCGATAGTTCATTGTCGGTGAAGTCCGCATGAATTGTTGCGATGGGCCAGATTATGCCTTTTGGCCGGACAGGGCATGAAATATACAAAGGCCATGAACATTGCGACCCCTATTCACGCCAAATCGCGGATCGGACACACAGCCTGTCCGCATGACTGTCCCTCCACCTGCGCGTTGGAGATCGATTTGACGGAGGATGGCCGGATCGGCCGCGTGCGCGGCGCGGGCGACCATTCCTACACGTCGGGCGTCATCTGCGCCAAGGTCGCCCGCTATGCCGAGCGGCTCTACCATCCGGACCGGCTGATAAAGCCGCTGCGCCGCGCCGGCGCCAAGGGAGAGGGCCGCTGGCAGGAGATCTCCTGGGACGACGCGCTGGACGAAATCGCCAATGCCTTCGTCAAGGCTGAGGCAAAAGACGGCAGCGAGGCGATCTGGCCCTATTATTACGCCGGCACCATGGGCTGGGTTCAGCGTGATTCCATCAATCGGCTGCGGCATGCGAAGCGATATTCCGGCTTCTTTTCCTCGATCTGCACCAACCCGGCCTGGACGGGCTTCACCATGGCGACGGGTACGCTGCGCGGCCCCGATCCGCGTGAGATGGGCTACACCGATTGCGTGGTCATCTGGGGCACCAACGCGGTCTCGACCCAGGTCAATGTGATGACGCATGCGGTGAAGTCGCGCAAGGAGCGCGGCGCCAAGATCGTCGTCATCGATATCTACGACAATCCGACGATGAAGCAGGCCGACATGGCGCTGATCGTCAAGCCGGGCACCGATGCCGCGCTCGCCTGCGCCGTGATGCACATCGCCTTCCGCGACGGTCATGCCGATCGGGCTTACATGGCCAAGTATGCCGACGATCCGACCGGCCTTGAGCAGCATCTGAAGACGAAGACGCCGGAATGGGCGGCTGCGATCACCGGCCTGTCCGTCGATGAGATCGAAGCCTTCGCCAAGCTCGTCGGCACGACAAAGAAGACCTATTTCCGCCTCGGCTATGGCTTTACCCGGCAACGCAACGGTGCGGTCGCGATGCACGCGGCGGCCTCGATCGCCACGGTCCTCGGCTCCTGGCAATATGAGGGCGGCGGTGCGTTCCATTCCAACAGCGATATTTTTCGCATGGACGCGAGCGAGCTGACGGGCCGGTCGATGCTGGACTCGGATATCCGTATGATCGACCAGTCGCAGATCGGTCGGGCTTTGACCGGCGACGCCGTCGCTTTGCGCCACCGCGGCCCGGTGACCGCCATGCTGATCCAGAACACCAACCCGGTGAACATCGCGCCGGAACAGCGACTGGTGAAGCGCGGCTTTGCCCGCAACGATCTTTTCGTTGCCGTGCATGAACAATTCATGACCGACACCGCTGAAATGGCCGATATCGTCATCCCCGCCACCATGTTCGTTGAGCATGACGACATCTACCGCGCCGGCGGGCAGAACCATATCCTGCTTGGCCCGAAGCTGGTCGAGCCGCCGCCGGCGGTTCGCAGCAATCTCTTCGTCATCGAGGAACTGGCCAAGCGCCTCGGCGTCGCCGACCGCCCCGGTTTCGGGTTTTCAGCCCGCGAGATGATCGACCGCATTCTGGAGCGAAGCGGCCTGCCGGATTACGATCATTTCCTTGAGCATAAATGGTTCGATCGCCAGCCGGTTTTTGAGGAGGCGCATTTCCTCAATGGTTTCGCTCATCCCGACGGCAAGTTCCGCTTCCGTCCGGATTGGGTCAACCAGCCGGCTCCGAACCGGCCGCCGGAAGCTGTCGGTCTGCTCGGCCCCCATATCGAGCTCCCGCAGTTTCCGGACCAGGTCGACGTCATCGAAGTTGCAGATCCCGATCATCCGTTCCGGCTTGCCACATCGCCGTCGCGCAATTTCTTGAATTCGAGCTTTTCGGAAACGAAGACCTCTCGCCAGAAGGAAGGCCGCCCGGAAGTGATGATTAATCCGGCGGACGCCGCAGCGTTGGGCATCGCCCATGGCGACCTCGTTCAGCTCGGCAATCTCAGAGGCGATATCCGCATCCATGCGCGCATCACCACCGAAGTGAAGCCGGGCGTGCTGATTGCCGAGGGGCTGTGGCCGAACAAGGCGCATGTCGATGGCGAAGGGATCAATGTTCTGACCGGTGCCGATCCTGTCGCTCCCTATGGCGGCGCGGCCGTCCACGATAACAAGGTGTGGTTGCGGAAGGGTAGAGCATGAACAAGTTCGACAAGGCGAAGGTCGAGATCGTCAGCGAGAAGACGCTTTCCGACCAATGGACGCGGCTCAGCACCTTCGACATCGACTACACGGATTCGACGGGCGACACGCATCGGGTAAAGCGGGAAATCTATCACCGCACGCCGGCCGCCTGCATCCTGCTCTATGATCCTAAGCGCGAAAAGGTCATCCTCGTGCGGCAATTCCGTTTGCCGGCCCATCTCACCGGCTTTCCCGCCTGGATGATCGAAGTGCCCGCCGGCTTGCTCGATGGCGATCATCCGGAAGAGGCGATCCGCCGCGAGGCAATGGAGGAAACCGGCTTCCGTGTTCGTGATGTCCGCTTTCTGTTCAAAGCATTCACCTCGCCGGGCGCCATCACTGAGATCATCCATTTCTTTGCCGCTGTGGTCGATACCACGGACCGCATCGGCAACGGCGGCGGGCTCGCCCACGAGCACGAGGATATCGAGGTGCTCGAAGTGCCGCTTGCCGAAACCATGGCGATGATCGAAGCGGGCGAAATCTACGACGCCAAGACGATCATGCTGCTGCAATGGGCAATGTTGAACAAGGCAAGCCTGAAATAGGCCGCCCAGAAGCGTGCAGGCGCTGTCAAAATCGATGCCGTAGCTTTCATTATGATGTCACGAATCGCGACTACCGAGGAGCGCTCACCGGAATAGGGCCGGACCACCATACCTCCAAAACGATTGATGCTATTTCAGGAGAAAGCCGATGTGGCTCAGCAATTTCACGCTCGTTCTTCCCGGTGAAGTCGTCGATCAAGGCTCTGTTCGCATCGAGGATGGCGTGATCGCTGAGATCCGGCCCGAGCTGGTGGAGGCTGCGACGTTCGATGGCGGCGGACGGCTGCTGATGCCGGGCTTCGTCGATCTGCACGGCGACATGATCGAGCGCGAAATCGCGCCGCGGCCGAATGCGACGATGCCGATCGATTTCGGTATCCATGAACTCGACAAGAAACTCGCGGCAGCCGGTGTCACCACCGCCTATGCCGCCGTCTCCTTCGCCACCGAAAGCGTCTACGGGCACGTGCGCTCGCTGGAAACCACCTCGGCGGTGATCAAGGGCATCAACAGCCTAAGAGACCATCTGCTAATCGACCATCGCGTCCATGCCCGCTACGAGATCACCAATGTCGGCGCGGCGCCGACGCTGGAGCGGCTGCTGGAAGATGGTTTCGTCGATATGGTGTCGCTGACGGACCATACGCCGGGGCAGGGGCAATACAACAATATCGAAAGTTATATCCTCAGCATGTCCGAGCGCCGCGGCATCACCCGCGAAGCTGCCGAGGAAGTGCTGGCACGCCGCATCGCGATGCGGCAGGACCCGGCTATCGAACACAAGCTTCGCGATATCGTCGGCCTGTCCTTGAAGCACAGGCTTTCGCTCGCCTCGCATGACGATGACAGCGCGGAAAAGGTGGCCGAAATGTTCGATCTCGGTGTCACGATCAGCGAATTCCCGGTGACGCTGCCGGCCGCCGAAGAGGCCCGCCGTCGCGGCCTCTGGACGCTGATGGGCGCGCCGAATGCTTTGCGCGGCCAATCCATGTCCGGAAATCTGAGTGCGCTCGATGCCGCCGGCGCCGGCCTGCTTGGCATCATCGCCGCCGATTATCACCCGGCCGCTTTCGTCCCGGCGATTTTCAAGATCGCCGACGTCGTCAATGGCGGTCTCCTGGCAGCCGTGGCCATGGCGACGGCCAATGCCGCGCGGGCGGCGGGACTCACGGATCGCGGCGAGATCGCCGTCGGCCAGAAGGCCGATCTGGTGGCCGTCGAGCATGGCGCTGTTCACCGCATCCGCGCAACCTTCCGCAACGGCCGCGTCGTCTACAGCGACGGCACGCTGCATCCGTTGATGGTAATGGCTGCGTAAAGGAAACGCTGTTAGATCTGGTCGATATCACCGAGTAGTGACATGATTTGAGGCCCGCGGGCGACGGGTGTTTTGGCGGCGGCAATTGCCTTGCCACCCTCCATGCGCACCTTGCCCTCAGCCAGCAGCCGCAGCGACTGCGGATAGAGCTGGTGCTCGATCGTCAGCACGCGGGCGGCAAGCGTTTCGGCCGTATCGTCGGTCAGCACCGGCACGGCAGCCTGGCCGATCGCCGGGCCTTCGTCCATGCCCTCGGTGACGAAATGCACGGTGCAGCCGGCGATCCGCTGGCCCGCGTCGATGGCGCGCTGATGCGTGTGCAGGCCGGGGAAAAGCGGCAGCAGCGACGGGTGGATGTTGATGATCCGGCCTTCATAGCGCTGGATGAAGCGGCCGGAGAGCAGGCGCATATAACCGGCAAGGCAGATGATGTCGGGCGCCAGCGCATCAAGCTGCGCGAGGATCGCCTCCTCATGCGCATCCTTGCTGTCAAAATCCTTGCGCACGAAGGCAAAGGTGGAGATGCCCTCTGCAGAGGCTTTCGTCAGACCGCCCGCATCTGCTTTGTCGGAAATCACGCCGACGATTTCGGCCGGATAATCCGAAGCCGCCGCAGCCTTGACCAGCGCCATCATGTTGGAGCCGCTGCCCGAGATGAAGACGACGACGCGTTTGCGGCTTGAACTCATATTGCCAGCGTACCCTTGTAGACGGTGCCGGCGGCACCTTCGTCGCGAGCGATCATACGGCCCAGCGTGACGATGCTTTCACCTTCGGCCTCAAGTGCTGCCCGGACGGCATCGACATTCTCGGCCGCGACGACGGCAATCATGCCGATGCCGCAGTTGAAGGTGCGCAGCATTTCCTTGGCTTCGACGCCGCCTGTCTTGGCGAGCCAGGAGAAGACCGGCGGCACCTTGACGGCGGCAAGGTCGATCTCGGCGGCAAGATGCTTCGGCAGTACCCGCGGAATATTCTCCGGGAAGCCGCCGCCGGTGATATGGGCGAGGGCCTTGACGGCACGTGTCTCGCGGATCGCCTTCAAAAGCGGCTTCACATAGATGCGCGTCGGCGTCAGCAAGGCTTCGCCGAGCACCTTGCCATCGGCAAAGGGGGCAGGCGCGTCCCAACCAAGGCCGGAGAGGCTGACGATCTTACGCACCAGCGAAAAGCCATTCGAGTGAACACCGGAGGACGCGAGGCCGAGAATGACGTCGCCCTCGGCAATGTCTCCGGAGGGCAGAAGCTGCCCGCGCTCGGCCGCGCCCACGGCAAAGCCGGCGAGATCATAATCGCCATCGGAATACATGCCCGGCATTTCCGCCGTCTCGCCGCCGATCAGCGCGCAGCCCGCCTCACGGCAGCCAGCCGCAATGCCGCCGACGATGGCAGCACCCTGATCGGGATCGAGCTTGCCGGTCGCAAAATAGTCGAGGAAGAACAGCGGCTCGGCGCCTTGCACCACGAGATCGTTGACGCACATCGCAACGAGATCGATGCCGACGGTGTCATGATAATTCGCGTCGATGGCGATCTTCAGCTTGGTGCCGACGCCGTCATTAGCGGCCACCAGCACCGGGTCGGTGAAGCCCGCGGCCTTCAGGTCGAAGAGGCCGCCGAAGCCGCCGATTTCGCCGTCGGCGCCGGGGCGGCGGGTCGAGCGAACCGCCGGCTTGATCTTTTCGACAAGCAGATTGCCGGCATCGATATCGACGCCCGCGTCGCTATAGGTCAGACCGTTTTTTCCAGACTGGCTCATGCTTTCGCCTCCGGTGGCCATCGTTCCAACTGGAACAATTTTAATCGGGTCGCCATTGCATGACAGAAACCTTTATGCAAGGCGCCAGCGCAGGCAAACCCTCGATTTTCCCCGCTTCACAGCGCTCCAGGGCCGATTTCCGGCCGCAGGCTTGACCATAATTGCGGCGTCATCCTATGTCCTAAGCGAGCGGCAGACAGGCGGCGAAGAGTGGGGAAGTCGATGGAGCATCAAGTCAGCGGGGCGAGCCTCAAGCGCCAGGTCACTTTCTGGGTGATCGTGCTCATCGTCTTCATTGTCTTTCTCTATCTCTTCAGCTCGATCCTCTTGCCCTTCATCGCCGGCATGTCCGTCGCCTATTTCCTCGATCCGATCGCCGATCGGCTGGAACGGATCGGTCTCAGCCGCTTCATGGCAACAGTGGTGATCCTCGTTGCCTTCGTGTTGGTCTTTGCACTGGCATTGACGATCTTCATTCCGATCATCGTCAATCAGTTCAATGATTTCATTCAACATATACCGGGCTATGTGCAGCAATTCCAGAATTTCATCGCCCATACGCAGACCACGATGCTGCCGGATTGGATTCGCAATCAGCTCGGTGCCATCAAGGACAACTTCTCCAGCATACTGTCGGACGGGCTGAGCTTCGTAGCCGGCCTGTTTGCGCAGATATGGAGTTCCGGCAAGGCACTGGTCAACATCATTTCGCTGATGATCGTCACTCCGGTTGTCGCCTTTTATATATTGCTCGACTGGGACCGCATGATCGCCAAGGTCGATGCCTGGATACCGCGAGATCATGTCTCGACCGTACGCCAGATCGCCCGCGAGGTGGATCAGGCGATCGCCGGCTTCATCCGTGGCCAGGGCTCGCTCTGCATCATCCTGGGGGTCTATTACGGCGTCGGCCTGTCGCTGGTCGGTTTGAACTTCGGCCTGTTGATCGGTCTGTTCGCCGGCATGATAAGCTTCATCCCCTATGTCGGTTCACTCGTCGGCCTTTTCCTGGCGTTGAGTGTCGCCCTGGTGCAGTTCTGGCCGGACTATCTCTGGATCGGCCTGACGCTCGCCGTCTTCTTCACCGGCCAGTTCCTTGAGGGCAATGTGCTGCAACCGAAGCTGGTCGGCGAAAGCGTCGGCCTGCATCCGGTCTGGCTGATGTTCGCACTTTTTGCCTTCGGTGCGCTCTTCGGTTTCGTCGGTCTGCTGGTTGCCGTTCCTGCCGCAGCCGCCTGTGGCGTCCTTGTCCGCTTTGCCCTTTCGCGCTACCTTCAGAGCGACCTCTATTATGGACACTCGGAAGTCGGGAAGACGCGCAAAACCAAGGCCGGCAATCCTGAGAACAAATAGCATGACCGACGCGAAGAATGCTGATTTGAGGTGGAAGCCCGCCGAACAGCTACCCCTGGCTTTTACTCACGATGCCGCGACCGGCCGCGACGACTTGCTGGTCGCCGATCCCCTGAACGCGGCGGTGAAGATCGTCGATTCATGGCCGCACTGGCCGTCGCCGGTGGTTATCCTCGCCGGGCCGGTCGGCTCAGGAAAGTCGCACCTCGCCAGTATCTGGCGCGAGAGGAGTGGCGCGACCGCCATTCATCCGAAAGCCGGCTCCGGGGCAGCGGTTGTGGCTGCGAACGGCCCGGTCATCTTCGAGGATGTCGACCGCCTGGGCTTTGACGACACCGAGCTTTTCCATGTCATCAACAGCGTCAGGGAAAACGGCACGGGCTTGCTGATGACCAGCAGGCTCTGGCCGATGTCCTGGCCGGTGACGCTGCCTGATCTGCGCTCGCGGCTGAAGGCGGCGACCGTCGTCGAGATCGGCGAGCCGGACGAGGAATTGTTATCGCAGGTGATCGTAAAGCTCTTCGCCGACCGCCAGCTTTATATCGATGACAAGCTTGTTCTCTATATCGTCAATCGCATGGAACGCTCGTTGAATGCCGCCCAGTTGATCGTCGACCGGCTGGACCGCCTCGCGCTCGGTCGCGGTACCAGGATCACACGCATTTTGGCCGCTGAAGTCTTGAACGAATTGGGTAATTCCGCCCCGGCCGATTGAGCGATGGGTGAACTGTCACAGTTCCGTCGTCAAACTGCTATACGTGGCGCAAGGTTATAAGATGAGGCAGGTGGAACATGGACTCGGCATTAACGGAACATCAGGACGCCAACCAGCAGGTCCCGGAGGCCGCGCCGCCGATCAACGAGTTGCTGACTAGCCCCGAGCGCTTCATCAATCGCGAATTCTCCTGGCTGCAGTTCAATCGCCGTGTTCTTGAGGAAACGCTGAACACGGCGCATCCGCTTCTGGAGCGCATTCGTTTCCTCTCCATTTCCGCCGCCAACCTCGATGAGTTCTTTATGGTGCGCGTGGCCGGCCTCGAAGGTCAGGTCCGCCAAAAGATCTTAATGCGTACCCCGGACGGCAAGACACCGGCCGAACAGCTCGACGACATCCTGCGCGAAATCGACAATCTGCAGATGGAGCAACAGGCGTCGCTAGCCGTGCTGCAGCAGTATCTTGCCAAGGAAGACATTCTGATCGTGCGCCCGCCGGCACTTTCCGAAGTCGACCGGCAATGGCTTGCCAACGAATTCGAGCAGTCGATCTTCCCGGTCCTGACCCCGCTTTCCATCGATCCGGCGCATCCGTTCCCGTTCATTCCGAACCTCGGCTTCTCGATCGCGCTGCAACTGAACAGCATGAACGGCCGCGAGCCGATGACGGCGCTGCTGCGTCTGCCGCCGGCGCTTGACCGCTTCGTCCGTTTGCCGGACGCCAGCAACGTCATTCGCTACATTACGCTCGAAGATGTGGTGAACATCTTCATTCACCGGCTATATCCGGGTTACGAGGTGAAGGGTTCGGGTACCTTCCGCATCATCCGAGACAGCGATATCGAAGTCGAGGAAGAAGCCGAAGATCTGGTGCGTTTCTTCGAAACGGCGCTGAAGCGCCGCCGCCGTGGCTCGGTGATCCGCATCGAGACCGACTCGGAAATGCCGCTTGAGCTGCGCCAGTTCGTGGTGGAATCGCTGAACGTGCCGGAAAACCGCATCGCCGTTCTACCCGGCCTGCTGGCCCTCAACACGCTGTCCGAAATCGCCAAGGCACCGCGCGACGATCTGCGCTTCGAGCCCTACAATGCCCGATTTCCTGAGCGCGTCCGCGAACATGCCGGCGATTGCTTTGCCGCGATCCGCGAAAAGGACATGGTGGTCCACCATCCCTACGAATCCTTCGATGTCGTGGTTCAGTTCCTTCTCCAGGCTGCGCGCGATCCTGACGTTCTGGCGATAAAGCAGACGCTCTATCGCACCTCCAACGACAGCCCGATCGTGCGGGCGCTGATCGACGCTGCCGATATGGGCAAATCGGTTACGGCGCTGGTCGAGCTCAAGGCTCGTTTTGACGAAGAGGCCAACATCCGCTGGGCGCGCGATCTGGAACGCGCCGGCGTGCAGGTCGTCTTCGGCTTCATCGAGCTGAAGACCCATGCGAAGATGTCGATGGTCGTGCGCCGCGAAGACGGAAAGCTGCGCACCTATTGCCATCTCGGCACCGGCAACTATCACCCGATCACCGCCAAGATCTATACCGACCTGTCCTATTTCACCTGCGACCCGAAGATCGCTCACGACATGGCGAATATCTTCAACTTCATCACAGGTTACGGTGAGCCGGAAGAGGGCATGAAGATCGCAGTTTCGCCCTATACCCTGCGCCCGCGCATCCTCCAGCACATCGAGGAGGAGATCGAGCACGCAAAGAACGGCCAGCCGGCGGCGATCTGGATGAAGATGAATTCGCTGGTGGACCCCGACATCATCGATGCGCTCTATCGCGCGAGCAACGCCGGCGTCGAGATCGATCTCGTCATTCGCGGCATCTGCTGCCTGCGTCCGCAGGTGCCGGGGCTTTCCGAGAATATCCGCGTCAAGTCCATCGTCGGCCGCTTCCTCGAACACAGCCGCATCTTCTGCTTCGGCAATGGCCAGGGCCTGCCGTCGGAGAAGGCGCTGGTCTATATCGGCTCGGCCGACATGATGCCAAGAAACCTTGACCGACGCGTCGAAACTCTCGTTCCGCTGACCAATAAGACCGTGCATGAGCAAGTGCTTTCGCAGATCATGCTGGGCAATATCATTGACAATCAGCAGAGCTACGAGATATTGCCGGACGGTACTTCGCGGCGCATGGAGGTGCGCAAGGGTGAAGAGCCATTCAACGCGCAGCAGTATTTCATGACCAATCCCAGCCTGTCGGGCCGCGGTGAAGCTTTGAAATCCAGTGCGCCGAAACTGATCGCCGGGCTGTTGTCAGGCCGCAAGAAATAACTGGACCTGCATGGTTGAATCAGAAGCCCAGGGGCGCCTTCCCGGTATAGCCCCTGTCTCCGTCGTCGATATCGGATCGAACTCGGTTCGTCTTGTCGTCTATGAAGGCCATTCGCGGTCGCCGACCATTCTTTTCAACGAGAAAGTGCTTTGCGGCCTCGGCAAGGGCATAGCGCTGACCGGAAAGATGGATGAGGAGAGCGTCGCGCGCGCACTCGCAGCCTTGCACCGGTTCAAGGCGCTGTCCGATCAGGCGCGCGCATCGACCATCTATGTTCTGGCGACGGCCGCCGCCCGCGAGGCAAGCAACGGCCCGGAATTCATCCATCAGGCGGAATCGATCCTGCAGCGCAAGGTGCGGGTGCTTTCGGGCGAGGAAGAGGCGCGCTTTTCTGCGCTTGGCATCATCAGCGGCTTTTTCAGCCCGGATGGCATTGCCGGCGATCTTGGTGGCGGTTCGCTCGAACTCATCGACATCAAGGGCAGGGAGATCGGCAAGGGCATCACCCTGCCGCTCGGCGGCCTCAGGCTTTCCGAATATGCCGACGGCTCGCTCGCGAGAGCGCGCAGCTTTGCCCGCAAGCATGTCAAAACAGCGAAGTTGCTAAGCAAGGGCGAAGGGCGCACCTTTTATGCGGTCGGCGGCACGTGGCGAAACATCGCCAAGCTGCACATGGAAATGCGTAAATATGCGCTGCATATGATGCAGGGCTATGAAGTGCCGCTGGACGAGATGATGCGTTTCCTCGATCAGATCAGCGAAGCAAAGGAGTCGAAAGAGCCGGCGTTGCTGGCCATCTCCAAGCATCGCCGATTGCTGCTGCCCTTCGGTGCTGTGGCGATGCGCGAGGTGCTGGCGGAAATGAAGCCCTCCATCATCTCCTTCTCGGCCCAGGGCGTGCGTGAAGGCTACCTCTATTCGTTGCTGACCGAGGCGGAACGCCATAGCGACCCGTTGCTTGTCGCCGCCGGCGAACTTGCCATCCTGCGTGCCCGCTCACCGGAGCATGCTCGCGAGCTCGCCGAGTGGACCGGTCGCATGATGCCATTCTTCGGCGTTACAGAGACGGAGGAGGAGAGCCGCTACCGCCAGGCCGCCTGCCTGCTTGCCGATATCAGTTGGCGTGCCCATCCCGATTATCGTGGCCTGCAGGCGCTGAACATCATCGCCCACACGTCCTTCGTCGGCATCACCCATGCCGGCCGCGCCTATATCGCGCTCGCTAACTATTATCGTTTCGAGGGCCTTCACGACGACGGCGCCACCGAAGCGCTGGCGGCGATCGCCACGCCACTGTTCGTCGAACGTGCCAAACTGTTGGGCGGCCTGCTGCGCGTCGTCTATCTCTTTTCGGCTTCCATGCCGGGCGTTGTTCGCGCCCTGACATTTCGACGTTCGCCGAGCCCGGACCTGGATCTCGAATTCGTCGTCCCCGCCGAATACCACGATTTCGCCGGCGAACGACTCGAAGGCCGCTTGCAACAATTGGGCAGGCTGACGAACAGACGACTGGCATTTCGGTTCGAATAAAAAACCTTCTCCCCCGCAGGGAGAAGGTCGCGCAGAATGCGCGGGTTGAGGGGGCGTTTCACCGTAAAGATCGGCCCGCGGCCCTTACCTACCGGGCCATCGCTCTCCCACTCATTCGACCTTTGGGCATGAAGCAATCCGGCGTCGGCTGCTTTGGATCGGCGCAAGCCTTGCAGTAGGCAGCGGAAGATGACTATTCCGTTCCTATTGCCTATTGCCTATTGCCTATTGCCTATTGCCTTGAGTGCCGGCCGCCTCGCCATATGCAGCGCAATCACCTCCAGCGTCTGGTCGCGACCGCGAACGGCATGGTCGCCGAGATTTTCCCTGGCGATATCGTCGGGAAGTTCGATCCGTCTTGCAAGATCTGCCGAGATCAGCACCTGGCGCTCCAGCGTCTTGCAAAGAGATTCCAGCCTCGCGGTGGTGTTCACCGTGTCGCCGAAATAGGCGATCTTGTGGTGGTCGATACCGATTTCGGCAGTGACGATGCCGCCGCCGTGCAAGGCAGCCCTCAGACGCGGCACCCTGCCATAGGATTTCAACCATGTCTCCGCATTCGCCTCGATATCGGCAAGGATGTCGAAAACGCAGCGAATGCAACGGGCATTCTTCACGCCACGTTGGAGCGGCCAGGTGATGATGGCGGCGTCGCCGATATAGTCGTCGATCGCCCCCTTGTGTCGCCGCACCGGCTCGGCGAGCGCATTGAACACCGAGCCCAGGAATTGCTGCGTCCTGAGGTCGCCATGCTCTTCGGCAAAAGCCGTCGAACCGACGAGGTCGATGAAGAGAAATACACGCTCTTCCTGCACCGGATTGCGATAACGGCCGGTCAACAGGCTGAGAAAAACATCACGGCCGAGCAGCTCCCGCACGCGTCCGACGAAAATGATGATCGCGGTCACCATGACGGCGTAGATGTAGACATCCATCTTCAGCAGCATGACGTCGGCCCAGCTATCGGTAATCAGATGCAGGGATTTCATCAGGCCTCCGGCCATCGCAAAGCCGATGGCGATCAAGGCGAAATCGACAACCAAGGCCGAGGCGATAAAGGCCGGCGTGGGCAGCCGGTGCATCCAATGATTCAAGCGTGGCAGGATCATGCGGCGTTCGAAGGCCAGCGCCGGCATGCCGCAGAACAGCGCGTAGATTGCACCAATATATAGCGGCGAAGAGTGGAAAAATATCTTGCCATAGACGACGCCACTTGTGGCGACGACGATCGCGGTCACAATCCAGTTAAGCGCCGAAGGGAATCTTCCCATGCTGCCGATCCGCCAAGAGCCGGCGCATGCCCCCCCAACCGGAATTGGCTCGGGAAAAGACCTGTGCGCCACCAAATATGTTATTGCGCTAAGAGCCCATTCTGTCGGATGTGCGGCGCAATCGCGTTCGCAAACAGCATCTCTATTTTTGGATGGCGCGCAACCGGCAAATGGTCGGCGTCACCTGCGGCTATCAAGTCGCGGGATCACAGGCTGACCGTCTCGACCCGCTTGCCGACGAAGCGCAATGCCACCTGGCCCTGGATGAGCTGCAGCGCCGTCTCGCCGAACAGATCGCGTCGCCAGCCGGTGAGGGCGGCCACTTCGGCTTTCTCGCCTTCGGCGGCGATCTTGTCCAGATCTTCGCTGTTGGCGATGACTTTCGCGGCAACGCCGTGTTTTTCAGCGATCAGTTTCAGGAGAACCTTCAGCAGTTCGGCTGCTGCGGCCGTGCCCTCCGGCGCCTGCTGATGACGCGGCACATGCGGCATCTCGGCCTTGGGCAATGCCAGGGCCTGGTTGATTGCCTCCAATACGGCCGTGCCGGAGGCGGATCGTTCCCATCCCTTCGGGATCGTCCGCAGGCGTCCCAGCGCTTCCACGTCCTTTGGCTGCTGCTGGGCGATTTCGTAGATGGCGTCGTCTTTCAGTACGCGGGCGCGCGGCACGTTGCGGGCTCGCGCCTCGCGTTCGCGCCATGCGGCGACGTATTTCAACACGGCTAGTTCCTGCGGCTTGCGCAGGCGCATCTTCAGCCGCTGCCAGGCATCATCCGGATGCAGATCATAGGTTTCGCGCGCTTCGAGGATCGCCATTTCCTCGAGCAGCCAGGAGGCGCGGCCTTCGCGTTCGAGCTGCTGTTTCAGCGAGAGATAGACGTCGCGCAGGTGGGTGACGTCGGCGAGCGCATAGTCGAGCTGCTTCTCCGACAGCGGCCGGCGGCTCCAGTCGGTGAAGCGCGAGGACTTGTCGATATGGACGTTCTTGATGCGGCTGACGAGCTGATCGTAGGAGACCGAGTCGCCGAAGCCGCAGACCATGGCGGCCACCTGCGTATCGAAGATCGGATGCGGGATGAGGTTGCCGCGATTGAAGATGATTTCGATGTCCTGGCGTGCGGCGTGGAACACCTTCATGACAGAGGGATTGGCCATCAGCTCAAAAAAAGGCTTCAGGTCCAGGCCCTTGGCCAGAGGATCGACGAGTACTTCGGTCGTGGGGCTCGCCATCTGGATCAGGCAAAGCTCCGGCCAGAATGTCGTCTCGCGCAGGAATTCGGTGTCGATGGTAATGAATTCTGACTTGGCCAGCTCTTGGCAGGCCGCCTCCAATTGGGCGGTAGTTTCGATCATATCAACACATTCATGGTAAAATAGTTCGTTAACCTTCCTTCTCCTTTCGACCGGATATGTCAATACGTCGAAAGGGCAAGCCCCGTGTACACGCCGCTTTTAAGTGGAATCGCCGAAAGCCCGTGGGTTGCCCCGAGCGAGCCCGGAGCACATTTGCGACCGTGCTTAAGCCACACGAACATAGCTGGTCATGCCCGTCTTCTGATGTTCGATGATGTGGCAATGCAGCACCCAATCGCCAGGATTGTCAGCGACGAAGCCGAGCTGCACCTTTTCATTGGGCTGGATCAGGTAGGTGTCGGAGACGAACGGCTGCACCTGGCGCGTCGAAGAGGAGATCACGGTGAAGCTCATGCCGTGCAGATGAATCGGATGCGTATGCGGCGTTACGTTTTCCATGTCGATGACATAGCTCTTGCCTAGTTTCAGTTCGGCGAGCGGCGCGGTCGGATCGGGCCCATCGCCTGGCCACGGCACCTTGTTGATCGCCCAGAAACTGTAGCCGAGCGAGCCACAAATGCTGTTGTCGGCGGTATTTTCCGCCGTGGCGCTGAGGATCAGCGGAATATGCTCCGCCGCGCCGATATCGGCCTTTGCGACCGGATTGCCTTCGAGGGACGCCAGATCGCGAACATCGCGCTTCAAGGAGCTGCCGACGGAGCGCAGTGTCGTCAGCACTTTCGGATCGGTGCCCCTGATGTCTTCGAGCTTGACGATCGCGCCTTCGTCATCGGGCATGCGCAGGGCCAATTCCAGTCGCTGACCAGGCCCGAGCTGCAGCAAATCGAGCGGGAAGCGCTGCGGCACTGGATTGCCGTCGATGGCGATCACCGTCGCCTCGGCTCCATCCACGCGGAAAGAATAGATGCGGGTGACGTCGGTGATGGCGAGGCGCAGGCGCACCAACCCGCCGGAAGGGGCGTCATATTGCGGCTGCTGTTGCCAATTGGCGGTCCGCACCGTTCCGTAGGTGCCGGATTTGGCGGAATCGCGCGGGCGGAACTGCGCGATGAACTGGCCGTCGCCGCCGAGCCGCCAGTCGCGCAGATTGAGGACCACTTCCGAATCGAATGCCGGGTCCTTCGGATTTTCCACGACGATGAGGCCCGTCATGCCGTGTCCCATCTGGGTCAGCGTGTTGCAATGCGGATGGTACCAGAAGGTGCCGGCGTCCGGAGGCGTGAAGGCGTAATCGAAATGATCGCCGGTATAGACGTAAGGCTGCGTCAGGAAGGGCACACCGTCCATCTTGTTCGGCAGGCGAATGCCGTGCCAGTGGATCGTCGTCGGCTCGTCGATGCCGTTGATCAGCCTTGCGGCGAAGGACTCGCCCTTTTTCATGCGCAGGACGGGCGGCATGCCGGCTTCACCATAAGTCAAGACATCCCTGGTCGCTCCGGCATCCATCAAATTGGCTTGGATCTTCGCGGTCCTCAGCACCAGCGGCTCCGGCGCCGCCATAGCATTGCCGCCAAACCTGCCGGCAATGCCGAGCCCCACGCCATAGGCACCGGCAACGGCGGAGGCTTTCAGAACATTGCGGCGGGTAAGAATGGGCATGCGAGGCTCCGGAGGCGCTGGGATACGCACGCCTGTTTAAAGTTGACCATGGTGTTCAGCAATAGCGTTTGGGTGGCTGAATTGCCGCATGGACCACTGAGGGTAGTGATGGTCATTGGCGGCCAGTTCTCGTAATGCTAGAAATCTACCTGGCTTGATGCTTTTCACATGGAAACGAGAGAACTCTTGCATCGCAATGTTCCTGATCGACATAGGCAATTTGCCAGAGCGATGCGCAACGATGCCACCAAGGCAGAGAATATGCTTTGGCAGGCCTTGCGGGGCAGGCAACTTGAAGGATTGAAATCAAGCGACAGGTGCCGATTGATGGCTATATCCTGGACTTTGTATGTTTCGGAGCGCGGTTGATTGTTGAAGTCGATGGCGCGCAACATGCTGAAAGCGTGACTGATCGCGAGAGAGACGCGTATTTTCTAAATCAGGGCTTTCGCATTTTGCGGGTCTGGAACCATGAGGTCATCACGAATCTCGATGGAATCTGCTTGACGATCTTGGCAGAACTGAAAAACACTGGAGTATGAACTGGAGAGTGCGGCAAGCTCGAAGCCTATCTCGCCCTTGGCGGGCGAGAAAGCAATTTCATTGGTTTAGGAATTGCGCGACAGGAAGTTCCATGCACTCAAAAGCTAGGCGTAATTTCTAAGCCATTGAAATTGCAAGAGCGGGGGTCCGTTGCTTGCGTAACCTAGTTCAAGAGTTCTGTACCTCCCTGCCTACCCCCTCTCTTGCAAAAACTAAGACTTAGAAGAGGGACGAGCCCTCGTCTAAGCCTAAGTTTTTGCTTTCTCGCTCGCCGGGGGCGAGATAGAAGCGGCTTTCCAGCCTTGACAAATCGGGCGCACCATGCGCTTTTCCGCCCGATTTTCTCGTCGGCGGGCGAGGGGTCTGCGTGTCCTTTCGCCACCGTCCGCCAAGTCCAGGATAAATACTATGCATCGCTATCGCAGCCACACATGCGCCGCCCTGCGCAAGTCCGACGTCGGTTCGACCGTCCGCATCTCCGGCTGGGTTCATCGCGTCCGAGATCATGGTGGCGTGCTCTTCATCGATCTGCGCGATCACTACGGCATCACCCAGGTCGTCGCCGACCCGGATTCTCCGGCCTTCAAGCTGGCCGAGACCGTGCGCGGCGAGTGGGTCATCCGCATCGACGGCCTGGTGAAGGCCCGTACCGAAGATACGATCAACAAGAACATGCCGACCGGCGAGATCGAGCTTTATGCGCGGGAGATCGAAGTGCTCTCCGCCGCCAAGGAGCTGCCGTTGCCGGTCTTCGGCGAGCCGGACTATCCGGAGGACGTGCGCCTGAAGTATCGCTTCCTCGATCTGCGCCGCGAAACGCTGCACAAGAACATCGTCAAGCGCACGCAGGTCATTTCCTCGATGCGCCGCCGTATGGGCGAAGTCGGCTTCACCGAATACACCACACCGATCCTGACGGCCTCCTCGCCGGAAGGCGCGCGCGACTTCCTGGTGCCGAGCCGCATCCATCCCGGCACCTTCTATGCCCTGCCGCAGGCGCCGCAGCAGTACAAGCAGCTCCTGATGGTCGCCGGCTTCGACCGTTACTTCCAGATCGCGCCGTGCTTCCGTGACGAGGACCCGCGCGCCGACCGTCTGCCGGGCGAATTCTACCAGCTCGATCTCGAAATGAGCTTCGTGACGCAGGAAGATATCTGGAATACGGTGGGGCCACTGATGACCCAGGTGTTCGAAGAATTTGCCGAAGGCAAGCCGGTCACCAAGGAATGGCCGCGCATCCCCTACGACGTAGCGATCCGCAAATACGGTACGGACAAGCCGGACCTGCGCAACCCGATCGTCATGGAAGCGGTGACCGAGCATTTTGCCGGCTCCGGCTTCAAGGTTTTCGCCAACATGATCGCCTCGAACCCGAAGGTTCAGGTCTGGGCGATCCCGGCCAAGACCGGCGGCTCCAGAGCTTTCTGCGACCGCATGAACGCCTGGGCGCAGAGCCAGGGCCAGCCCGGCCTCGGCTATATCTTCTGGCGCAAGGAAGGCGAGAAGCTCGAAGGCGCCGGCCCGCTTGCCAAGAACATCGGCGAGGAGCGCACGGATGCGATCCGCACCCAGCTCGGCCTCGGCGACGGCGATGCCTGCTTCTTCGTTGCCGGCGATCCCGACAAGTTCTACAAGTTTGCCGGTGAAGCCCGCACCAGGGCCGGCGAAGAACTGAACCTGGTCGACCGCGACCGCTTCGAGCTTTGCTGGATCGTCGACTTCCCGTTCTTCGAATGGAGCGAGGAAGAAAAGAAGGTCGATTTCGCGCACAACCCATTCTCGATGCCGCAGGGCGGTCTTGAGGCGCTGCAGAGCCAGGATCCGCTGACGATCAAGGCCTTCCAGTACGACGCCGTCTGCAACGGTTTCGAAATCGCCTCGGGCTCTATCCGTAACCAGTCGCCGGAAATCATGGTTACCGCCTTCGAAAAGATCGGCCTCAGCCAGGCGGATGTGGAGGAGCGCTTCGGCGGCCTCTACCGGGCCTTCCAGTACGGCGCGCCTCCGCATGGCGGCGCTGCTTTCGGTATCGATCGTATCATCATGCTGCTGGTCGGTGCCAAGAACCTGCGCGAAATCTCGCTGTTCCCGATGAACCAGCAGGCGCAGGATCTGCTGATGGGCGCTCCGACGCCGGCAACGCCGACGCAACTGCGCGAGCTGGCAATTCGCCCGGTGCCGCCGGTCAAGAAGGACTGAAGCTCCGACGACTTCGATGGACACTAAAAACCTGGCGATTTCGGTCGCCGGGTTTTTTGTTGACCTTTGAGCTCAGCCAATGGCGGGCGGCATCAGCCGCATAAAAAACCCGGCGACCGAAATCGCCGGGTTGCTGACTGTCAAAATCGAATCTTCGATCAATCGTTGGACGAAACCTTGAGGCCGATGACCTGCGGGATCGACGACGGAGCGCCCATGGCAGCGCCAATGATCATCGGCAGCGGCACCGGCTTGTCCGGCGAAGCCTTGACCGTCAGGCTCTTCGGATTGTCGAGATAGGCGCTGACGGCGGCAGAAACGGCATTCTGCAGCTCCGGAATGTTGAGCTGCGCCATCATGATCGGCGTCATCGCCTTCAGCGTATCGGCCAATTGCTTGCCGGAAACGCCTTGCTGCTTGCCGGCAAATTCGAGCGCGCGGGACGTGATCGAGCTATCGTCGAAGCGGATCTGCGCGCTGTTGAAGGTTAGCTGCTGCAGAAGACCGAGCATGGCAAGACCGGCGGATTGCTGTGCGTCCTGCTGGTTCGGATTGGAGCGAACCGTCTTGAGCGCATCCTGAAGCGACTTGGCGAAGGCAGGCGTATAGCCGGAAAGGCTGAGCGCAATGTTCAGCTTGCCCACGTCCTTGAAGTCGAAGGAATATTCGGTGATGTCGATCTTGCCCGGCGCCATCTCCCAGCTACCCTTCATGGCGATCTTGCCGTTTAGCTGCTGCAGGTTGAGCTGACTGATCGCCTCTCTGGCCTGCGGATCGTCGACCTTGCTGAGATCGGCCTTGACGCCGTCCACTTCGGCATCGAAATCAAGGCCGGACTTGTCGGCGCGTTTGTTCATTGTGGCGTCGGCATTGGCGATCGAGAAGACCTGCGTGCCGTCCTTGGTGAAGGAGAGGGCGCCGGCATGCGCGCTCTTATACAAGAGCAGGGAATCGAGATCGCCCTTGGTTACGTCGGCCGGGATTTCGATCCCATTGATCTTGAGGTCGGAGGCTGCGATGGTAACGCCGTCCTTGGTCGTGGCGACATCGGGAAAGGCGATCTGATCGATTGTGTAGCCACCACCTGCTTCTGTGACGCCGGTCAACGTAAGGTCGCCCAGCTTGATGCCATCGGCAGCGCCGGCCGCTTTGACGCTGATGCCTTTCAGCGTCACCGTCGAACCGCTGACATCGATGCTGTCTGCGGCGATCGAACCGCCTTGCTGAGCGTAGACGTCATTGATCTTCTTCAGAAGATCGTTACCGTCGAGCGCAAAGGCCGAGCTGGCAAAAGACAGTAAGGCGGCGCTGGACAGCATCAGCCGTGTTGTCCGATAGAAAGTCATGATGGCTTTTCCTCATTGAGCTGGTGTAGGCGGGTACATATTTAGCGTGTACTGCCGTGAGTTATATTCACGTTCGCCTAAAATTCCAATGGCATGGCGATAGCAAATATATGCACGAGAATTGTGTCTGACGTTACGCCACATTGTGCTTGAACCGAGGCGTCATCCACAAATGCTTTCCACTGATTTCTTGCCGGGAATCGGCTTCTCCGCTAGTCAAGAGCCATGGGACAAAATCTTTTACCGCCCGGTGGCGGCGACGACGACAGCATCCTTCCGGTCGATCTCAAGGCCGCGCTCGAAGAGCGCTACCTGGCCTATGCGTTGTCGACAATCATGCATCGCGCCCTGCCGGATGTTCGCGACGGCCTGAAGCCGGTCCATCGCCGCATCGTCTATGCAATGAGCGAGATGGGCCTGCGCCCCACCGCGGCCTTCCGCAAATGCGCCAAGATCGTTGGCGAGGTGATGGGTAACTATCATCCGCATGGCGACCAATCGATCTACGACGCGCTCGCCCGCCTGGCGCAGGATTTCTCGCAACGCTACACGCTGGTCAACGGCCAGGGCAATTTCGGCAACATCGACGGCGATAGCCCCGCCGCCATGCGTTATACTGAATCCAAGATGACGGCGGTCTCGGAACTGCTGCTCGAAGGCATCGATCAGGATGCCGTGGATTTCCGCGATACCTACGACGAGTCTAATTCCGAGCCGGTCGTCCTGCCCGGTGCTTTTCCGAATTTGCTCGCCAACGGCTCCTCGGGCATCGCGGTTGGCATGGCGACCTCTATCCCGCCGCATAACGCTCACGAACTCTGTGACGCCGCACTTCACCTGATCCGCGATCGCGACGCGACCGTCGAAAAGCTGGTTGAGTTCATTCCCGGCCCGGATTTCCCGACCGGCGGCATCATCATCGACGATCGCGACAGCATCATCGAAAGCTACAAGACCGGCCGTGGCGGCTTCCGCGTCCGTGCCAAATGGGAAACGGAAGATCTCGGCCGCGGCGGCTATCAGATCGTCATTACCGAAATTCCGTTCCAGGTGCAGAAGTCGCGGCTGATCGAAAAGATCGCCGAACTGCTTCTGGCGCGTAAACTGCCGCTGCTTGAGGACGTTCGCGATGAGTCCGCCGAGGACATCCGCGTCATTCTCACACCGAAGAGTCGTACCGTCGATCCGATGATCCTGATGGAATCGATGTTCAAGCTGACGGAGCTGGAAAGCCGTTTTCCGCTGAACATGAACGTTCTCTCCATGGGCCGCATTCCGAAGGTCATGGCGCTGAACGACGTGCTGAAGGAATGGCTGGACCACCGGCGCGAAGTTTTGCTCCGCCGCTCGCGCTTCCGGCTCGCGGCGATCGAAAAACGCCTGGAAATCCTCGGTGGCTTCCTGATCGCTTACCTCAACATCGATGAGGTCATCGCCATCATCCGTGAGGAGGATGAGCCGAAGCCTGTCATGATGGAGCGGTTCGGTCTGACGGACAATCAGGTCGAAGCGATCCTAAACATGCGGCTGCGCTCCCTGCGCAAGCTCGAGGAATTCGAGATCCGCAAGGAATTCGACGGCCTGACCAAGGAAAAGGCCGATATCGAGGCCTTGCTCGCCTCCGAGGATAAGCAGTGGCAGACAGTCGCCTGGGAAATCGGCGAGGTTAAGAAGAAATTTGCGAAGGCGACCGAGCTCGGCCGACGCCGCACGCAGTTCGCCGAAGCGCCCGAGACCGATGATGCTGCGGTCCAGCAGGCGATGATCGAGAAGGAACCGATCACCGTCGTCGTTTCGGAAAAGGGCTGGATTCGCGCGCTGAAGGGCCACATCTCCGATACGTCGACGCTCACCTTCAAGGAGGGTGATGGGCTGAAGGTGGCATTCCCGGCGCAGACGACGGATAAGATTTTGATCATCACGACCGGCGGCAAGGCCTATACGCTGGGCGGCGACAAGCTGCCCGGCGGCCGTGGCCACGGCGAGCCGCTGCGTATCATGGTCGACATGGAAAACGATCAAGACGTGCTGACTGCCTTCGTTCACGATCCGCAGCGCAAGCAACTGGTCGCCTCGACCGCCGGCAACGGCTTTATCGTGCCGGAAGTGGAGCTGGTCGCCAATACCCGCAAGGGCAAGCAGATCATGAACCTGACGACGCCGGATGAGACGAAGCTACTCGTGCCGGTCTCGGGCGATCACGTCGCCGTCGTCGGCGAAAACCGCAAGATGGTGGTATTCTCGCTGTCGCAGATCCCGGAAATGTCGCGCGGCAAGGGCGTGCGCCTGCAGCGCTACAAGGATGGCGGCGTCGGCGATATCAAGTGCTTCGCCATCGCCGACGGCCTGACATGGGAGGACAGCGCCGGCCGTACGTTCACGAAGACCAAGGATGAGCTGATAGAATGGCTGGGTGACCGCGCCTCTGCCGGCCGTGCCGTGCCGAAAGGCTTCCCCAGGAGCGGCAGGTTTTCGGGGTGACGATCGGTCGGGCAAAGCCCGAGCAATCGACCAGGGGGTCGATTGCTGCGAGGAATGCTCTGGGCAGAAGTAAAGATTGAGCGAGGCAGAATGCGAGCCCGTTATTCCTCGTAGGGAATGCAAACGTCTCTAAGGAAACGCGTAGTGCCTTCTTCGTCAATTTCACCGGCGGCAACGGCAAGCACAAAGCTGTAGAGATTAGCGTCCGTTGTCTGGATCTTGTAACCATTGTCCATAAGGAAGATACCAGCAGCTACGATGGCGATGCGCTTGTTGCCATCCACGAACGCATGGTTTTTCGCCAAGCCAAACAGATAACCGGCAGCGAGTTCGACAACATTGTCGCTTCCGTACTGGGCTCTATTGATAGGACGCGCCAAGGCGGATTCGAGGGCGCCTTCGTCCCTTAACCCGTACGAGCCCCCAAATCGTTTAATTTGTATCTTGTGCAATTGTTCGACGAGCGTTCGCGTCAGGAAAACGATAGGCATTATTCCGCCAACTTCTTCAGCGCCACTTTATATTGATCCATGAAACGCTGCGCATGCTCCATTTGACGCGCGAAGTCCGCGTCAGTGGGCTGCAGGCGCAGTTCGCCGCCTTGCATGCTGAGTTCCAGCGTGTCACCGGCTTCAAGGCCCATTCGATCAAGAATTTCTCTCGGAATAATGACGCCTTCGGAATTGCCAATCTTGCGGATCACGACGTTCATGGTTTTTCTCCCAATGTAATAACGGCGTTATAACATCTTGATTCGGCTGCCGCAATATACGGTTCGCTTCACCCCACCGTCGCCACTCTCGCTCTGACCCGCACCTGCCACAGCGAATGCGCCGCCAACGCCATGATCAACACCAGTCCGCCGGCGAGTGTCATGTTGCTCGGCGCCTCGGCAAAGATCAGCCAGACCCAGATCGGCGCCAGGATCGTTTCCAGCAGATAGAACATCGCCACTTCCGGCGCCGAGAGAAAGCGCGTGCCGGTGGCGAGACACCAGAAGGAGAGGGGCATCAGGATCGCGCCGTCAAGCAGGATCCAGCCGGGGTGGTTGATCATGATACCCGAAGGCATGACATGGTAGAGTCCGACTGCAGCGGGGATGATGGCAGAGAGCAGCGAAGCAAAGCCCATATCTTTGCGCGAAGCTCGGGCGATTGTGATTGCGCAGGCAATGAAAAAAGAAGCGAGAACCGAAAGCGCGTCGCCGAGGAAATGACCGCCTTCCATACCGTCCCCCACGATCAGGCCGACGCCGAAGAGCATCGCGATCATGGTAATGATGGTGGAAAGAGCAGGGCGCTCCTTCAGGAAAATCCAGGAAAGGAGTGCTGCGAACATCGGATTGAGGGCGATGATGAACACCACGTTCGCTGCTGTCGTATAATAGATGGCAAGCAGAAAGGTGATGGTCGTCAGGCCATAGAAGAGGCCGACGGGAAGTCCGATCCAGCCCGGAAGCACGTTGCGCAGCGATCCCGTCATGCGGCGGATGACGATCAAAGCGAGAAGTGCCACGACGATCGTAGCAAGGCTGCGCGCCGACAACACGGACCAGACGTCGCCGCTCGAAAGCCGAATCAGCGGAATGTCCATCGACAGCGTGAGACCGCCGATGGTGGTCAGCAGCAGGCCTTTTCTGTGTTCCGAGAGATGGGAGACCATTTAGCGAGAGGGATCTTCGCTGACATCGGCGGGATTGAAACGTTCCCAACCACGCGGGGTCAGGTGCTCCTGCGGCTGAAACCGCGTCTTGTAATCCATCTTGCGGGAGCCTTTGACCCAATAGCCGAGATAGACATGCGGCAGCCCAAGCGCCTTGGTCCGCTTGATATGATCGAGGATCATGAAAGTGCCGAGCGAGCGATGGTCGAGATCCGGATTGAAATAGGAATAGACCATGGACAGCCCGTCGCTCATCACGTCGGTCAATGCTGCTGCCAGGAGCTCTCCCTTAGGCCGCTGCTCCAGCCCGGAGCCTTCTTCGCGCCGGCGATATTCGATGATGCGGGTATTGACGTGGGTGTCCTCGACCATGATCGCGTAATCGAGCACGGTCATATCGGACATGCCGCCCTGCTGATGACGATAATCGAGATAGCGGCGAAAGAGGGAATATTGCTCGCTGGAAGGCTGCGCCGGAAATTCCGTGGCGATGATATCGCTATTGGACGACAGGACGCGCTTCATCGATCGGCTGGGCTCGAATTCCTGAGCGAGAATGCGAACGGAAATACAGGCCCGGCAGGATTCGCAAGCCGGGCGATAAGCAATATTCTGCGAGCGACGAAAGCCGCCCTGGGTCAATATATCGTTCATTTCCGCCGCGCGCGGCCCGACGAGATGGGTGAAGACCTTACGCTCCATCTCGCGCGGCAGGTACGGGCAGGCGGCCGGTGCCGTCAGATAAAACTGCGGGGATGGCGTCGACTGCGTATTCATCTGCCGTTGATTAACCTTCCATTCGGCATTCGACTTCTCACAAGCATGGCCCAACTTTAGAAAACGTCAACTATGTCCTTTGTCCAAGGCCATAGTTTCCCAGCTTCTTCAGTAGCAAGCGGGATTTCTTACGATGATAGGGCGGATAACCAAACCGTTGGGGTGAGTTGAGCGAAATAGCCTTGCTTTACGCCGTTCGGACGATGACCGTGCCGAGGAGCAGGTCATGCACCAGCCGGCTGCGTTCAATGAACAGGCCTGCAAGTAGGATGAGCGGCGTCAGAACGGAGTTCAGAATCCAGAACAGCGCCAGATGCACGATCGCGGTGAGAAAATCCATCGGCCGGCCATCGATCCGCGCCATCGCGATGCCCATGGCGCGCATACCGAGCGAGGCCTGATGTGGCCCGCCGAGCGTCCAGCCGAAATAGAGGCCCGCAACGATGATAAAGAGGGCAGGGTAGAGCAGGAAGCCCAGTCCAAGCGTCAGGATCGAGACGAAGAACAGTACGACCGCGGCCGGAATGCAGAGCAGGCCGACGATGATGTAGTCGAGGATGAAGGCAAAGATGCGCCGGCTCAGCACACCACTATAGGCGCGCCAGTCATCCGGTGCTGCATAAAGCGGGCTGGGGTTCATGCTCATTGTCTTCCTCCTTCGCGCATAACCCCTTCATCGTTGCGATTTAAGGAAGGCATGCGCGGGTTAAAGATTCCACTGCGACCTTTGCGCATCCGGCAGGACGCGCGGCGCAGTAGGAAACATTTGCCGAACATATGGTGTGAGGTCCGGCAAATGCAATAAGCTTTGTGGCCGGTGATTACCTCTTTGCCAGCAGTCTTGCGACTTCGAGCGCGAAATAGGTGAGAATGCCGTCGCAGCCGGCGCGCTTGAAGGCGAGCAACGTTTCCAGCATCACCCTTTCGCCATCGATCCAGCCATTGGCGGCGGCAGCCTTGACCATCGAATATTCGCCGGAGACCTGGTAGGCGAAGGTCGGCAGGCCGAATGCCTCTTTCAGCCGCCAACAAATGTCGAGATAGGGCAGGCCGGGCTTGACCATCAGCATGTCGGCGCCTTCTTCGACATCGAGCGCGGCATCGCGTACCGCCTCGGTGCCGTTGGCCGGGTCGATATAATAGGTTTTCTTATCACCCTTCAGCAGCCCGCCGGTCGAGATCGCCTCGCGATAGGGGCCGTAGAAGGCGGAGCTGAACTTGGTGGCGTAGCTCATGATGCCGACGCTCTGATGTCCGGCGGCGTCGAGCGCATGACGGATCACGCCGATGCGCCCATCCATCATTTCCGACGGCGCGATGATGTCGGCGCCGGCATCGGCCTGGTAGACGGCGGCGCGCGCCACCTGTTCGACGGTCTCGTCATTGACGATTTCGTTACCGCGCAAAATGCCATCATGGCCGTGGCTGGTGAAGGGATCGAGGGCGACATCGGTGATGACCCCGATATTCGGCACGGCTTTCTTGATGGCGGCAGTGGCGAGATTGATGAGGTTGTTCTTTTCCAGGCTGTTCGAGCCGGTCTCGTCGCGCAGTTCCATTTCGATGTTCGGGAAGGTGGCGAGCGCGGGAATGCCGAGGTCGGCCGCCTCTTTTGCGGCTTCCACCGCCTTGTCGACGGTCAATCTGAAGACGCCGGGCATGGCTGGGATCGGCTCGGCGATGCCGCTACCGGGAATCAGGAAGATCGGCCAGATCAGGTCATCGACGGTCAGACGGTTTTCCTGCACCAACCGGCGCGTCCAGTCGGCCTTGCGGTTGCGCCGCATGCGCCGATGTCCGGTGATCTCGTCAACAAGATGCGTCTTGTCCTGCATGGTGCCGCCATCCTTTTTAGTCTATCTATGGCCTTAATGTATCGGCAGCGTACCTATCACGCTGTCCCCAGGAAACAAAACCCGGCGAAAGGCCGCAGCCATTATAGCGCTGGCGAGCTTGTGGCCCTCTACTTATTGTTCGCGCATGGAACCCGATTCTCCGACCATACCCAAGAGCACGCTGACGGACATCCTGTTCGTCCTGTTCCTGCGGCTGATTGCCATTGCCTGTTTCTGGCTTGGCCTGCAATATTGGTCGATGCTGGTCGGCTATTCGCTGGACGGCCAGGCGCGCTTCGACCTTCTCAATCTGCCCTGGAAGGTGGCGGGTGCAGGCCTTGCCGTGGTCTTCCCCGTCGCGGCCCTCGGCCTGTGGCTGACGGTCTCCTGGGGACCGGTGATCTGGGTGCTGGCGGCAGGCAGTCAGGCGCTGATGTATGGCCTCTGGCCGCAGATTTTCGGCTCCAATCCGTTGATCGTAATCCTGCATGCAGGCGTTGCCGTGCTCTATTGTATTTTCCGCATTTTGCTCTGGCTGGAGAAGCGCAAGCGCGAGCAGCAGGTAATGGTTGATTTACCCTGAAACACCAAGACTTCCTGGTAAGGTGCTGTTAAGCCTGCAGTTTAAGTAGAATTTTATGTGTATTCGATAGGGTCTCACTCAAGGCGGGAAGAAAACGACACCGCCAAACAAAACAGTGAGGCCAAGTCATGATGAACACGAAAATCAAGCCGCAGGCAGTTGCGAATGCTCGGGACCAGCAGATCGAAGATATCCGTGGTCTGTATATGGAATCGCTCCATCTGGTGGAGCGTCTTCACCGCCGTCTCCTTGATGTTATCAAGGACGAGTTCGACCGCCAAGGCCGCGACGACGTCAACGCGGTGCAGGCGCTGCTCCTCTTCAACATCGGCAATTCCGAGCTGACAGCCGGTGAACTGCGCTCCCGCGGTTTCTACCTCGGCTCCAACGTTTCCTATAACGTCAAGAAGCTGGTCGATCTCGGCTTCATCAACCACCAGCGCTCTCGCATCGATCGCCGCTCGGTCCGCATCAGCCTGACGGAAACCGGCCAGGAGATCGCCGAAACCGTCGCCAAGCTCTACGAGCGCCACATCGCCTCCATCGACAAGGTCGGCGGCATCGGCACGGACGAGTTCACCCAGATGAACAAGCTCCTGCAGCGTCTCGACCGCTTCTGGAACGACCAGATCCTCTATCGCCTGTAAGTCACTACGGCCGAGTTGCCGCTTGACTCTCCAGCAAAGCAAGCCGGACACGTTCCCTGCGTGTCTGGCTTGAACTTTTTATCGGCTTGCAATTGTGCGCTTTTTGCCACGCCCCCGCCGTGACGTTGCGCTGCACGCCCTGTATGCTGCATCTGCGCCATTGACGCGGGATCGTCACGCGCTATGAACCACACTCATTTAGTGGTATTTTAGCAACGCAAAATGGTGTTTCTTTCGACCCGGTCGATGAAGGCAAGTTTCATGCCGGGCGACACGAATTGGCCATATTGCTATGACAGCGGAAACGGACGGCAAACGGCGCTTTTCAAGTCTTGATCTTCATGCCTTAGCGCTTTGGGCTCGCAATATTGTGATGGTCCGGAGCGAAGTTTTAGTGGTGCTCTAAGGCAACGGATTGATACGGACCTGCGTTACTTGGCGCGAGCTGCAGTAATTTACTGCTTTATCTCTTGGCTGCGGATGAATTGGGTCGCAGCGTCAAACGGTGGGATATGTCGAAGAAAACCGGAATTGAACCTTTCTCGCGCCGCTCCTTCCTGCGGTCTGCGGCGACTTTTGGCGTGGCCGCTCTGGCAGCCCCGGCTTTTGCACAGGACCAAACGCCTCTCGATGCGCTGATCAACAATCGCGCCCGCGGCAACTGGGACGATCAGTTCGATGCAAAGGCCGCCGCGCGTACCGCCGCAGCGGTTGTTTCCAACACACCGATCCTCGGGCCTGATTCCGTACCGAACATCCAGCAGGCGATCGCCCAATATCAAAGCATCGCTGCCAATGGCGGCTGGCCGCAGGTCAATCCCGGCGAGCAGCAGCTCCAGCTCGGCGTCACCGATCCTTCCGTGCAGACGCTCCGCCAGCGTCTGATGGTCACCGGCGACCTGCCGAAGGAAGCTGGCATGTCTTCAGCGTTCGATTCCTATGTCGACGGTGCCGTCAAGCGCTTCCAGGCCCGCCACGGCCTGCCGCCGGATGGCGTTATCGGCGAGTTCACGCTGAAGGCGATGAATATTCCCGTTGATGTCCGCCTGCAGCAATTGAACACCAACCTTGTTCGCCTGCAGACATTCCCGGCCGATCTCGGCCGCCGCCACGTTATGGTCAATGTTCCGGCGACCTATATCGAAGCCGTTGAGGACGGTCAGGTGGCGCTGCGTCACGAGGCGATCGTCGGCCGCATCTCACGCCCGACGCACCTCATCAATTCCAAGATCTACGAGGTCATCCTCAACCCGTACTGGACGGCGCCGCGCTCGATCATCGTCAAGGACATCGTGCCGCTGATGCGCAAGGATCCGACCTATCTGACGAAGAACAACATCCGCCTGTTCGACAACAAGGGCCAGGAAGTTGCGCCTGAGACGATCGACTGGAATTCGGATAAGGCGCCGGATCTGATGTTCCGCCAGGATCCGGGCAAGAACAACGCCATGGCGTCCACGAAGATCAACTTCCACAACCCAAACAACGAATATATGCACGACACGCCCGAACAGGGCCTGTTCAACAAGCTGATGCGTTTCGACAGCTCAGGCTGCGTGCGCGTGCAAAACGTGCGCGACCTGACGACCTGGCTGCTTGCCGAAACGCCGGGTTGGCCGCGCCAGCATATCGAGCAGGTCATTTCCACCCGTGTCAACACGCCGATCACATTGGCAACGGAAGTCCCGGTTTATTTCGTCTATATCTCCGCATGGGGTGCCGGCAACGGCATCGTCCAGTTCCGCGACGATATCTATCAGCTCGACGGCAATTCCGAGCTGGCGCTGGATACGACGCAGGGCATGGAGCAGCCGGTGCAATAATCCGGCGCCGTTGCGACGATAGCCTCAGGAAGCCGCGTCCTTGGATGCGGCTTTTTTCTTTGCAGGGACCTTCATCGTAGAATGCCCAGCAAATGTCGCTGATTGTATTGCTCTTGTGCGACCCTGACGCTAATACCGTCTCCATTGCCGTTCCGGCCCGTTCAGGAGCTCCCACGATGACCAATGCTTCAACCGAACTTTTCTTCAATCGCTCGCTCGCAGATACCGATGCGGAAATCTTTAGCGCGATCGGCAAGGAATTAGGTCGTCAGCGGCATGAGATCGAACTGATTGCCTCGGAAAACATTGTTTCCCGCGCCGTATTGGAAGCGCAGGGTTCGATCATGACGAACAAATATGCCGAGGGATATCCGGGCAAGCGCTACTATGGTGGCTGCCAGTTCGTCGATATCGCTGAAGAGCTCGCCATCGAGCGCGCCAAGAAGCTGTTCGGCGTCAATTTCGCCAACGTTCAGCCGAATTCCGGTTCGCAGATGAACCAGGCGGTCTTCCTGGCACTGCTGCAGCCGGGCGACACCTTCATGGGCCTGGACCTCAATTCGGGTGGTCACCTGACGCATGGCTCGCCGGTCAACATGTCCGGCAAGTGGTTCAACGTCGTTTCCTACGGCGTGCGCGAAGGCGACAACCTGCTCGATATGGAAGAAGTGCAGCGCAAGGCCGAGCAGCACAAGCCGAAGCTGATCATCGCCGGCGGCACCGCCTATTCCCGCATCTGGGACTGGAAGCGCTTCCGCGAGATCGCCGACAGCATCGGCGCTTACCTGATGGTGGATATGGCCCACATTGCCGGTCTCGTTGCCGGCGGCCAGCATCCGTCGCCGTTCCCGCATTGCCATGTCGCTACGACCACCACCCACAAGTCGCTGCGTGGCCCGCGCGGCGGCATGATCCTCACCAATGACGAGGATCTGGCGAAGAAGCTCAATTCCGCAGTCTTCCCCGGCCTGCAGGGTGGCCCGCTGATGCATGTCATCGCTGCAAAGGCCGTGGCACTCGGCGAAGCGCTGAAGCCTGAGTTCAAGGACTATGCCGCCCAGATCGTCAAGAACGCCAAGGCGCTTGCCGAAACGCTGATCTCCGGCGGTGTCGACGTCGTCTCCGGCGGCACGGACAACCACCTGATGCTGGTCGACCTGCGCAAGAAGAACGCGACCGGCAAGCGAGCTGAGGCAGCTCTCGGCCGCGCCTATGTGACCTGCAACAAGAACGGCATCCCCTTCGATCCGGAAAAGCCTTTCGTCACCTCCGGCGTCCGTCTCGGCACCCCGGCCGGCACGACGCGCGGCTTCAAGGAAGCCGAATTCCGCGAGATCGGCAATCTCATCATCGAAGTGCTTGATGGCTTGAAGGTTGCCAACTCCGACGAAGGCAACGCCGCCGTTGAGGCTGCAGTGCGCGAGAAGGTGGTCAACCTCACCGGTCGCTTCCCCATGTATGGTTACATGGGCTAAGGAGAGCGCATGCGCTGCCCTTATTGCGGTTCGGAAGATACCCAGGTCAAGGATTCACGCCCGGCGGAGGACAATACGTCCATCCGCCGTCGGCGTATTTGTCCGGATTGCGGCGGCCGCTTCACAACCTTCGAGCGCGTGCAACTTCGCGAGCTGATGGTCATCAAGAAGACCGGCCGCAAGGTGCCTTTCGATCGGGACAAGTTGGTACGCTCCTTCGAAATCGCGCTGCGCAAACGCCCTGTCGACCGAGATCGTATCGAACGTGCCGTCTCCGGCATTGTCCGCCGTCTGGAAAGCTCCGGCGAGACGGAAATCAGTTCGGAGCAGATCGGCCTGCAGGTGCTTGAAGCCTTGAAGAGCCTCGACGATGTCGCCTTCGTGCGCTACGCTTCCGTCTATCGCGATTTCTCGCATGCGGAGGATTTCGAGCAGGTGATCACCGAGATCAACGCCAAGATCGCCCGCGATCCGCTGGACCCCTGACCATGGCGCTGCGGCCTGAAGACGAGCGTTTTATGGCCGCGGCGATCCGCCTGTCGCGCACGCATCTGGGGCTTACCTCCACCAACCCATCCGTCGGATGCCTGATCGTCAAGGATGGTGCCGTCATCGGCAGCGCCGTGACTGCGCTTGGCGGCAGGCCGCATGCCGAGCCGCAGGCTTTGGCCGAGGCCGGCGAAGCGGCGAGGGGGGCCACGGCCTACGTCTCGCTCGAACCTTGTTCCCACCACGGCAAGACACCGCCCTGCGCCGAGGCGCTCATCGCCTACGGCGTCGCCCGCGTCGTCATCAGCGTCACCGATCCCGACCAACGCGTTTCCGGCCGCGGCATCGCGCTGCTGCGGGATGCCGGGATCGAGGTCGATGCCGGTATTCTCGAAGAGGAAGGCAGGCGCGCGCTTGCCGGCTACCTCACGCGCCAGACGAAAAACCGGCCTTATGTGACTCTCAAACTTGCTGTTTCCGCAGACGGGATGATCGGCAAGACAGGCGAAGGGCAGGTTCGCATCACCGGCGATATCGCCCGCGCCCAGGTGCAGGTACTCAGAGCCGAAAGCGATGGCATTCTCGTCGGGATCGGCACGGCGATAGCAGACGATCCGGAATTGACCTGCCGTCTCCCGGGGCTGGAAAGCCGTAGCCCATTGCGCATCGTCATCGACGATCAGCTTCAGCTTCCGCTCGGCAGCAAGCTCGTGAAGACGGCACCTCAGTATGGCCTCATCATCGTCGCCGGTGATCCGCCGCCCTTTGATGTGAATATCGACAAGGCCTTCCTGGACCGCCGCGCTGCGCTCGATGCCGCGGGCGCTGAAGTGCTGCAATCCAGTTCCGGCGAACCGGGAGAACTGCTTGAGGCGCTGGGAACGCGCGGCATCTCCTCTCTATTGGTTGAAGGCGGCGCAAGGACGGCGCAACGCTTCCTCGCTACCGATCTCGTCGACCGCATCCTTCTGTTCCAGGGACCGGCTACGATCGGCGAGGGCGGTATTGAATCGCCGATCACGAAAACCAATATCCCATCGAGTTTCAGGCATATCCGCGCGAGCCGGTTTGGCGATGATCGCTGCGACGAATTTGAAAGAGGTTTTTGATGTTTACCGGAATTGTCACCGATATCGGCAAGGTCGAATCCGTTTCCCCCCTCAAGGAAGGCATCAAGCTGCGCGTCGCCACCAATTACGATCCGGCAACGATCGATATGGGTGCCTCGATCTCCCATTCCGGGATTTGCCTGACGGTGACGGGCCTGCCCGAAGCCGGCAGCAATGGCCGCTGGTTCGAGGTGGAGGCCTGGGAGGAAGCCCTGCGGCTGACCACCATCGGCACCTGGGAAGCCGGCAGCAATATCAATCTCGAACGCTCGCTGAAGATCGGCGATGAGCTCGGCGGCCATATCGTCTCCGGCCATGTCGACGGCAAGGCGGAGATCCTGTCTGTGACGACGGAAGGCGACGCCACCCGCTTCCGCCTGCGTGCTCCCTCCCATCTCGCCAAATTCGTCGCACCTAAGGGCTCGATCGCGCTCGACGGCACGTCGCTGACGGTCAACGCCGTCGACGGCACTGATTTCGACGTACTCCTGATCCGCCACACGCTGGAGGTCACGACCTGGGGCGAACGCAAGGCCGGCGATTTCGTCAATTTCGAAGTCGACACTATGGCCCGCTATGCGGCAAGGCTGGCGGAGTTCCCGACGGCCCGAGAAAGCTGATCCGAGACGGTGCCTGACAGTCTCCGTCGGTTCCGACGTTACCGCTCGAACATGATGTTGGGCTTGTCCTTGTAGAACACTTCGCCGATCCGGCGGAAGCCGACCTTTTCGGCGACCCGCTGCGATGGCCTGTTTGCCGGATCGATGATGCAGGTCATGCGTCGGCCTGGGAAAGTGTCTTCGGCCCAGGCGATCGCCGCGCTGACGGCTTCCGTCGCGTAGCCTTTGCCCTGCAGCGCCGGCGTAATCCCCCAACCGGCTTCCAATGTGCCTTCTGTGGTGGTCGGTTTCATGTCGCGATGCAGGTCGAGAAAACCGACTTCGCCGATGAAGCGACCGCTGCGACGCTCTTCGACAGCGAAGAAGCCGAAACCCAGATGATGCCACATGCCGGCATAACGCAACAGGCGCGACCAGGCCTGTTCGCGCGTCGAGGTCTCGCCGCCGATATAGCGGACAAGATCCTCCTGCGACCAGAAGGCCGTATAGTCTTCGAAGTCCTCCAATCGATGGGAGCGGAGGATGAGGCGTTCGGTCATCAGCGTCGGAATCATGGTCATGGCGGGAGCGGCTTCCTTCTTGTCTGCCATTTCTGCATTCATGTGCATCCGTTTATGCTCCCGGTTCGCCATCCCAATAATCCACGGCGTCGCCTTCGCGCCCAATGAAGCTGAAGCGCCGCGGCGCGTGGCCGGCTCGATTGGTTTTTGCCATGAACTTGCCGGAGTCGGGATATTCGACAATCTCCGTTCGGGCTTTGGTCGAAATGGCGAGATAGATCAGCACGCCCGGGCCGATATTGATGAGCTGGTGGGCTGTTTCATGGCCGCCGGCGGGTGCTCCCAATACATCGCCCTTCGCGACCGGAATACGCTCGCTCCCGAAGCGATATTCGCCTTCGCCGTCGAGAATGACGAAGAGTTCTTCTTCGACGTGATGATTGTGAAATGGACAACCGGATTTGCCGGGCGGCACTTCATTATAGCTGATGCCGAGATCCTTCAGCCCGAGCAGTGCGCCGAAGGAGACATCGCTGCCCGCAAAAAAATCTCCCTGCCGCCAATGATCGAGCTGCAGCGCGCCAAGGTTGACAGCATGTCTGGTTTTCTCTGTCATCAGGTTCCTCCCTGCCAGCTCAAATTCTTATCGAAGCGAGTGAGCTGGCGGAAGATACAATTTCTGGCACGGATCAATGTTCCTCAAATCGGGATTAGAATCGGCGCAGGCATCCAAAAACACTTGCCAAGCGCGGCCTGCCGTGGTTTGACCCGCCCTTAATCAAGGTGCTGCCCGCCCCTCTCATTTAGCAGGTGACGTATGTCCAGCTCTACCAATGCCCACATCCTCATCGTCGAAGCCCGCTTCTACGATGACATGGCCGACGCTCTTCTCGACGGCGCCAAGACCGCGCTCGAAGAAGCCGGCGCGACCTATGACGTCGTCACCGTGCCCGGCGCCCTCGAGATCCCGGCCGCCATCGCCATGGCGCTTGACGGTGCCGATAATGGTGGGACCGAATATGACGGCTATGTCGCCCTCGGCATGGTCATCCGCGGCGAGACCTATCATTTCGATATCGTCTCCAACGAATCCTCGCGTGCGCTGATGGATCTGGCCGTCAGCGAATCTCTGGCGATCGGCAACGGAATCCTGACGGTCGAAAATGACGATCAGGCCTGGGTGCGTGCGCGCCGTTCGGACAAGGACAAGGGCGGTTTCGCCGCCCGTGCAGCGCTGACGATGATCGCGCTGAAACAAAAGTTGGGTGCATAAATTCATGAGCAATCAGGATAACGAGCGACCGGCAAAGACCGCGAACCAGCGCGGGGCGGCACGCCTTGCCGCAGTTCAGGCGCTCTATCAGATGGATATCGGCGGTACCGGCGTGTTGGAGGTAGTGGCCGAATATGAGGCACACCGTCTCGGGCAGGAGCTGGACGGCGAGACCTATTTGAAGGCCGACGCATCCTGGTTCCGCTCCATCGTCTCCGGCGTCGTGCGCGAGCAGACCCGGCTCGACCCGCTGATCGGCTCTGCTCTGCAGGACGATTGGGCACTGTCGCGCCTCGACAGCACCGTGCGCGCCATCCTGCGCGCCGGCACCTTCGAGCTTCTCGACCGCAAGGACGTGCCGGTCCCGGTCATCGTCACCGAATATGTCGAGATCGCTCACGCCTTCTTTGAGGAGGATGAGCCGAAGCTCGTCAACGCTGTGCTCGATCGAATCGCCAAGCAGGTCCGCGGCGAAGCCAAGAAATAAGGGTCCACGTCAGCGCCGGTGCTTGTTCCCACCGCTTTCGTTTCCTTCGCTCGCGCCTGATTTCAGCAAGCGACATTCTTTTGAACCTCCATCGGGTGTTTTACCCGCTGGCGGTCTTGACGCGACGTTTTCCCAAACGCAATCTCGCCTTGCACATTTGCCGACCCCCTTGGGAGGAGGGGGCTGGCCGTTGTCGCAGGCGGCCGGAGGGGGAGTGAACCGCCGGCTTTTTTGGAGGGAAAAAGCGAAATGTCGATTCTTTTAGGAGTGATCGCGTGCGGACTGCTCTCGGTGATCTACGCCGTCTGGGCAACCCGGTCGGTGCTATCAGCCGACCAGGGCAGTGCACGCATGAAGGAAATCGCAGGCTATATTCGAGAAGGCGCGCAAGCCTATCTGGCACGTCAATACAGAACCATTGCCATTGTCGGCATCATCGTTTTCATCTTGGCCTGGCTGCTCCTGTCGGGCGAAGCCGCCATCGGGTTCCTGATCGGCGCTATTCTGTCGGGTTCCGCCGGGTTCATCGGCATGCATGTCTCCGTGCGCGCCAATGTCCGCACTGCGCAGGCCTCCTCGCATAGCCTGTCGGCCGGTCTTGACATCGCTTTCAAGTCGGGCGCCATCACCGGCATGCTGGTCGCCGGCCTCGCTTTGCTCGGCGTCTCCATCTATTTCTATGTGCTGACCACTATTCTCGGCCATGAGCCGGGCTCGCGCGATGTTATCGATGCGCTGGTGGCGCTCGGCTTCGGCGCTTCGTTGATTTCGATCTTCGCCCGTCTCGGCGGCGGTATCTTCACCAAGGGCGCCGATGTCGGCGGCGATCTCGTCGGCAAGGTGGAAGCCGGCATTCCGGAAGACGATCCGCGCAATCCCGCGACCATCGCCGACAATGTCGGCGACAATGTCGGCGACTGCGCCGGCATGGCCGCCGACCTCTTCGAAACCTATGCGGTCTCCGTCGTGGCGACCATGGTTCTTGCCGCGATCTTCTTCGCCGGCACGCCGATCCTCGCCTCGGCCATGATCTATCCGCTGGCGGTCTGCGGCACCTGCATCATCACCTCGATCATCGGCACTTTCTTCGTCAAGCTTGGCGCAAACGGCTCGATCATGGGCGCGCTCTACAAGGGCCTGATCGCCACGGGCCTCCTGTCGATCATCGGTCTCGCGGTCGCCACCTCGCTGACCGTCGGCTGGGGTTCGCTCGGTGCCATCACAGGTTTCGATGTCACGGGCACGAGGCTGTTCATCTGCGGTATCCTCGGCCTGGTCGTCACGGCGCTGATCGTCGTCATCACGGAATATTATACCGGCACCAACAAACGCCCGGTCAATTCCATCGCCCAGGCCTCGGTCACCGGCCATGGCACCAACGTCATCCAGGGCCTCGCCGTTTCGCTCGAATCGACGGCGCTGCCGGCCATCGTCATCGTCGGCGGCATTCTGGCCACCTATCAGCTCGGCGGCCTGTTCGGCATCGGCATTGCGGTCACGGCCATGCTCGGCCTCGCCGGCATGATCGTTGCGCTCGACGCCTTCGGTCCGGTCACCGACAATGCCGGCGGCATCGCCGAAATGTCTCATCTTCCGCCGGAAGTGCGCAAATCGACCGACGCGCTGGATGCGGTCGGCAACACCACCAAGGCGGTGACGAAAGGCTATGCCATCGGCTCGGCCGGCCTAGGCGCACTGGTGCTCTTCGCCGCCTATTCGAACGACCTGAAATATTTCGCAGCCCATGGCGATCTGTTCCCTTATTTCAAAGATGTGGGCACGATCTCCTTCGATCTCTCCAACCCTTATGTCGTCGCCGGCCTGTTGTTTGGCGGCCTGATTCCGTATCTTTTCGGTGGTATTGCCATGACGGCCGTCGGCCGTGCGGCCGGCGCGATCGTCGAGGAGGTGCGCAAGCAGTTCCGCGAAAAGCCGGGTATCATGAAGGGTACTGAGCGTCCCGATTACGGTCGCGCCGTCGACCTTCTGACCAAGGCCGCCATTCGTGAGATGATCATTCCGTCGCTGCTGCCGGTATTGGCGCCGATCGTCGTCTATTTCGGCGTATTGCTGATCTCCGGCTCGAAGGCGTCGGCCTTTGCTGCGCTCGGTGCCTCCCTGCTGGGCGTCATCATCAACGGCCTTTTCGTCGCCATTTCCATGACGTCGGGCGGCGGTGCCTGGGACAATGCCAAGAAGAGCTTCGAAGACGGTTTTGTCGACAAGGACGGCATGCGTCACCTGAAGGGTTCGGAGGCGCACAAGGCTTCCGTCACGGGCGATACCGTCGGCGATCCCTACAAGGACACGGCCGGCCCCGCCGTCAACCCGGCGATCAAGATCACCAATATCGTCGCGCTGCTGCTGCTTGCCATTCTCGCCGCATAAAAGCGAGAGTCATACAAACGAAAAAACCCGCGAAGCCTGAGCTTCGCGGGTTTTTTGATGTGATCTCGCCTGCTTATTGGCCGGCGTTAAGGTTGTTGAGGAAGTTCTTCGCCCCGTTGATGCCGTTGCCGCCGCCCTGCAGGATTTGTTGCAGGAAGGTCATGTCGCGACCGCCGGTCGGCGTCGTGCGGCTGATCATGTCGAAGACCTTGCCGTCCTTCAGCGTGTAGTTGGCTTCCTGCTTCACCACGCCGTCCTTGTCGAAATAGATCGCCAGGATGTTCTGATCGACCAGCTTCGGCTTCATGAAGGCCGCGGCGCGCGTGCGCTTCTGGGAGATGTAATAGAAGACTTCGCCATCGAAGGTCGCCGTCGTCGACGGGGTGCCGAGCGAAAGCAGCACCTGCTCGCGGCTCGAGCCGACAGGCACGAGATTGAGCGATTGCTGGTCGAAGATGTAGCCGTTGTTCATGACCTCGCTGGTCTGGCAGCCCGCGAGCCCCGCGGTGGCAATCACCAGAGCGATAGCGGCACTGCTGATGAAAGTCCTGTCAGACTTGAAATACCGTCTCGTCAACGACATCTCATCTCCCCTAATGAATCAAACCGATGGCCGAGCGGCCGATATGACCTTGCTGTGCACATCATTGTGGCCTTTCCGCGATTGGAGAAGACACAGCGATGTTGTTCGGCACTCTTCATAACCAATCATGCACGGGAGTGACGACGGCTTGGGGCGGGACCTTTGAAGCGGGCACAAACGGCATTGCAATTCGCGCCTGCTTCGGTAAACCAGCTTTCAAGTGGATGCAACAAGGCCAAGTGCAACGGGGCGCTCAGAATGAGCCAATTCCGGGAATTTTCATGATTTTTGGGCTCTTCCGCAAAAGAAATCACAACCAGATCATCGTCGTCAGGCAATATGACGCCTTGACCTCCATCGCGCGCTTGCCGGTTTTTTATACGGATTATGACGTGCCGGATACGGTCATGGGCCGTTTCGAGCTGCTGTCGGCGGTGATGATCCTGTTTTTCCGCCGGACGCGTTCGTCCGAAACCAGCGGCCAGGAGCTTGCGCAGGAAATCGTCGATGCCTTTTTTGAGGATATCGATTACTCCATCCGGGAGCTCGGAATCGGCGACAACAGTGTGCCGAAGCGGATGAAGAAACTGGCGGGCATGTTTTACGGGCGGCTGGAAAGCTACGCCGCGGCGATGGACGGGAACGACCGCAGCGCACTGGCCGCCGCGCTACGGCGTAATATCTATCCCAAGGCAGGCGAGGGAGCTCCCTCGATGATCGGCCTGGCGGATTGGATGATGACTGCCGAGGCGCATCTGTCAGGAACTGCGGAAACCGAGATCGCCACCGGCTCCGCAACGCTCCCGCAGCCGCCACAGATCGGCAAGACCGCATCTCAGATCGGCGAAGACGCACCTTAGGAGACAAAAAATGAAAAGACCCAACTCCGACGAAACGCCCTTTTCCTATCTCGTGAAGGTCGGTCATATCTCCGCCAACCCGGTGGACGTGCATCTCGAAGCCGACAAGAGGGAACTTGCCGGCCTGGCTGCGCTCTGGGATGTGCTTTCTGTCGAGAAGCTCTCGGCGGAACTGAAGATTTCCCGCTGGAAGCGCGATGGCATCCGCATCAAGGGCAATGTTCGCGCGAAGATCGTCCAGGCCTGCGTGGTCACACTGGAGCCGGTCGAATCGGAGATCGACGAGGATTTCGAGCATATTTTCATTCCCGAGGATTCGAAGCTGGCGCGGTCGCCGGCCGTGGATGCCGGCGAAATGGTGCTCGACCCCGACGGCCCGGATCTTCCGGAAACCTTCACCGGCGATACGATCGATGCCGGTGCCGTCGTCGCCGAATTTGCCGCCCTTGCCATCGATCCCTATCCGCGCAAGCCCGGTGTCGAGTTCGAAGGCCACGTCGAGGACAGTGGCGAAGATGACAAGAAGCCGTCGCCTTTCGCTGTCCTGAAAGACTGGAAAAAGGAATAGACCCCTCTGGCAATTGAACACAATTCAGTTGTAACGCGAGGAGAAACCGGTATTTTGACGCCAAATTCGCCGGGCCCGGCGGACAAAAAGGACTAGGGACGCGTGATCAGAATTTCTCTTGACCTAATGGGTGGCGACTTCGGCCCTGAGGTTGTCATTCCCGGCGCGGCCAAGGCGCTGGATAGGCATCCCGATATTACATTCATAATGTACGGTATGAAGGATCGTTGCGAAACGATCCTCGGCAAATATCCGAAACTTCGGGAAAAGTCCGTCTTCCACGAGTGCGATGTCGCCATCAGCATGGATGAAAAGCCGAGCCAGGCCCTGCGCCGCGGCCGCTATATATCCAGCATGTGGCGCTCGATCGAGGCGGTCAAGGTCGGCGACGCCGATGTCGTCGTTTCCGCTGGCAATACCGGTGCGCTGATGGCCATGGCGAAATTCTGCCTGCGCACCATGGCCAATATCGAGCGCCCGGCGATCGCCGCGATCTGGCCGACGCTGCGAGGCGAAAGCATCGTGCTCGATGTCGGCGCGACCATCGGCGCCGATTCGCAGCAGTTGCTGGATTTCGCTCTGATGGGCGGTGCCATGGCGCGCGCGCTCTTCGAAATCGATCGACCGACCATTGGCCTCCTCAATGTCGGCGTCGAAGAAATCAAGGGTCAGGAGGACGTCAAGGAAGCCGGCCGCCTGATCCGCGAAGCCAACCTCGAATCGCTCGAATATTTCGGCTTCGTCGAGGGTGACGATATCGGCAAGGGCACGGTCGATGTGGTGGTGACGGAGGGGTTTTCCGGCAATATCGCATTGAAGGCGGCGGAGGGTACGGCAAAGCAGATCGGTGCTTATCTGCGCGCCGCCATGACACGTACGCTGCTGGCCCGCATCGGCTACATCTTCGCCAAGGGCGCCTTCGACCTGCTGCGCGAGAAGCTTGATCCGAGCAAGGTCAATGGCGGCGTCTTCCTCGGTCTCAACGGTATCGTCATCAAGAGCCATGGCGGCGCCAATGTCGAGGCCTTCGCGGCCGCCATCGATGTCGGCTATGACATGGCCAAGAATGGCTTGACCCAAAAAATCGACAACGATCTGAAAAAATATCATGCCAAACGGCAGCCGCCGATCGGACCGGAAGCGGCATGAGCGACGGGGTATAACAAGAATGATCCGTTCAGTTGTTCGCGGATTTGGATCGGCGCTTCCCAAGCGCGCCATGACCAATCGCGAGATGGAGCAAGTCGTCGACACGAGCGATGACTGGATTGTCCAGCGCACCGGCATCCGGCAGCGTTATATTGCCGGCGACGGCGAGACCACCGCCTCGCTCGGCGAGCAGGCGGCGCGGGCGGCCCTTGCCAATGCCGGCCTGACGGCTGACGATATCGATCTGATCATCGTCGCCACCTCGACACCGGACAACACCTTTCCCGCCACCGCGGTGAACATCCAGAACCGTCTTGGCATGCATCATGGCTTCGCCTTCGATGTCCAGGCCGTCTGCTCTGGCTTCGTCTATGCGGTGACGACAGCCGACGCCTACATCCGCGGCGGTATAGCCAAGCGCGTGCTCGTCATCGGCGCCGAAACATTCTCCCGCATTCTCGACTGGACGGACCGCACGACCTGCGTCCTCTTCGGCGACGGCGCCGGCGCGCTGATCCTCGAGGCAGGCGAGGGGACCGGCGCCAGCAGCGATCGCGGCGTGCTGACGGCAAGCCTGCGCTCCGACGGTGCGCATAAGGACAAACTTTACGTCGATGGGGGCCCCTCCTCGACAGGAACGGTCGGCGTGCTGCACATGGCGGGTCGGGAAGTGTTCAAACATGCCGTCGGCATGATCACCGATGTCATCCAGGCCACCTTCGAAGCGGCAAGGGTGACAGCCGACGATCTCGACTGGCTGGTGCCGCATCAGGCGAACCGCCGTATTATCGACGGCTCGGCCAAAAAGCTCGGAATTGCTCCCGAGAAGGTTGTGGTTACCGTGGATCTTCATGGCAACACGTCAGCAGCGTCAATCCCGCTCGCGCTTGCCGTTGCGGCAGGTGACGGCCGGATCAAGAAGGGCGATCTGGTAATGCTGGAAGCCATGGGCGGCGGTTTTACCTGGGGTGCCGTCCTGCTTCGCTGGTAGGCTGCGTCTCTAAAATCCGATTCCTAACAAGAGCTTGACCGTTTGGTGCAAGGGCAATAGTCTCTTGCAGCTTAGATATAATTACGTAGCAATATGGGCGGGGAACTATGACTGGCAAGACAGTGACGCGCGCGGACTTGGCAGAGTCGGTATTCCGGAAAGTCGGCCTGTCCCGGACTGAGTCGGCGGAACTGGTTGAAACGGTAATCGACGAAATTTGCAACGCCATCGTGCGTGGCGAAACTGTAAAACTCTCCTCCTTCGCGACGTTTCAGGTGCGCGACAAGAACGAGCGTATCGGCCGAAATCCGAAGACCGGCGAGGAAGTACCCATCTCTCCGCGCCGTGTCATGACGTTCAAGGCATCGAACGTCCTCAAGACGCGTATTCTGAAAGCCCATACCAGCCGCAAGGCGAAAGCCCGGCCGGCAAATCCCGTTTCCTGATTCACCAAAGCAGATCCTGGCGGGGCCGGTGTCGCGCGCTTCGGCCGCGCTGCTTTTTCGGACTATTCGCGGTTATTTTTCGGCTTGCTTGTGAAAGAGCTGAAGAGGCGACTTGAATTTCTCCCGGCAAACCGTTGAAATATGATGAGTCGTATCGCGATGAGCTGCGGTGCGGATATGCGGTTTCGCATGATCTGGCCTGAGTGGCGGAGTCATGGTGTGGGAGTATGACGATGGACAAGAGCCCGGATGCATTTCGCACGATCAGCGAAGTCGCGGAAGACCTTGATCTGCCGCAGCATGTCCTGCGTTTCTGGGAAACCCGTTTCCCGCAGATCAAGCCGATGAAGCGCGGCGGCGGCCGCCGCTACTATCGCCCGGAAGACGTCGATCTGCTGAACGGCATTCGCCATCTGCTCTATGACCATGGCTATACGATCAAAGGCGTTCAGAAGCTTCTGAAGACCAATGGCAATAAATTCGTCATCGCCGTCGGCCATGGCGATCTCGCGAGCGTCGAGGCGCTTGCCACTGCGCAGGAGCCAGCAGTAGTCGAGCCGCGCGTCGGATCTCCCGACGACGACCAAATCGTCGGCCGTCCCAAGGCGCCGATCAGCCGTCGCTTCTTCAACTTTGTCAGCGGTGAAGACGAGGCTCCCGATGTTTCGATCGGCAAGTCGAGCGTCGGCAAGGAAGATCGGGCGCTGCTGCAGGAAACGCTTTACGACCTGCTGGAATGCAAGCGGCTGCTCGACCAGGTGCGGTAAGATCGCGGCGACCTGAAAAACGAATAGTCTGCTTCTCTGGCTCAGTTACATCTGCGAGGGACGATGGGATTGGCCTCGCTCGGCGCAACGATCGATTTGCCATCGGCGGAGCGGGGCAGCGTCCAGCATGCGTTCGGGTCTTTTTCCTCTGCGTCGCTCGTGTAGTGATCACCGACAATGGTGTTGCGATAATTGCCGGGGTCGTCCGCGCCCGGACTGTCGCCCCAACCACCACGATCGCCGCCAGCTCCGTGGCCGCTTGACGCCGCCATCGCCGTGGTGACCATGCCGATGCTAAGGAGAGATATGCTTAGAATTCTGAAAAACATGGGCTTTTCCCGCTGATCTAGGCATCTGCTACCACCATTGCGGTTACCGCAGACATCGTAACCGGAGCGGTGGATTGTATTTATTTATTGCCATCATTCAATACGACTAAAATACGCCTCGTGCGAAGCGGAGCAGCTTTCAAGCGCCTTAATCGAGCAACTGCCAGATGTCCGAGCAAACGTAAGTGTTATTTTCGTCACATATGGCGTTCGACGTTAATGTGACGATTAATTTGCTTTGCTTATTAACTTGCAAGCTCGCTGTGCCGGGTCCAGCTTCATTGCGCCGTCCTCACCGTAAGGGGATTTAAATCAGGTTATGGAGCGGTCCGATATCATCCGCCGTAAAGCCCATACTGATGGATATTCGAATGGAGACACCATGAACATCAAGAGCCTTTTTCTCGGCTCCGCGGCCGCATTGGCAACGGTGAGCGGTGCGCATGCGGCAGACGCCATCGTTGCGGCAGAGCCGGAGCCTTTGCAATATGTGCGCATTTGCGATGCCTATGGCACCGGCTATTTCTTCATTCCCGGCAAGGAAACCTGCCTCAAGATCGGCGGCAAAATCCGCACTGAAGGCGAATGGTATGACGCCTATAATCCGAAGAGCAGGGTCGGCACGCTCTGGCACGACCGCGCGGAACTCAATTTCGATACGGCGACGGACACGGAATACGGTCCTCTGAAGACAAATCTTATCCTGCGCTGGGAATGGAACGATGGAGGCGATACCGCTTCGAAGCTGCTGTTTGCCAATATCAGCCTTGGCGGTTTTACCGTCGGCAAGCTCGATTCGCAGTATAACCTCTATGCCGGTTATGCCGGCGACGTCATCAACGACGATGCGATCTATGACGGCCCGTATGAGCTCAACCAGTTGACGTACAATTATGACGCCGGCAACGGCTTCACCGGTGTCATTTCGCTGGAAGACAGCAATTCGACCTCGGATTCGGATAGCTATGGCGGCGCCTGGGTGACCTCGAAGGCCGACCACTATGGGCCAAATGTTGTCGCCGGTTTCGGCTACAAGACGGACACCCTCGGCTTCAAAGTCGTCGGCGGTTATGACTCTATCGTCGAGGAGGGCGCCATCAAGGCGCGCATCGATGCCAAGTTCGGCGGCGTGGAAGCGTTTCTGATGGGCGGTTGGAACACGGATGGCGATAAGCTCAACCAGTATGCCGGCTCCTATCAGAATGAATCGGCATGCACGACGTCAGACGGTATCGTTCACGGGGCAAAGTGCGGCTGGGGTGATTGGGCCGTGTGGGGCGGCTTGGGCGTGCCCATCAATGAAAAGCTGAAGTGGAACCTGCAGCTCGCCTATACCGACTCGAAGATTTTCGAGGCCACCACCAACCTCAAGTTCAATCCGGTCAAGAACCTGCTCATCGAACCGGAGGTGACCTACATGCATTATGACTTCATCAATGATGATACGGTCGCCGGCGTCCTTCGTTTCGAACGGAATTTCTAAGCGGAAGCGACCTTCGACCGAAAGCAGATAATCTCGGGGTCTGCCGCCGCCTCAACGCTGGTAAAGCGGGAGGCGGAGTTTTTTGTTGGCGGGTCTCGCCATCGTCAGAACGGCCGTGTCATCTCTTCTCTACTGCCAAGCTTCAGACTGCGATCGGGCTGAATAATGTAGGTTTCGTAGACATCCTGGCCCCACTGATTGACGAAATGATGCTGCAATCGGGTGCCCGGAGGCGATTGCGTCAGCTTCAATTGCGGCTGGCCGCGATAGGTGATGCTGCCGGGAACCGGCTGCAGCGATTGGTCGTTCGTCGTGCATGCGGCAAGCAGCAGCGTGCATAGCAGAAAGGCAATCAGGGGCTTCATCGCCGTAACTTTCTAATCACTTCTTATTCAAAGAAAATCCATTGGAGAAGAAAGGCAGAAGGGCATCTGTGAGCGTGGCTCGAAGCCACTATATAGAAGTAATGCCGGAGTGGTCGGCGGCAAGGTTTGCACGCAGATGTGCTTGGATCTGCCGCCGTTGGAGCTCGAAGGAGTCACAGATGCGAACGATCACAAGGTCGATAGCGGTCGCGGGTTTGGGTGCATTGCTGGCGGGAGGCGCCGCTGTGCCCGCCGGGGCCATTACCATGCCCGCGCTCTCGATGCCGCAGCAATCTGATATCATCCAGATTCACGACCACCATAACCATAACCGTTGGCACGAAGGCCATAAATTCCATGGCTTCGACGGCTACTATGACGATGATTCCGATAGTGGAGTGCTGTTCAAATCCTTCGTGACGGGGACGCTCTTCGACAGGCAGCGTACGGAAGGCTACTACGACAGCCATGCGCAGGCCTGCGCAGACCGCTATCCATCATACCGCGCCTCGGATAATACATATCAGCCGAGCCACGGGCCGCGGCGGGAATGCAGGTGATCGTGGAGCGAGCACTTTTCTCGCTCTTGATGCCATTTTTATCCCGACCTGTGATTTTACCTCTTGCGCAGCCATGCCCGAAAGTCTAACAGGATCAGGCCTTTTCGGCAGGTCGGGGCGTAGCGCAGCCCGGTAGCGCACTTGACTGGGGGTCAAGGGGTCGCTGGTTCGAGTCCAGTCGCCCCGACCATTAAAATCAATCACTTAGCCCCAGATGAGTGATTTGGCCAAAATATTTGCAGCCGGAAATATAGCCAAAGCGCGGCATTCGGAAATGCCTGCGCTTGTGATATCAGTCCCGGCTTAGATGTTTCCGATGCACTGAGGGCAGCGGTCTTTCGACCGTCCTACTCCGATTTGCCTATTGCACAATCTCGCAGAAGCGCCATACTTCACTCATGAACCACTTCTGATCGCTGACCGCGGATGTACCGGCAGCATCGGATTGGAGCAAGGAAGGCCGGCGAGAACATCGTTCGGCCTTTCCGTTTTAATGGTCCAGTCTGGCCCGACCATTTATCCCCTTGAGCTTAAATTCTACTGACTTAGCTGCACCACGACGTTGCCTGTCCCGTCCAGCGGCGGGCCAATCCTTCTGCAACCAACTGATCGCCGATGGACCGGCCGGCGCGCATGGCGATGCGGAATTTGCCGCCGTGCTGATCGTCGCCACGTCCGCTGGCGGAGAGCACGAAGGTGTCGTTGTTGAGAAGGGCTTGCAGCCGCAGCTTCGCGGCGGTGGCTTTTTGCCGTTCGTCCGCACAATGCGACGGCTCGATGTCAGGGACATCGATATCCGCCAGGCGGATTTTGATTCCGTTCTGCCAAAAGGTGTTGCCGTCGACGACACAGTTGATGCCGCTTTCGCCGCCGCACAGACCGAATCGTCCCGCGCGTTCGGGTCCGGCTGTGGCCAGCATTCGATCCGCCGGCACGGCGACGACGGGAATGGCGTTTGGGGGAACCGGCAGCGTCGAAGCCGGACGTTCGGGAGCGACGGCAGCCGTTTTTATCTTCGGCTTGGCAGTCGGCAGCGGTGCCTCCTGCGGCACATGCCGAACAGTGGCGGCGCCGGCATAGGCCTGCAGTGAAGCGGCCTGCAACGAAGGCATGTCGCGGCGATGCTCATAGGCGTACATGCCGGCGACGGCCGCCAGACCGACCATGCCCCATAGCCACATCGAATTGCCCGATTTGGGCTGTGGCTTGCGCCGCGTGCGTCGTTTCGCTTTTGCCATGGCTTCATTCCTCGATTGCGAGGAAATTATCGCCAAGATTTCTTACCGATCCGTTGGCTTCCCGTTGCCGAGTGGTCACATGGAACTCTTATTCACTTCGCGGCGCCGGCGGCAAGTTTCAGCTTGACGGCCATGGTGACCTGGCCGCGCACCATCAGCTTCGGGCCCCGGCCGTCGATATTGGTGACATCGGTATTGCTGGAAAGGCCGCTGATCTGGCAATCGTCGGCAATGGTGTCGAGCAGCACGGCGCAGTTGCTGGCGGCGATGCGATAGAAGGATTTGATCGCATCCTGCTGCTGCTTTTCATCATTGCCATCCGTGATCGGGATCGAAAATGATATCCCGGATTGTACGGAGATATAGCCATCGGGAGCCTGCCGCTGACCACGCAGCGGCAATCCCGAAAATGATTGCGAAAAGGCCGGGCCCGCAGAGCCGAGCAGAAGCATGCAAAGTGTCGCCGAGATCAGGCGTTTGTTCATCAGAAAGCCTCCGTTTCCTCTCTTTATGTCAGGCACCGATGAAGGCTTGGTGATGGTGTAACTTAAAATTGTAATCTTGTAAGAATTGCGAGCATATTCTTTCGAATCAGCAGCGCTTCAACATAAAGAGCCATTCCCACAAAACCTCGCTTGCCAAGCCTTTGAGCAGGGCGCATAGTCACTTTCTGTATCGTCGGTTTAACAAACGGGCACCGGCGAGTGTATATGCGTGCTGCCCGACGGACGAGGCGGCGCCATGTTGGAAACCTCCATTCATCCGCAGGATTTGCCCTTGTTTTCCGACGATTTGGATCGTTTGGAAAAGGTGTTGGATGCTGTCTGCCTGGATCGCGGCATCAGCCTCCGCAGCCAGGAGGCCGAACGCCTCGGTGCCCTGATGATTCAGCTCTATCGCCAAGGCGTGAAAGAGGATGCAAAGCTCCTCGCGCTTGCAAAAGCCTATCTCTGACGGCTTTTCCGTCAGTCATCTCATCGATTTAGGCCGATTTCACATAGCAGCAATGACGCATTGTGCCTGCTCGAATGCGTATCGCCGCCTTATATTTGCTGCATCGCACAAGCAGAGTCGATTGCTCGATCTCGTTGCCCTAGCGGGGTCGATGTGCGGCCCGTCCGCCAAGCTAAATCAATTACGGTGGGCGCGGATAATTTGGAAGGTCTATGATGAATTTCAAAGTTCCGAGCCGGCTTCGCCGTTTGCTCGTTGATTCCGTTGAGCTGCCGCAGTTCAAATTCCCCGTGACGCGGCCGCGATCGCAGCCCGCCCGCCGGCGCGTCTCCACGCAACTCGTGCCGCAGCGTCTGACGGAGGTTCTGTGGTTCGGGCGCAACCCTGGCGATCTGCGTATGCTGGAATATGTGCCGGCGGGCGTCAAAGGTCCGATGCCGCTTGTCGTGGTTTTGCATGGCTGTCACCAGAATGCCGAGGATTTCGATCGAGCCAGCGGCTGGACGGCCCTAGCGCGCCAACATGGTTTCGCCGTGCTCTATGCCGAGCAGAAGCCGTCCAACAATGCCAATCTCTGTTTCAATTGGTTCCGCCCCAGCCTTGTGACGCGCGACCGCGGCGAGCTGGGTTCGATCCGCGAGATGATCGATTTCAGCCGCCGGCTGCATGACATTGACGACAGCAAGATCTTCGTCATGGGCCTGTCGGCCGGTGGCGCCATGGCTTCGGCTCTGCTCGCCACCTATCCGGAGCTGTTTGCAGCCGGCGCCGTTATCGGCGGCTTACCTTTCGGCGCTGCCCGCGATGCCATGTCCGCGCTGGATGTGATGAAGAGATCCACAGCACGCACCGCCGAAAAATGGGCCGAACTCGTTCGTGAGGTCTCGCCGGATGCCGCTCGTTTTCCCGCCATCTCCATCTGGCACGGGACCAATGACGACGTCGTTTCGTTCGGCAATGCCGAAGCTTCGGTGGCGCAGTGGCTGGCCGTGCATGGGCGTCCGCAAACCAAGGGTCGGTTGCGCCTGTTCGAAGGCGGCGAGCGGCGCGAATGGCGCAATGACTATGGCGATGTGGTGCTGGAGCTGGTGACCCTGAACGAGTTCGGCCATGGCTTGCCGATCTGTCCCACCGGCGAGGCCAAGGAGCCCGCCAACGATACCGAACGCTTCATCTTGCCCGCCGCTCTCTCCGCGCCGCAGCAACTGGTTCGGAACTGGGGACTGGCTTAGTGCGTAAGCGCCCGGACCTCAGCCTAATTAGATCGGTCTGGGCAAAATCGTCGCCTTTATATAGAAGGCCGCTTGTTCCTGGTTGATGATTGCGACAATGACCGATGCGTCGATGAACATCAGGTGTCATCCCACATTTCGTCCGTAAATGCTTTAAAGTCGAAATCTGAATTAGGCAGACCGAGTTTCGCAGCTTCCGCCTGAATTTTGGCTATGCGATCATGCAACGGCACCGCCTGCCGCATTCGGTCGATTTCGTGGCGAAGAGCGGAGCGTACGGCCTCAGTTTTTGTACGTGCTTTGCTCAGAGCCTGCAGTTCCACTGCTAAGGCGTCGATATCGTCATACAAAGAGGCATTTGCATATCCCAAAATGAATATCCGAATATATCCCAGCGGATATTCCTCTGTGTCGCAATGCCGTGATTTCAATCGTCGTTGGTGGCGTTCAGGTTTTCCGGCCGGATACCGCCGTCTTCCGCCCAATGCTTGAAGCGGATGCCGGCGCCGCCGGCTTCGTCGCTCCCGCTGGCGAGGAACGATATGCCGCGGGCTTCGAGGGCAGCCCGCAAGGCGACAAGCGCCTTGGCATCCGCCGAACCGACGTCCGTTTCCAGTGTTTCAATCGTGGCTACGGAGAGATTGCTTTCGGCGGCAAGCGTCTCTGTCGTCAGTCCGAGCATGGCGCGTGCGCCGCGTAGTTGCGCTGATGTGATCATGTCTGAAATTTAGCGCATAAATCTGAAAATCGGAACCGATTTTCGAATTGGAACCATGTGCGACATTAAGATGAGGTTGCCCCTTTAGGACGCGCTGCGCAGTACAACTTTTTCCGGCGTTCTTAGGAGGTTAGGAGCGCGATAGCCGAGTAGTTCAAAATAAATTTCCTCGGTCGCATCCGCCATGCCGGCCAGCGTATAGCCGTCCTTGCGCAGCCGGGCCTCGTTGGTGAAACTTCGCAGCAATTTGGGATCGGCAAAGCGCATCATCGCCGCCGCCAGTTCCGATGGGTCGTCGCTGTTGGCGACGATATAGCCGTTCTTGCCGGGCTCGATCACCGTGCGCGCGCCGCCGACATCGGTCAGCAGCAGCGGCTTGCCACCGGCTGCAGCCTCGAGCATGACATAGGACATGGCCTCGTAGCGGCTCGGCATGACGACCACATCGAAGGCGTCGACGGCGGTTGCGCCGGGGATGGAGCTATCGAGATGGGCACGGTCTTCCAGGCCGGCGGCCTTGATCATATCGCGGACAGTGCCGGCCAGTTCGCCGATCCCGATCATCAGCAGATGTGCTTGTGGCAAGTCCGCGGCGATGCGAGCAAAGGCTTCGACCAGTCGCTGCGGCGCCTTCTGCTGCGTCAGCCGTCCGACGAAACCGAAGAGGAGGGCGTCTTGCGGTATCCCATAACGTGCGCGGATGGAGGCGCGTTGACCGGATGGCGGTGCGCTGACGCCGTTGACGACGATACGCAGCCGCTCCTTTGGAATGCCCAGGAACAGCGCATGATTATATTCATCGCGCGATACGCAGATCAGTCGGTCGGATAGCCAGTTGCCGAGCAGCCTCTCGATACCGCCATAGATCATCCGGCCTCTGCTTCCCAATGTCGGATCCATGGTGCGGAAGGCATGCGGAGTGTAAAGCACCGGGATATGCGGGCCGGGCAATCTCAACCGCGTCAGCGCTCCGGCTTTGGAGCTGTGGCCATGGATCAGATGAAACGGCCCGTGCCGTGCAACGATCTTGCGAATTTGCCACCAGGCAGTGACATCCCATGGTCCGGGCGCGCGCCGCATGGCAAGCGAGATGACACTGTCGAGGCCCATGCCTTCCAGTTCAGCCACGAAAGCCGCTTCGGCACGCAAGGGCGAATAGATCGCTGTCACTGAATGGCCGCGACGCTGCATCGCGCGGCAGAGATCGAGGAAATGTCGCCCGGAACCGCCGCCGCTTGGTTCGAGAACTTGCAGCAGCGACAGGCGTTTGATGCCGACATTGATAGTCACGGTGCTGCTTCCCTTCGGGTCAGGCTGCGCTGGTAACGTTGCTCGAGTGCCCCGCAGCCCCAGACGATGCCGATCAGCATGTAGAGATGGCGCCAATGATCGGTGTCGATAACGTTGCCGATGCCGACATGGCCGAGAATGACGATCCAGGCGATCATCAAGTAAGGCTGCCAAGGTCGTTCCTTCAAAAAGTTGCGGAAGCCGATATAGACGGTCCAGCAGATCATGCTGACCCAGCAGAAAAAGCCGAGCCAGCCATAGGTGGTCAGCGTCTTCAGCCAAATATTGTGCTCGTCCTCGCGAAACAGAGTGGAAAAGACGAGCGGTCCGATGCCGAGCGGCCGTTCCATCGACAGCATGAAACCGATGCGATGGCGCTCGAAGCGACCGAGATGGCCGCCATCGTAGTCCTGCACGAGTTGCGTGCGCGTCGAGAAGAGGTCGCTCACCTGATGGAACTGCAGCGCGACGATCAGCAGGAGGACCATGAGAAGGATCGCCGTCAGCGACATCACCAGAATGCGCAGCCGAAAGGCATTGCTACGGTGTTTCAGCAGCATGCAGAAGATCAGCATCGCAGAGGCAAAGGAGAACAATCCCCATGCGGCGCGCGAGAAGGAGAGAAAGATGCCGAAGGCCAGAATGAACAGACCTATCCCCTTGATCGGCGCCTTTTTCAGGTCACCGATCAGGATGCCGTGCATCAAGTATATGGTTGGTGTCACCAGGTAGGGACCAAAGACGTTGGGGTCTTGGAACACACCCATGGCACGGTCGTAGCGGGTAAAGATTTCAGCGCCCGGAAAGGCGTGGAAATAACCGAGAATGCCGAGGCTCGCCGTGATCAGCGCGGCGATGACCCAAGTATTGAAGATCAGCTTCAGTCGCTTTTCGCTGTCTTCGATGATTGCGGCATAGAAGACCGAACTCAGCGCCAGGAAGGTGGAGACGGCGACGTAGACTGGTCCGTCGAGATGGGAATTGGCGCCGAGGTCGCGCATCTGCGTCAGCGACAGCATGCCGCCGACGTTGAAGGTCAGGAACAGCGCCAGTAGGGGCGCGACATTGCGCGAGATCTTCAGCCCAAGGATGAACCAGACCCCGATGAGAAAGGCGACCCACAGCTCATAGGGCGCCGGTTCGGCGATGACGAAGCCCGACAGAAAGACCCCGAAAGCGACGCAAGCCGTTCCGATCAGCCGCAATGTTGCGAGCTGAGGCCGGTCGACGCGCCGATAGGGGAGATCGATCGCGGTCAATAGGCGTTTTCCGTGTTGAGAAGACGGAAGGGCGTCAGGAACAGGATCTTCAGATCGAAGAACAGCGACCAGTTCTCGATGTAATAGAGATCGTAAGCCGTGCGAAACTTGATCTTGTCGTCGCTGTCGATCTCGCCGCGCCAGCCATTGATCTGCGCCCAGCCGGTGACGCCGGGTTTGACGCGATGACGTGCGAAATAGCCTTCGACCACATCGGCATAAACGCGGTTGTGGCTTGCTGCCAATACGGCATGCGGACGAGGCCCGACGAGCGATAGACCGCCTAGCAGCACGTTGAAGAGCTGCGGCAATTCGTCGATCGAGGTCTTGCGGATGAAACGTCCGACCGGCGTGACGCGCGGATCGTTCTTCGTGACGGCATTGCGGGCCGTCGGGTCGCTCATATTGGTGTACATCGAGCGAAACTTGAAGACTTTGATGATTTCGTTGTTGAAACCGTGGCGGTTCTGCATGAAGAAGACCGGCCCCTTCGACGTCGTCTTCACGGCGATTGCGGCGCCGAGCATGATCGGCCAGAGCAGGCAAAGCGCCAGCAGGCTGAAGAAGACATCGAAGATACGCTTGGCGACGCCGTCCCAATCACGGATCGGTTTGTTGAAGATGTCGAGCATCGGTACCGCGCCGACATGCGAATAGGAACGCGGGCGGAAGCGCAACTTGTTGGCATGCGCCGCCAGTCTGATATCGACGGGCAGCACCCAAAGCTTCCTGAGGAGCTGTAGAATCCGGTCCTCGGCGCTGATCGGAAGCGCGATGATCAGCATGTCGATGCGTGTCAGCCGGGCGAATTCGACCAGCTCGGCAACGGTGCCGAGTTTCGGGTAGCCGGCGACCATCACGGGCGAGCGCTTCTCGCCTCGATCATCAAAGATGCCGCAGATGCGGATATCGTTGTCGGATTGATGCTCCAGCGCGCGGATCAGTTCCTTGGCGGGCTCTCCGCCGCCGACGATGACGGCGCGTCTTTCCATGAGGCCGTTGCGCGCCCAGTTGCGAATGCCATAGGCGAACACGGCGCGCGCAGCGACGAGGAAGACCGTGCCGGCAGCGAGCCAGATTCCAAGCACGCGGATCGAATAGATATGGTCGAGATCGAAGGGCAGGAGGGCAAGAACCATAACCGCAAATGCGGCCACCCACGAGGTTAGGATGCGCTGCGGGAAACGATGGGGTGCGCGCAGGACCGGGATCTGGTAGGCGTCAGCCACCTGCAGGAAGACGATTGCGAGACCGCAAAGCGCGATCGTCACCGCCGCCTGCGCCAGGAAGGGGTGGACGCCGGGCGCGGTCTGGAAGAACAGAACCGCAAGCCCTACGGCAAGCAACGACAGAAATTCGAAAAGCCGATATTGGCCGATGATGATTGCCGGCGTCTGATTGCTCTCGCGAAATTGTTCGGCGATCTGGCGGGCATAGGCATTGATGTCGCCGGCTTGGTGATCGCTGCTCTGTTCCTCGGTGCCGCGAGTGCGAATTTCCGAGACCTGCTTGCGAATATTGTCCAAGTTAAATTGCTCGGACTCGTCAATATCGTTCATGGCAATTCATCCGGTCGTTACCGGAAATGGCCTAACAGATATGAGCTAATAAACGTTTACAACACTTGCTTGTATTCTAATGTTCGCCATCTAATTCAAGTATATTGTAATATAGGTCTATAGTATCCTTCGCCATGACCGATGCCGAAAATGCCGACCGGATTCTGTCGATATTCGGCATGGTCTGCTGACGCCATTGCGGCTCGGTGATTGCGGCTGCCATGACACGTGCGAGATCGTCGGCATTGCCCGCCTCCGCGAGCGCTGGGCTCTGCTCACCAAGCGCTTCGGCAATGCCGCCGACGCGCGAGGCGATCACCGCCTTCTCGGCAGCCAGGGCTTCCAGTACGATATAGGGCATGGCTTCGGCGCGTGAGGGGACGACGACATTCTGCGACATGGCGAAGGCTTCATGCACGCGCATGGCCGGCAGCATTCCGATGCGATGACCAAGGCCGCGCTGGATCATCATGGTACGGTATTTGTCCTTGTCCGGTCCGTCGCCGATCATCAGAGCGGACAGGGGCCGGCCGATCCGCCGTTCGGTCTTGGCGAAGGCATCCACAAACAGATCGGGACCCTTCAGGTCCCGAAGCATGCCGATATAGACGAAGTGTACCGAGTCCGATCGCGTGGGCACGTTCCGAAAATCGCGCCCGCTGATGCCATTATATATCATGACGGTGCGCGTCCGCGGCTTGCCGATCTTGCTTTCGTAACTTCGGCGCTCGAATTCGCAGATGAAGATCAGCCCGTCGGTCAGAAATTCCAGCAGCCGTTCCAAGCTGTGCACCAGCAGGCCTTGCGGCGAGGCGCGCGAGAAATGCAGGCTGCCACCATGCGCAGTATAGACGCGGGCTACGCAATACTTGTTCACCCGCAAGGCTGAGCCGAGGATGCGCGCAAGCAGGCCGCCTTTGGCGCCGTGCCCATGCAGCACATCCGGCCGCAAACTTTTGACTTTGTTGTAGCTGTTCCAGAGCGTCGCGGCATCCGACAGGCTGATCTGACGCCGGATGGGCAGGCGCGTCACGCCGAGCGAGAGGAAAGGTCTCACATCGTCGAACAGCCGGTCCTCATGCGCCCCGCCGGTGAGGCTGTCGCAGAGAATGCCGACCGCATGTCCTGCCTTGCTCTGCTCTTCCGCCAGATCGCGGACATGGCGGAATATCCCGCCGACCGGAGACCTGAAGCAATGAAGGATGCGGAGCGGTCTTGCCATGATCGGGAACGGTCAGAATAGCCGTTCACGGACATAGATCGTGTCGCCCGCCAGAACCGGATCGGAGATGCCAACCCGCCCGGTCATGACATGGCCATTGATCTTGCGGGTGACGTCTGCATTGGACTGGTTCGCGCGGCTGGTGAAGCCGCCGGCAACTGCAATGGCATTCTGTATCGTCATGCCGGGCACGTAGGAATACTGACCGGGCTGGCCGACTTCGCCCATGATATAAACGGAGCGGTAGCGATCGACATCGATGGTGACGTCGGGATCGCGGATATAGCCTTGACGAAGTTTCTGCGCGATCTGGCCGGAGAGCTGCTGCAGCGTGCGGCCGCGGGCAGGGACCTGGCCGATCAGCGGGAAGGCGATATAGCCGGCCTGATCGACCGTATAGGTATTCGTCAAACCTTGCTGGTCGAAGACGGTGACGCGCAGGCGGTCGCCGCTATCAAGCGTATAGGGCTGGATCGTTGCTTCACTGAAGGCTTTCGGCGCCGGCTGATAGGTGTTGCAGCCACTGAGCGCAGCGCTCACGGCAGCAATGCCGAGTGCCAGGACAATCTTTGGCGTTGCGAAGGGCATTTCGCGCTCACAGGAGAGGAAAATCACTGTCGCCGTTATCGATCCGTTAGGGTTAACGGCCGGTAAAGAGGAAGAGAAATTCTATATTCTTTATTAGAAAGTACGAAAATAATACACGAAAAATACTTTAACGCTTGGGTTACCATAGTCGTTTACCCTTCTCTCGGCTTTATATTACGGAGTTCTTGCGTATGCCCGGCGTAAACAACAGCCAGCAGGATGTCGATATTGACCTCGCGCAGCTTTTTCGCGCCGTTTGGCAGCGCCGCGGGCGTGTCATCGCCATTACGCTGGTGGGCGCTTGCCTGGCCTTTGCCGTCGCCAAGATCGTCTCGCCGGAATACCGCAGCGAAACGCGCATCCTCATCGAACAACGTGCGCCTGCTTTTGCGACCACGACGCAGAATAATGATGCCAGCGCCGGTCCGCTGCTCGATGAACTCAACATCGCGAGCCAAGTGCAGATCCTGCAATCGGCCGATCTCATCAAGCAGGTGATTACCAACCTGAAGCTCTATGAGCGCCCCGAGTTCGATGACGCCACCAAGAGCTCGGCCATTTCCGACATTCTTGTCATGTTGCATCTGAAAAAGAGCCCGCTCGACAAGGCACCCGAAGAGCGGATGCTCGACGCCTTCACCAGCAAGCTTCAGGTCTATCAGATCAACAGCTCGCGCGTCATCGGCATCAGCTTCACTTCCCGCAGTCCGGATTTGGCGGCCAGCGTTCCGAACGCCATGGCGCAGGTCTATCTGTCGATGCAAAGCGGCGCCAAACTCGATTCCAATACCGAGGCGACGCGCTGGCTGGAGCCCGAGATCGCCAATCTGCGAAACAAGGTCAACGAAGCCGAGAAGAAGGTCGCCGACTATCGCTCCGCCAATGGGCTGCTGCAGACCAGCGACAACAATACCTTCGCGACACAACAACTCGCCGATATTTCCGGCCAACTGGCGCAGGTGCGCGGCGAGAGGGCCAATGCCGAGGCGCGGGCTCAGGCCGTGCGCAATGCGCTCGCCACCGGCCGTTCCACCGATACGCTCGCCGATGTTTCGGGATCGCAAACCATCCAGCGGCTGAAGGCGACGGAGTCCAGCCTGGAATCGCAGATTTCGGATCTCTCGACAACGCTAATGGATGGCCACCCGCGGCTGAAGAGCCTGCGCGCCCAGCTCGCCGACATCCGTCAGCAGATCGACCGCGAAACAAAGAAGATCCTTGCCAGCATCGAGAATGAAGCCAAGGTGGCACAACTGCGCGAGCAGCAGCTTGTCGCCCAGTCGAACACGCTGAAGGCCGATAGTGCCAGGGCAGGGGAAGACACCGTCGGCCTCAATGCGCTGGAACGCGAAGCGGCCGCAGAGCGGCAATTGCTGGAAACCTATCTCGCCCGCTATCGCGAAGCCGCTTCCCGCGTCGACAAGAATTCGAGCCCGGCGGATGCCCGCGTGGTCTCCCAGGCCGTCGAACCGGTCGATCCCTATTTCCCGAAGGTCGGTCCGATCGTCGTCGTCGCCACGCTTGCAACCTTTATTCTGACCGCGATCGTCATCATGCTGACCGAACTCTTCAGCGGCCGCGCCTTGCGTCCGGTCGGCCCCGTTGAACGCGAAGTCCTGACCCGGAAAGAAACCGCTCGTCCGGAAGCAGCAATCGAAGCCGCCCCTGGCAAACTCGTACCCGCAGCGCGTAAGGGCGACGTGCCGGCAAGCATGCTCTCCGTCGTTGCCGACGAGACGTTGGCGCGGGAGATGGAAAAAGCGGTTGATCTTGGGGATACGCCGCAAGAGGCTATTGAAGAGGCGGAAGACGAAGAGGATTTTTCCATCCAGTCGGTCGCTGATTATCTGATCGAACGCGACTCTCGCCTCGCCATCGCCATATCGCCGACCGGAGACAACGGGTCCACGGCGACAGTGATGCTGGCCCGTACCATCGCCGATGCCGGACGCCGTATCGTGCTGGTCGATATGACTGGAACGGGATGCCCCTCGCGATTGATGGCCGAAAGTGCAGGCCTTTCCGGGGTGACCGATCTGCTTTGCGGCGAGACCGCCTTTGCCGATACCATTCATCCCGACCGTCTTTCCGATGCTCATCTCGTGCCGCAGGGCACCAGCGACCTCGGCCGTGCCATGCGCGGCGCCGACCGCCTGTCGCTGATCCTCGATGCACTCGGCTCGGCCTATGATATCGTCCTGGTCGAATGCGGCGCCGCCGACGTGTCAGGCGTTGCGAGACTGACGCGCAGCAAGGATACGGAAATCATCCTCTCTATGCCGGAACCCGACGAAAACCAGTTTATGGCGGCAATGACGGAATTCCAGAAGGCCGGCTATGAGCACATCATCCTGATGTCCGGCTGGCGCCAGGAACATGGCCCCGACGCTCGTCAGCACGCGGCCTGATCAGTCCTTCTCGGCCTCTGCCGCCGAAGTATCCTTACCGCCTTGCCGCGCTCGCAGCCGCTGGATGAATCCATAGAGCTGCGGGTTGGTCTTGATGGCCGCCTTGGCGCGCGTCACTCCGCGTTGCGCGAAAGCCGCCGCATGGCCGATCCCCGACACCGGCAGGATCAGGTCATGCTGTGTCGTTTCCATCGGGCACCACGAGCGCTTGTAGTTCTGGTCGCCGATACCGAAATCGAAGATGGCGACACCCTCGCGATGAAGCCTGTCGATCATCAGCCAGAACAGCAGTTCGCCGGGGCTTGCCTCGGGAACCAGCGCCTCGTCGATCGAGGCAAACTGGCAGATGACGTGATCGCCTTTGCGCGAGAGGGCCGCGACCGCGGGGATATGTCCCTCATGCTCGCCCTTCAGCCGCAAGGCATGCATCTCCAGCGCTGCATAGGATCGCTCCTCACTGCTGAGCTCCAGCAGCCTGTGCAGCACCGTCTGAGTCGGCAGATCCTGAAACACATCCGGTAGGCCAGCCGCTTCAAAGCGGACGGCTTTCTGCCGAAAGAACAGCTCAAGCAAGGCATCCCGCTGGTGAGGCGCTGCGATCACATATTCGTAGCCGCCCTTGTCATTGAGAATGCGAGTCTGGTGATTGAATTTCTTGCGTCGCCGTTTCGCGTTCACCTGCTTCAGTGTCGCTTCGAAGGCGCCGAGGAAAGGCAATTGAAAGGCATGGTTCTGATTCTCGACGGCGGGCATTGAGGCGAGGGGGCTTTTGCGGCCTCGCCAGTCCAGCGGCACGTTGCGCAGGAGCATCAGGTCGGCCTTGCCGTGCAGCGCTCGCGCAATCTCTGCCTGCTGCGATGTCGAAAGGCCATTCTCCGCTGTTTCGAGAAATTCGCTGGAGAACAGGCCGGTATTGATATTGCTGTGACGCGCGCCGATGAATTCGGCGCGACGGATGCCGTGCGTGCGGATGATTTCGAGGGGCAGGATAAAGGCGGTGCGGCCGTTGAAAGAGCCGCGGACGATGGCGAGCGGATGCCGAAAGACCTCGGCCCAGGCGGTGCACCAGTCATAGCTTTGATGAAGCGAGTTGAGATCGTCTTGCTCCAGCGCCCGCCATTCGGCCTCCAACGGCGCCATGCTATCGAAGATGTCGATGCGCATGCCGTCGCCTGCCACGCCCGCAATAGGCATGGCTGCGATATCGAGCTTTTGCGTTTGTACCCTCTGCGCCTGCATCTGGGCGTCTCCAATCGGACGGCATTTGCACGCAGTCTTCAGGGCAGGCGGCTTATTTTTGGTTTAAGGCGAAGTGACCGGGCGGATTTCCCGTTGATCACGGTTATCTCCACGTAAATCCGAAATCGCTTGAATAAGGCAGCACCTATTGCGGACGCGGCCCGGCCATCCACTTGATGATGCCCATCGCCGGCAGTACCCAGATCATTCCGCTGAGGAGGAAATAGAGGAAATGCACCCAGCCGGGTTGGTCGCCGAGCGTGCGCACCGCCACGATCATCGCCACGATCGCATAGATGACGACCAGCAGGACAAGCAGGACCATGCCGATGAATTTGCGCAGGCGAAGGGGCAAGGGTGATCTCTCCTCTCTCGACGGCGTGCCGCGACGGCATGCCGCAAAGTCTCGGGACTTGTTTTGCACGCCCCTATCAGGCAAATCAACAGCCGGATTGAAGGGAGATCCCATGGTTGTCGCTAATTTCACGTCGGAACAGGCCGTTTTGAACGAAGTGGCCCGCCAGGATCGCAATCGCCGCGCCATCCGCATCTGGCTGGCCTGCGTGCTGTTGTCTCTTTTTGCTCTGGTGCTCGTCGGGGGCGCGACGCGCCTGACCAATTCCGGCCTGTCGATCACCGAATGGCAGCCGATCCATGGCGTCATCCCGCCGCTCAATGCGCAGGAATGGCAGGAGGAGTTCGACCTCTATAAGCGCATCCCGCAGTTCCAGCAGTTGAACAAGGACATGACGGTCGATGAGTTCAAAGGCATCTTCTGGTGGGAATGGGCGCATCGGCTGCTAGCCCGCGGCATGGGCGTCATCTTCGGCGTGCCATTGCTGTTCTTCGTTCTGACCGGCCGCGTCGAGCGTAAACTATGGCTGCCGCTCGGCGGTATTTTCGTGCTCGGCGGCTTACAGGGCGCAATCGGCTGGTGGATGGTGTCGTCCGGCCTGGAAGCGCGAACTGATGTCAGCCAGTATCGTCTTGCGACCCACCTCGTTACGGCCTGCCTGATCTTTGCCTCCTGCATGTGGTTCATGCGGGCGCTGTCGCCGCATTCGAAAGACCCGGCGCCGACACGTTATTCGGCAAAGCTTGCCGGCCTCATCGCCTTCATGGCGCTGTTCCAGATCTATCTCGGCGCACTGGTTGCCGGCCTCGACGCCGGTCTTTCCTACAACACCTGGCCGCTAATGGATGGCGCGGTGGTGCCGGGAGGATTGTTTGCGCAATCGCCGGGCTGGATCAATTTCTTCGAGAACCCGAAAATGGTGCAATATGTCCACCGTCTCGGCGCCTATGCGCTTTTCACGGTGGTTGCCATCAACATGATCATCTCGCTGCGCGCTGCCCCAGAGACGACGCATGCCCGCCGCTCAGTCGTGCTGTTCGTGCTGGTGCTGATCCAGGCGATCCTCGGCATTTCGACGCTGCTCATGCAGGTGCCGCTGCATCTGGCATTGACGCATCAGGCCGGCGCTCTCATCGTCTTCGGCTTTGCCATTGCCAATTGGCGCGGTTTCTATGGCGAATATCCGCACCAGACGGTCATCACTGTAGGGAACTGAGGCGGATAACCGCCTCGCCGTCGTGTTTCCTAAAAACTCAGCGCGCTGCAATTTTGCTGGGCGCCGACGACAGACTCGCTACTACCCGTATGCGTTTGATTTCGCCGCGCTTGAAGGCAGCAAGGAAGCGCTTGTAATCCTTGAAGACCACGCAGCCATTCGAGTCTCCACGGGATCCTCTGAGCATGTAGGTGTGAGCCAGCAAGCCGACGCGGCCATAGACGCGGGCGCCGTTTGCGGGTGTCAGTCGCAGCGCCTGCACGCCATGGAATAGGCTTTCTCTATAAGTCAGGTCATAAGTTTCAGGTGGCGTCGGACCGGTGTTCTTGCGGTCGACATAGCGGGGATTGTCGCGCATGTAGCCGAGGCCGGAATGCGCCTCGAGGCGTTCGCCGCTCGGCAGGTAGACGGTTCCGGCCGAGATATCGTAGATGGCGGTTCCACCTCGCGGGGTAAGGGCGGCGAACGGGTTGAGGAACGACCGCGACCGCTTGACCTCTTCATCCGGCTTGGCATAGGCCAATACGTGCGTCGGCGGCGTGTCAGCTTCGTCAGCAGCGTCCTGCGTGCTTGCGTCCGAGGCGGCGGCCCTTGCAACGACATGGGCCGGGCGCGGCAGCGGCACGACACTAGGCAGGTCCTCGACAGCCGACGTGTCTTCCGCTTCTGCAATATCGATGGTTCCGGGGTCCGACTGGTCCGGACGCGGCATCGGGATGATATCGAAAGGCTGCGAAGCGGAATCGCTGGAAGCCGTCGTCGCGAGGCTCTCCGCAACCGCGCGGTCGATCGTTCCGGCCGATGGGACGGCCGATGCCATCTCGGTGGGCGGTGCACCGCTTGCGGATGCTGCGATCGGCAGACCGTCCTTGCCCGGATGATCCAGGGCAGCCGAATTTGCCCCTGCGGTTTGGGGTGCGGGTTTGCTCAGCGCAACCTCTGCTGACCGCCGCATGGAACTGGCCGTGATCGAGACTGCTGCCCCGACGATCTTGCTCTGTATGAGGGACTTCCCGGCATTTGTCAGGGCGAGGGCGGCGACATCGCGCAGATGCGCAACCGTTTCCGGCGAGATCGATGCATCGTTCTTGGCAATGGCCGAAGCCGTCTGCGCCTCTGCGAGATCTGAGGCCTGCTGCGATAGCGCGCTTGCCAATTGCTGCTTGGCCAGCCCGCGCGCCAGGATCACTTTGGTACGTGCGATGGCCTCCTGCTTCTCCGCATCGGCGGACATGCCGCTTACCCGTGCTCTTCCGCCCATGGGCACGGTCTGGCTGGCAACACGCGCCGCATGCAGAGTGTGCCCCTGCGGCACGATGAAGGCAGACGCCCTCGGCGTCAGCGAATCCTGTAGCGTAGTATCTGCACCGGGGAGGGACAGGACCATCGATTGCGTGGTGATCAGCGTCGCGGCCACCCATGCAAAAACCGCAACTGCGACACCGGTGATGACCGTACCGTGACCGATTCCCGGGGATTTTTTCCGGCGTGGAGCGTAGCCGGAACGCGAATTGAAGTTACCGAACGTCTCGGTCGCAAACGCCATGATACTCATTATCCAAACTACATACGCCATGCCGGCCCACAAAAGTGCTTACGCCGAGACGCAAGATCTGCGTCCGGTCGTCACTTTGCCGACTGTCGGAAAGCATGCCGAATTATGGTAACCAATTCCTTTACGCCGCCCCGATCTTGGAACTGTGCATTCCTGATGGCCGCGATTATTGCGGCGGCGACAGCCGAAGCAGGCGATAAGGGCTGATTTGTGACAAAAAATTAATAATGTCTAATAAAGTATTATAAAATGCATACGAAAGGAGCGATCGGACGGATCAACGGCAATGCGGCATTTCAAAGCGATCCGCGATGACCATAAAGGTAGATGCGCCGAAGATGATTTCAGCCCGAATAAGTCAAGCCTAACCGAGCGACCTGGACGAGGCGATCGGTTGGGCTTCTTTGGCTTTGAATGTTGATGAGGTCGCTTGGATGATGTCATCGAATGGCATAGGCTGACGGCAGAGCAAGCGGCACTGGTAGAAGCAGGAGAAACGTCGTGGAGATCAAGCCCAATGGATCGCGCCCGTCTTTCGACGCGCCGGCCGAATATTTCACCGGCAGCGTACGCCAGGAACCATTGATACAGGCGCAGGCACCGGCTCGTGTCCAGGTGATCAATGTCAGCTTCGATCCCGGCGCCCGCACGGCTTGGCACACCCATCCCTTCGGCCAGACTTTGGTGGTGACGTCCGGCAAGGGACTTGCGCAGAGCTGGGGCGGCGAAATCCGGGAGATCAATGCCGGCGATGTCCTCTGGTTTGCTCCGGGCGAAAAGCATTGGCACGGCGCCGGGCCGGACACCGCATTGACGCATATCGCCATTCAGGAAATGCACGACGGCAAGGCCGCCGAGTGGATGGAATATGTAACCGAAGAGCAGTATCGCGGATAAAACAGCGCGGCGGTTCCCTCAGACGAGATAGCCGCCGAAACCTTACATCGATGGAATGCGCAGCTTCGTTGGCATCAAGATCTTCGGATCCGATTTATCTCGGCTATATGCCGGATTGATCGCGGGGTCCTCGAAAGTCGGTGTTGCGTGCAGCCGGCGCAGATTGTCTTTTTCCCGTTCAAATCGCTTTTTCCGTTCGCCGGATTTGTCCGATCCCCGTGAAAGCGATTCATGATGGTAAAGGCAGGCGAATGGCGTCCATATGATGCGAAAACCGGCCTTATGGGCTCGCAGGCAATAGTCGACATCATTGTAGGCGACAGCGAAATTTTCTTCATCGAACGTGCCGATGGCTGTGGCACAGTCACCGGAGATCAGCATGACCGCGCCGGTCACGCAGGTCACCGAATTGCGGACGTGCAGCCTGTTCATCGGACCGCCGAAATCTCGGGGCTTGTTCAGATACCAATGACCTGCCAGCCCGCCGAAGCCGACCATAACGCCGGCATGCTGGATCTTGTCGTTCGGATAGAGAAGCTTGGCGCCGACAATGCCGGTTCCTTCATAGGCAAGACAGGCCACCATCTCCTTCAGCCAGTCGGGCTCGATAATCTCGACGTCATTGTTGAGGATCAGATAGTGCTCACCTTTGGCGGCGCGCAAACCGCGATTGATCGACCGGGAGAAATTGAAGGGTTCGGGCGTGATCGCGACCGAAAACGCTGGCTGCGATTTGCGGTAGTGCTCATAGAGATCCAGAACGGCTTTGTCCGAAGAGCCGTTGTCGATGACAAGCACCTCGAAATTGGCATAGTCCGTTCGCTCGAAGATGTCCTTCAACACCCTGGAGATCAGGTCGAAACTATCCTTGCTTGGAATGATGATGGATATCTTCGGCCACGAGGTCTCCGGACGCTCGAACATCACGCGATGCAGGGTATCCGTCAGTGCCCCCTCGACGCGAACAGGCTGCCGTTGGCGATCAAATCGTTCGACAAGCGCTTTTCTGGCATTGGCGGTCGCAGCATCCATGAATTTCCGCGAATAGGTGCGTCCATTGCGCCGCCACCAATAGGCGGGGTAGGGCAGGTGAAGGATGGTATTGTCGGGCAGCCCTTCCAGATAGCGCAGCAGGAGATCATAGTCCTGCGATCCGTCATATCCGGTGCGGAGATAGCCGATCTCCTGAAGCCGGCTGCGGCGGTAGATGGAGAAATGATTGATGTAGTTGACCCCCGTCAGAAGAACGGAGTCATAGGCCGGTTTCAACATCAGACCCGTAGGCTTCAGTGCATCATCGACAACCATTTCATCGGTATATAGAAAATTTGCATCGGGATTTTGCTCCAACGTGCGTCGCACGACTTTGAAGGCATGAGGGGCGATCACGTCGTCATGGTCCAGGAACGCGACCCAAGACCCGCGCGCATGCAAAAGTCCGGCATTGGTGGCGGCCGCTATGCCGCCGTTCTTCTCGTTCAGAACGAAATGGACATTGTCTTTCGATCTCTGCGTCTCGAACCATCGCCGCGTTTCCGGCAAGGTCGATCCGTCGTCGCTCAGGATGAGTTCCGTACCTTCTTCGTTTTGTGCGTCGAAGGATCTTACGAGATCTTCGAGATACCGTACCGGGGCGTTGTAGACCGGGACGACAACGCTGAGCCATCGTCCCGCCGTCCGGGAAACAGGGGCAGCAGTGAGATCGGCGGCAAGCCGATAGCTTGCCTCCGCATATTGTATCGTTATGCTCCGCGAACGCTTTCCGAAGGCCAGCTTTGGCAGCTTCGTCCAGTATTGCGCAAGTTTACCGAGATCGACCCGTTCGGCTTGCCCGTCTGCACCCAGCAGAGTTGAAATATGCTTCTCAGCCGATTTCGCCGAAGAAAATGCCGCAACGTCGAAGCTGAACTTAGTCGGAAAACTTGTCGGGTCGGCACGGAGCGAGCAGATGGTGCCGACTGCTCCCACATCGGCCGTAACAATGAAGCGGCGCCCTGCCGACAGCGTGATCGCATCCTTTTCCCGAAAACCGCGACCGCGATTGATGTAGAACTTCGGATCGATGTCCTCATCGGTGCTGGCTATATGAATAACGACAAGCCTCCTTCTAAAGGGGGCGAATCGAATTTCGAAAGCAGGATCGTCGCCAAGGGATTTCCATAGATTGGCATCCGCATCGGGAGAAATCTCGCGTTGAAGATCGTCGTTGGGTAAAATCTTAAGTGTCATTGATTCATCAATATCCAAATTCCGGCAGCGAGAGCATCGCCTTGGCTGGCCATCAAGCCATATCATCAAGTCCAACGAAACGTACGCCTGGAAATGCCAGCGTCGCGTTCTGCCGCATTTTTTCTATGGATTGTAGCGTCGCATCGCGCGCGGCAATTCGCCGGTCCCGACCTTCCGCAAGCTGATCGATTGCCATCAGCCATTCCTCCGGCGTGTTCCCGATGTGAATCTCTCCAGCGACGGCGCAGCGTGTAAATGTCGCGCATCGGGAAAATATGGCGGCGGCTCCCATGCGGCTTATATCGATCCGCTTGGTATCGGCGCGGCTGTCGTTGGTTCTTCCCGCCAGGAGCGGCGCCAAGGCAATATCGGCACCATGATCCGCGGTCCTCGCAAGATAGGACGACCACGGCAATTGCGGGCGGATCGTCATCCGACCCGGATCGATATCCTGACGACGCCATCGGCGCGCAATACTGCCGTCGGCAAAGACCTCGAAATGTAAATTCTTATGCTTGTCCATGGCGGAGCTGACGATCGGCATCAGGAATTCGTGCTCACGACGGTGAATGCCGGTCGCATGATAGACCATCTTGAGCGATGCAGTCGTTTCGTCCTCGATCTCGGCCGATCTCGGGGCGAGTCGGGATGGCATCGGCGCAAGGATGTCGACCTTATGGCCCGAGTTTGCCAGTGTATCCGCCAGGTGCTCCGTCGAGGCCCACAGGTGGGTGAGCCGTCGGTTGAGGCGCGGGAGCGGTCGGATCGCGAAATTGAGCAGCCTGAATTTATAGGGCCAACTGGCTTCGTCGCCCGCGATGACGGCGGGAATATCGTCGTCGATGAAATAGGCTATCCCCGCCAGGCTCTTTTGCCTGTGCTCCAGCCAGCGCAGTTGCGGCCCCTTGATATAGCGGCAGATGACGACAAAAAGCCCCTGGCAATCGACGTCGTCCAAGCTGTCATCAAGCCCCTTCAGGATGACGGGAATATCGGCAAGGGCCCTGACGCGTTCATCCAGATAATAGCTGACGCTCGGGTTGGGATATCGCGACAGGATGAGCAGTCGTTTTGCGGGGGCGCGAATGCCGCCAAGAGATGTGGCGGAATGCCGCGGCTTGGGTATCAATCCGTAAATGGCGTCGCGCAGACTTTGCATGGGTGACTGACCGAACGTGATCACCCCAAGCGATTTCGCAGGGTTGTCAGCAGGCCGACGACAATGCTCCAAATCAGCAAGGTGGCTACTAAGACACCACCGATCCAGAGCCCTCGTCTGGGATACTCCGCTTCGTCCGGAAGGTCCGGCGCAAGAAAGGTATCGAGATAGAGGAGCTGTTGCTTGCTGACAAACTGCACTTGCTCCAACGTCTTCATGGCTATGGCGAACTGCTGTTCGGCGAGACTCTGTTCCAATTGTCGCTGGGACATGTCGACCGACACGTCGGCAAGGTTCCGCTCGGATTTATTCTGTCCTGCCACCTTGCTGTTCAGATCATCCAGTTGCTTCTGCTTGCTGTCGATTTCGCGCTTCAGAACCTTCATCTGTGGCGCATTGGGCGCCACCGTCCCGAGCAAGGCATCGTATTTCTGCTGAAGGTTGATCTTGTCCGTCTGAACGCTGGTTATCAAGCCCGAGAGAATTGCCGATGATCCCTCGACACTGAGGACGCCCGTTTGGTTACGGGCGAGCTGAAGCTGCTCCCGCGCTTTCTGTAGTTGATTCTTTGCATTGTCCAAATTGGTTTGAGCAGTGTTGATGACGTCGCGCCAGATGCGGGTGTTGACGTCGTTGACCACCGCTTCGGAAGCGGCAACGACCTCCTGCAATATCTTCTGCGCATCGGCGGCTGAAAAGGCACGGACCTTGACCGTTACGATGCCGCTGTTGGCATCGATTTTGACCGAGACCATATCCTTCCAGTAGTCGAGCATTTTCTCCGATGTCGCATCCTGCTTGAGCCTCGCCAGCGGGTCGATCGCCGGATTTCCATAGAGTTTTTGGAAGTCGACCTTGTTCCGGAGTGCGGCCACCATATCTTTGCTGGCAATGAAATTGGTAACGATCAACGTATTCTGAACGATCTGCGCCGATGGCAGGCCGGTTACCTTGGCCAGTTGGTCCTTCCCGAGCGCAGGCGTCGAAGACCGGACGGTAAAGCGCGTTTCGGATTGATATTGATCCGAGGCCATGCGTGTGAAGTAATAGATCGAAACGGCATTCGGAATAACCAGAAACAATACCGTAAAAGCCAATATGGCCCTTCCGAGGATTTGTTCCATCGGGCGGGGACGCAATCCGACTGCTTTGTAAAACTGGCTTCGCTTCGATGTCGAAAAGCGCAATTTGCGCGCAGTCACCGACAGTTTCGCGGCAACGTCGCGGCTATGCTGGATCGCACTGAGCTGAACAGTTTCAGATGTCTTTCCGGTATCGTGAGCCATATGGGACCTTGTTGACAATCCGTCGCATCTTATCTGTTCAATCTATAGTAGGCTTCGATGGCCTGCTCGACCTGATCGAAAAATATAAGTCTGCCGTCGACGAGCACCATTCCCTTGTCGCAATGCGATTTGATCATGCTCATGCTGTGCGAGATCATGATGATGTCGGAATATTTCCGCCGGCTGTCAAATGCGACGCGGCAGCGCTCCTGGAACCGAGCATCGCCCACCGCCAAAACTTCATCGACGAGATAGCATTCGAATTCGATAGCCATGGAAAGCCCGAAGGCCAATCGGGCGGCCATGCCGGAAGAATAGGTGCGCACCGGCGCATTGATATAATCGCCGAGCTCAGCGAACTCTTCGACAAAACGGGAGACTCGCCTGACATCCTCGCCATAGGCGCGGGCGACGAAGTGAAGATTGGCGCGGCCAGTCATATAGGGATTGAAGCCGCTGGAAAGGCCCAATGGCCAGGACACCCGAACATCCTTGGAGATCTTGCCTGAATTTGGCAGCATGGTGCCGGCGATCATCCGCATCGTCGTGGACTTTCCGGCACCATTGACGCCGAGCAGACCATAGGAATAGCCAGACATGAATTCGCAGCTCACGCGATCCAGGATCACTTTTTTGCTATTCTGCGTCTTGAAGTGTTTCGATACGTTCTTGAAGCGGATCATCGCGCCTTTCTCACTTATATCCGATGATCCTCTACCGACGCCCAGATCAACGAAAGAGTTGTCCAGAGAACGGCCAGGCCGAGCAATATGATCAGTGGTGTGGTAATCCGGTGAGGAAATTCGGCTTCATCCGGAAGCGCCGGCTTTACGAAAACCGCCAAGTAAAGCGTCTTTCGAAGTGCCTCCGCGAGGACCGCGTCGTAATTCTTCTGGGAAGCCTCATAGAGCTTCTCCGCGATCATCCGGTTTGTGTCGAGCTTGGAGTATTCGAGCAGTGCTTTGGCGAGGCTGGCGTTTTCCGGCCCGGTCAGTTCTGCTTTCTTCTTGTCGATCTGAGCGTCGAGGCTCTGTAGCGCGAGCGTGAGCTGCTGATAGGTCGGAGAACCCTCGGCATGGGATTGCTTCATCACGAACAGGCGCGTTTCGAATTCGAGCTTCTGCGCAAGGAGCCCCGTCAGCAGCGCGCTGCTGTCCTTCGCCTGCGTCTCCGGGCTGAGAAGCCCGGATTGATGTTGGAACTGATTGAGTGCAGCCAGGGTGTCGTTATAGGCTTTGCCGCTTTTCTCGACGTCGGCCTGCATGCTTTGCACGATATCGTTGCGTGCACGTTGGGAGAGCTCGTTGATCAACGATTCGCTCTCTTGAATGATGGCGTTGGAGAGCTTTACGGAATCATCGGGCGTGAATGTGCGCACCTTCAAAGTGATGATGCCGGAAGAGACGTCGATATAGGCGCTAACGTGGTTTTCCCAATAATTCAGAAATTCCTCATCGGATTGGGACGAGCGGAATCGAGATAGAAAATCGGCGTCCTGCCGCGCGAACATCGATCGATAGTCGAGTTTTTCGCCGATCCGTTTGAGAATCTCGGTGGAGTGAATGAAGCTCGTGACGACATAGGCGTCCTGTGACGCAGAACGCATGTTGAGAAGGCCCGCGGCGCCGTCGGATCCGCCGCTACCGTCGCCCTTGTCGTCCGAACTGGTGCCGGAGAGGGCACGGACGGCGAAGCGGGCTTCGGCAACATACTGATCCGAGGCAATGAAGACGTAGTAGATCGAGCTTGCCAGAAACGGCAGGATAACGATCAATAGAAAGCTGAGGAGCCTGAGTGGCGGTTTGCCGCCTTCTTGGGGGGTGGGTTCGTGCGCGCCGGGGGCCGGTATATATTCGATATCTTCCAGGTCAGTGTGCTGGTGCCGTTCCGGCAGCCTTCGCCGAAACAATGACGGCAGGATGTGCCGTACTGGCTTTACCCGCGGATATTGCTGATCGATTGTCTCTTCAATGGCTATTTTGGGCATATCGGCTTGCATTCGCTTTTTGCAATTCCGGCGCGGTTGGTTTCATCGCCTCACGCACGTAATGATCAAAAATCAAATCTTCTTCGAGTATCAGTTCGGCAATATGCAACGAGCGCAATCTCGTCGCAACGTCTTCCAGAGCGGAATGCCGCGAGGGCAGCGGAAGATCGCCTATGGAAATGCCAAGCAGCTCACCGATCGCGTCCTGAAAATGCAGGCTATCGGCATCGTGCCCGACAATGGTGAATCGTGAGAGCAGGTCGATCGCCGCGGCGACGTCGCTGCGCTTGACGAGTTGCTCGGGAGTGGTGGCGACCAGTTGGCGGGTGACGGGGGACAGCAGAACGTTTCTGACATTCTGCGACGCTTTCTTGAGCGCCGATTTAAGCGACGCCTCGCTTTCGAGATCGACATCGGCGAAATGCTCTGCGGCTGGCGCCAGGATGATCTTGTCCCGGTCGCCAAAGAAGGAAATCTGGGTTTTTGCCATTCGTTTCAAAAGGAATATGCGCAGTGCCAATTCGTAGTAGGGGTCTGTGAGCAGCACGATGGCCTTGAACCCCTTATCGAGAAACTCCTCATAATTCCGCAGCAGCAGCCGCCCGCTGATATAGATCGACTGAATGGCATTGAGATGAAAGGCCTGGAGCGCAGTTTCGTGGCCGAAGCGCTCCACGGACGACAGCTCATATTGGAAATGGCGGCCACAGTGATAATCGAATTTCGCCATGGGCACGAGTTGCGTTTCCAGACGCAGTATCTTCTGCGGAACCGGCTGCGATACCTGCGGCCGCCGGTAGATCAGCAACCCAGACTTGGCATCATGGATCATGAGCGTTTTTCGCTCGGCAATATCCGGAATGACAGACGCGTCTAATTTGAAGCCTACGCGCCCGTTTTCATGCCGCCCTGAGGCGACAACCGCCTCCTTGATCTGATCGCAAGGCAAGACCATCAGCTCGCCATCCACGTCGGATACCCTGATATGCGGCAGATCGGAAAATCCGTCCGGAATGAGATAGCCTTCCAGAACCGTGCCCCGATCATATTCGAGATTAAACAGCACGGCTATTCTCCGGCGTCTCAAGCTTGCCGGCAGGGAAGGAGCCTTGGCCCTCAAGAACCGTCAAATTGTCGTAGGTGCCTTCAAACACGTCATGATTATCCAAAATACTCTAGGGCGCAGAGCTTCGGCAGGCATGTGAATCACACAGCCGCATGCGCTTTGCGCGCCAGAAGAGAAAAGCACGGTCCACCGGAATGGCTGAAGTCCTGATCCTTGATTGTGATATCGCTGAATCCAAGCTTGTCCAGCAGGGTCAATATATCGTCTCTATGCATCCAAAAATGCCGATCCTTCATACCACCGCAGAAAGACGCGTTCGCGTTGGCATGTTGATAGCTGCGTTCGTAGTAGCGTACCGGAACGCCCTCGATCACCTTCGTTTCGACCTTTCCGCTGAAGGGATTGCGGCGCACATCGCCAGCAGGCATCGCTTCTTCCAGAAAAAAATGCGTCCAGATAAAAATGGCATTGGCGCGACTGGCCAACAGTCTCAAAAACTCTCCGGGATCGGCCATATGATAGAGGACGCCGGAAGCGACGGCAAAATCATAAACTTCACTGTGGTCGGTGAGCCACGCTTGAATATCGCCTAACAAAAACGACGCGGTGTCGATATCGAGAATCTGCCTTGTCACCAGGCACCGCAGGAAACAGAGCCGATTTGCTTCGATCGCATCGATTCGGGCCGGACGCTCGCGATGCAGCATATAAGTATGCATCCCCTCGAGGGGCCCGACTTCGAGTATCGTCTTCCCCGCAATCGAGCCAAACGATCGCAGAGCCCAGTCTATTCGATCGTCCGCGTAAAGATGATGTTTTCCGGCATTCAAGTTAAGCGCGACGGGAAAGGCGCTATTCCATCCGGGGAGGGCGTCAATCGCATTCTGATGGTCAGGTTTGCCCTGCTCGTATTGGTCAAATATCGCTTCCAGAGAATTCTCTGGCACCTTTTTCCTGGATCGCCTTGCAAAACCGAGCATCGACAGCACCTTCATTCCATCGGTATTTTGGTCCGGTTTCGAGACGCCTCTAAGCCGGTGGAAGAGGCCGGCTTTCAGCCGCCCTCATCCAAATCGCCGCAGCATCCTGCTTGGCCGGCGCGATCGCTTTACGGTCTGCTGCCATTTCCTGGGTCTGAGCCTTCAGGCGCTCAGCATCAGGTCCATGTTCTGGACCGCAGCGCCCGAAGCACCTTTGCCGAGATTGTCGAGCAGAGCGACGAGATTGACCTGAGTGGTGCCTGGCGTGCCGAATACGAACAGCTTCATCGTATCCCGGCCGGCCAGCTCGACGGCGTCGACGCGCGGCAAAGCGCGGCTTTCTGCCAGCGGGACGACCTGCACGATATCCTGACCGGCATAGTGGGCCGCGAGCACAGCATGGATGCTCTCCAGCGTCGCGCCTTCGGCGAGATCGTCGAGGTGCAACGGCACCTGCACGATCATGCCCTGCGGAAACTTGCCGACGGATGGCGAGAAGATCGGTGCGCGGTCAAGCAGGCCGTGCGTCGTCATCTCCGGCACATGCTTGTGAGTGAGCGGCAGGCCATAAAGAAAGTGCGGCGCGGTGATCGCATCAGGGTGATCGGCATTTTCCATCTGCGCGATCATCTGCTTGCCGCCGCCGGTATAGCCGGAAACGGCATTGATGGTGACGGGATAGCCATCTGGCAGGATGCCGGCAGCGCGCAGCGGCCGGATGAGGCCGATGGCGCCGGTGGGATAACAGCCGGGATTGGCGACGAAACGGGCAACCTTGATCTTGTCGCCCTGTTCCTTGTCCATTTCGGCAAAGCCATAGGCCCAGCCGGGATTGACGCGATGGGCGGTGGAGGTGTCGATGACGCGGACCCTGTTGTTCGCCGAGACCATCTTCACTGCTTCCTTCGATGCATCGTCGGGCAGGCAGAGAATGGCGATATCGGCGCTGTTCAGCATGTCTTCGCGCATCGCGGCATTGCGGCGTTCGGCTTCCGGAATGGACAGAAGCTCGACATCGCGGCGGTCGGCCATGCGCGTGCGGATCTGCAAGCCCGTGGTTCCGTGTTCGCCGTCGATGAAGATTTTCGGTGCCATTTTAATCCTGCTCTTTCAATAGGTTAAGAGTGTTTCCGGACTCGGTTTGCCATGGAGTTGATTCAAAATGATAACAGCTGCAATCAGCGGCTGCTCGCGCGCCTTTCCGCGTGGAGACCGAGCATATACATTGCCACTGTCGCTCCCGCAATGGCGGTGATGTCGGCATGGTCATAGGCCGGAGAAACTTCGACGATATCGGCACCCCTGATGTCGAGCTGATGCAGCCTCTGCAGCGCCGACAGGATTTTCGCACTCGACGGGCCACCGGCTACCGGCGTTCCGGTGCCGGGTGCGTAGGCCGGATCGAGGCAGTCGATATCGAAGGTCAGGTAGGCGGGCGCGCTCTTGGTGTGGGAGATGATCGTCGACGCAATGTCGGCCGCGCTCATATCTTCGACTTCATGGCCGTAGAGAAGCCGAATGCCGTAATCCTCCGGCGCGTGCGTGCGAATGCCGATCTGGATGGAGCGGTTGACATCGATCAAGCCGTCACGGGCAGCGCGTGCGACGAAGGAGCCGTGGTCGATTCGCTTGCCGTCGTCGAACCATGTGTCCTGGTGTGCGTCGAACTGCACCAACGACAAGGGGCCATGCTTGGCCGCATGCGCCTTCAGCAATGGCCAGGTGACGAAATGGTCGCCGCCGAGCGTGAGCAAAAAAGCGCCGCTATCGAGGATCGTGTTCGCTTGCCGCTCGATCTCCCCTGGCGTCTCCTGATGGTTGCCGTAGTCGAGCAGGCAATCGCCATAATCGATGACGGCCATCTCGGCGAAGAGGTCGCGGTGGAAAGGATATTGCGGATCATTGTCGAAGATCGCGGAGGCTCGACGGATCGCCTGCGGCCCGAAGCGCGTTCCAGGCCGATTGGATGTCGCCGCATCGAAAGGAATGCCCCATACGACAGCATCGACACCCTCGAGCGACTTGGTGAAGCGCCGGCGCATGAAGGAGAGCGCCCCCGCAAAAGTCGGATCGCTGGCAGCCGACGTCAGGCCTGTTGCCGAAAAGGCGTGATCAATCGACGTGCTCGGCAAGGGATTCTCCTCCTTTGTTCGCATGGAAACTATAGGCCCGCTCAACCCGGGCGACGCGGACTTGATATTGCTCGTACCAACGGTCGCGCCCGAGCTTTTGAGCCGCCATATGCGAGACGACGTTCTTCCAGGCCAGAATGCTTTTTTCATCCCGCCAGAAGGAAATGGTGATGCCGAAGCCATCGCTGCGTCTGGCGCTCTCAAGGCCGAAGCAACCATCCTGAGCGAGCGCCAGCGCCTCCATTTTCTCTCCCATGGCACCGTAGCCCTGATCGCCCGCGGTGCGGATGGAGGAAAAGGAGACGATGTAGTAGGGCGGCTCCGGCGTGGCGGCAAAAGGCGATGCACGATCATGTGTCATAGCGTGTCTCCCAAGGCGAAGAGAAGTAGAGGGCATAGACGTGGCATGCAAGCATCGGAGCTACAAACGCTATTTGCTTGCTGGCAGTGTGCATCGATACGCTTGCTTCACACAGGCGATTTGCGGCGTTGAACATTGCGCCTTTCCGTCGACAACGGCGCAGATCGAACATTGGTCGGTAAATTGCCGGCAATGCGGATTGGCTTGAAGGAAATCCCGCATGCTTTCCATGGGGACCGGTGCCGCCTCGATCGTCGTTACGGCATCCGCTGAAAGAGCCGCGGTTGCGCAGAGGGCTGCAAGCGCCAGCGAAGAGACCAAACCCAATCTCGTAGATCTCATGCCTGCCCCTGTCTGATTCCTGTCTCACCGATTGATGATACGATAACAGAGAAAAAGCGCTGACACATCTCAATGTGGAACATCGACCGCCGAGGGCATTGCAGTTCCGATAACTGAACACAACGAAAAAAAGGCCGGGCGAACCCGGCCTTTCCAAAATCCGATCTCGGATAAGCGATTAACGCTTGGAGAACTGGAACGAACGACGCGCCTTGGCGCGGCCGTACTTCTTGCGTTCGACGACGCGGCTGTCGCGGGTCAGGAAGCCGCCCTTCTTCAGGACCGAGCGCAGGCCCGGCTCGAAGTAGGTCAGCGCCTTGGACAGGCCGTGGCGAACGGCACCGGCCTGGCCGGAGAGACCGCCGCCGGCGACGGTTGCAACGATATCGAACTGGCCGTCACGGGCAGCAGCGACGATCGGCTGACGCAGGATCATCTGCAGAACCGGACGGGCGAAGTATGCCGTGTAGTCCTTGCCGTTGACGATGATCTTGCCGGAGCCGGCCTTGACCCAAACGCGGGCGACGGCGTCCTTGCGCTTGCCGGTCGCGTAGGAACGGCCAAGCGAATCGACCTTGCGGACGTGAACCGGAGCAGCAGCTTCCGATGCCGTGCCGAGATCCTTCAGGGAAGAGAGATCAGCCATTATCAGGCGCTCCTTACGTTCTTCTTGTTCAGCTTGGCCACGTCGAGAACGACCGGCTGCTGGGCTTCATGGGGATGGTTGGAGCCGGCGTAGACGCGCAGGTTCTTCATCTGGCGACGGCCGAGCGGGCCGCGCGGAACCATGCGTTCGACAGCCTTCTCGAGAACGCGCTCCGGGAAGCGGCCTTCGATGATCTGGCGAGCGGTGCGCTCCTTGATGCCGCCGGCATAACCGGTGTGCCAGTAGTAAACCTTGTCTTCGTACTTCTTGCCGGTGAAGACGACCTTGTCGGCATTGATGACGATGACATTGTCGCCGTCGTCGACGTGCGGCGTGAAGGTAGCCTTATGCTTGCCGCGCAGACGCATTGCGATGATAGAAGCGAGACGGCCAACGACGAGCCCTTCGGCGTCGATGAGAACCCACTTCTTCTCCACCTCTGCAGGCTTCTGGGAGAAGGTAGCCATGTTGAATACTCTCTTTTGGATCCCCGAGCCCGAAGGCATCAGGGCGTTTCTTGTTGCTTGGTTTGGCGAGCGAAACACGCGCCAAAAAGAAAGCAGCCCGGAAAGGCTGCGATCTGGTGCGGCTTATAAAGGGAATGGGTGAGGAGGTCAATAAGAGGAGATTTTGCAGTCTGAAAAATTACCGATTAAAATCAATAGGTTAAATATACGGTGTGTTAATACCACATATTTCTTGTCTCTAAGCCAGCCTCAGAACCAATACACCCCCTGCAATAATGGCACCGGCCACATAGCGCCAGATGCTCGATCGCTCCTTCAGGATAACCACCGAAATCACCAGCGCGAACAGGATCGATGTCTCGCGCAACGCCGCCACCATGGCGACGGGAGCCTTTGTCATCGCCCACAATGCCAGGCCGTAGGATGTCAGCGAACCGCCGCCGCCGATCAGCCCGCGCCACCAGTTGTAGCGGACGTGGGCGGCGACGACGGAAACGCCACGCCGCGAGATCGCCCAGGTGAACAGGAGTACCGGCGGTAGGAGCGACATCCACAGCGTATAGGATATGGAATTGCCGGAAAGGCGTGCGCCAATGCCGTCGACATAGGTATAGGTGGCGATGACCACCGCGTTGGATAGAGCGAGCACGATGGCCTGCCGGCCGCCCTTGCGGGCTTCGAAGGCAAGCGTCAATATCCCGGCGCAGATCGTCATCGTGCCGAGCAGCGCGCCACCGGACAGCGCCTCCCGCAAGATAAAGCCACTGGTCGCCACGATGATCAGCGGCGCCACCCCGCGCATGAGCGGATAGACGAGGCCGATGTCGCCGGCGCGGTAGGCCGCGGCGACCAATTGAAAATAAGCGAACTGCAGGATCGCCGACGCGCCGATGAATGGCCAGGCGGCCGAAGCCGGCAATGGCAGAAACGGTAGAAAGGGCAGGGCGGTTGCCGCGCCGCCGGCTGCAACCATGGCAGCATCCAGCGACTTGTCCGTTCCGGCCTTGATGATGGCGTTCCATGTTGCGTGCAGCAGGGCGCCGAAGAGAACGAGTGCAATAACGTCAGCGGACAAGGAGACCTCGGGATTGCGCGGCAACGGGCAAAGGTTTGACGATTTGTGGCTATGCAGGTGCCATTTGCGCCTCAATGCGCCAAAAGGCAACAAAATGTGTGGGTTTTCATGCGCCTGGCCGTCCTTTCTTTCAATAAACCCAATAGAAAAACATGGTTGTGCGTTCTTCGTTTGTTCGATTTGTTTGCGCAACCATGAGATGTTTCTAATTTATAGGGGAATGAAGCGGGAACAAAAATTGCATGCCGGGTGAACGCATGACGCGGGGTTATTTCGATAACATCCAAAGCGCTGTGAGGGTGTTATCGTAGTACCATTGAAGGCAGAAATTGTAATGGAAAGAATCCCGCTGCTTTCGGTTGGCTAAACTCATTGCGGGCGCAGGAACCACTCTGCGTCGGAAATTCGAGGCTTCCTGCAGGCTGAGCCACATCTTTCGTGAAAGCCGGACAACCTGTCGCTGCTATCGACGCGGGATGATCAGATCATCCTCGTCGAAATCGGTCGACGGCCGGCAGATATAGACAGGGCAATCGGCTCGGTCCTTGGTGGGCATATAGTCCTGATAGGCATAAAAGCCGGTATCGCAGGCATTGCTGTCTGAAACGAAGCGATCATAAAGCGTCATGTTGCGCACCCTGGAGGACGGATAGCGCATGATGACAGCCCGTTCGCGGTCGATGATCGCCTTCGCCTGGCCGCAGGTGAAGGACATGGAATTGTAGCGCGAGATCGCCAAGGCCGGCGTGGCCGCAGAGGCGATCAGCAGGCTCAGCAGAACGATTTTTTTCATCGGAGCAATCCTCCTCGAAATTGTTATAATGCTTATATATACGCGAAAGCCGCGGCCGTGGTTTCCGGATTTGTGGCAAAACGCAAGTGTGATCCAATGGGAGGCTCTGTGATGAACCATGACCGTTATGAGGATTCTTATATCGCCGACATTCTTTTATCCGTGCGGACCATCGCGCTTGTCGGCGCATCGCCCAATCCCGCGCGTCCAAGCAACGGCGTCATGGCCTATCTGATGGCGCGAGGCTATCGCGTTATTCCCGTCAATCCCGGACAGGCCGGCAAGGAGATCTTCGGACAATGGGTTTTTGGCCATCTGGCCGATATCCCTGAACCGGTTGACATGGTCGATGTTTTCCGTGCGCCGGAATATCTGCGATCGGTCGTCGAAGAGACGATCATGATCGAACCGCGGCCACCGGTCATTTGGGGCCAGCTCGGCGTAAGGGACGATGCCGCCGCTGCAAGAGCGGAAGCGGCCGGCGTCAAGGTCGTCATGGATCGCTGCCCGGCTATCGAATATCCGCGGCTGGTCGCCTGACGCTGGCGGGCGCCGCCGACTGCGAAAAACCTGACATGCGATATCGCTGAAAGATGGCAGGTTTTTCCCTCCGGTGGAAAAGCTCGGCAAAGTTCGCGGTTAACTTTCAAGCCTGAGACGTTATGATCCTCCCGTCACAACAGGGGCGGGAGAAGAGAAGTATGCCGACGAATAATCCGGGTTTCGACACGCTGGCGATCCATGCAGGCGCGCAGCCGGACCCGACGACGGGCGCCCGCGCGACGCCGATCTATCAGACGACCTCCTTCGTCTTTCAGGATGCGGACCACGCCGCCGCACTTTTCGGGCTGCAGCAGTTCGGCAATATCTACACGCGCATCATGAACCCGACCCAAGCCGTGCTCGAGGAGCGGGTGGCCGCTCTCGAAGGCGGCACGGCGGGTCTTGCTGTCGCCTCCGGTCATGCCGCCCAGATGATCGTTTTTCACACTATCATGCAGCCCGGCGACAATTTCGTCGCCGCCAGGCGGCTCTACGGCGGCTCGGTCAACCAGTTCGGTCATTCATTCCGGAATTTCGATTGGCATGTGCGTTGGGCCGACCCCGCCGATCCGGCCACGTTCGAGGCTGAGATCGACAGCCGCACCCGCGGCATCTTCATTGAAAGTCTTGCCAATCCCGGCGGCACCTTCGTCGATATCGAGGCCATCGCCGCCGTTGCCCGCAGGCACGGCCTGCCCCTGATTGTCGACAACACCATGGCCACTCCCTATCTCATCCGGCCATTGGAACATGGCGCCGACATCGTCGTGCACTCGCTGACCAAATTCATTGGCGGCCACGGCAATTCCATGGGCGGCATGATAATCGATGGCGGCACCTTCGACTGGTCGGTCTCTGGCAACTATCCAATGCTGTCGACGCCGAGGCCTGAATATAACGACATCGTGCTGCATGCGACCTTCGGCAATTTCGCTTTCGCCATAGCCTGCCGCGTCCTCGGCCTGCGCGATCTCGGCCCCGCCATCTCTCCTTTCAACGCCTTCCTGCTTCTCACAGGCATAGAGACGCTGCCGCTGCGCATGCAGCGCCATTCCGACAATGCGCTCGCCGTCGCCCGCTGGCTGAAACAGCAGCCCAAGGTGGCCTGGGTGAACTATGCCGGCCTTGAGGACGATCCGAACCATGCGCTGCAACAGCGCTATTCGCCGAAGGGAGCGGGTTCCGTCTTCACCTTCGGTTTGAGGGGCGGCTATGAAGCGGGCAAGGGCTTGGTGGAAGGCCTGGAGCTCTTTTCCCATCTCGCCAATATCGGCGATACCCGCTCGCTGGTCATCCACCCCGCTTCAACGACGCACAAACAGCTCACCGACGAGCAGAAAATCGCCGCCGGCGCCGGTCCCGATGTCGTACGCCTGTCGATCGGCATCGAAGATGTCAAGGACATCATCGCCGACCTCGAACAAGCGCTGGCGAAGGTGTGACACGGAAGCGTTTCCGGATCGGGACGGAGGATTTATGACAACATATTTACGATTGGGCCAGGACGGCATCGAGCCGGAAGCCGGCGCTCCCGCTGACGATCGCGTCCTTTCCGGTGCGCCAAAGTTCCGCACCTGGAACGTCGAGGAAGCCGACGGTGGCCTCTATGCCGGCATATGGGAGGCGACCCCCGGAAAATGGCAAATCGTCTATGACGAGTGGGAGTATTTCCACATTCTTTCCGGTTATTCGGTCGTCACCGCCGAAAATGGCGAGACTTTTCATCTGCGCGCCGGCGATCGGATGATTCTGAGACCCGGCTTCAAAGGGACGTGGGAAGTCATTGAAACGACTCGAAAGGATTATGTAATCCGTCTTTGAAGGCGCTGCTAATCCCGCCGCCAAGCGATCGGATTAATCCGTAAAGGCGAGCCTTGTTGGGATGTGGGCAGGTATTCATCGCACGGCCGGGCGACGGCCATTTTCATTGCCGCAAGTTGTGTCACTGGCCTTTCACCAAACTGTCATCAAACTGAAACACTGCGAGATTAGAGGCATCACTGTCGCCAGGAGATTGAGGTGGGGGTACGAACCAATGGGGCGCTCCACGCTAATCTCCTGCTCGCAATCCTTTCATCACTCTGGGAAGTGAGTTCAATCATGTTGCAACAGAAATTTCGTTCGCTTTGCCTGACTGCAGGCTTCATCGCGGCTATGTCCGTCTCGGCCTCTGCTGCCGACATCACGGGCGCCGGCTCGAGCTTCATCGCGCCGGTTCTGTCCAAGTGGGCCGAAGGCTATAAGGCTGCGACGAACAATGTCGTCAACTACCAGTCGGTCGGTTCGGGCGCCGGCATCAAGCAGCTCCTTGACAAGACCATCGTGTTCGGCGCTTCGGATAAGCCGATGAGCGACGCTGACCTCGAGAAGAACGGCATTGCCCAGTTCCCGATGATCTCCGGCGGCATCGTCGTTTCCTACAACATTGAAGGCGTAAAGCCGGGCGAACTCGTTCTCGACGGCAAGACGCTGAGCGACATCTTCCTCGGCAAGATCGCCAAGTGGGACGATGCGGCCATCAAGGCCCTCAACCCCGAGCTGAAGCTGCCTTCCACGGCAATCTCCGTCGTTTATCGCGCCGACAGCTCGGGCACGACCTTCAACTTCACCGATTACCTGTCGAAGGTTTCGCCGGAGTGGAAGGAAAAGGTCGGCTCGAACACGGCGGTTGAATGGCCGGTCGGCTTCGGCGCCAAGGGTTCCGAAGGCGTTTCCACCACTGTCAACCAGACGGCTGGTTCGATCTCCTACGTTGAATATTCTTACGTCGTCGCCAACCACATCGGTTTCGCGAAGATGAAGAACGCTGCCGGCAAGGTTATCGAGCCGAGCCTCGACACCTTCAAGGCTGCTGCTTCCAACGCAGATTGGGCGCATGCCAAGAACTTCAACCTGATCATCACCAATCAGCCGGGCGAAAAGAGCTGGCCGATTGCAGCTTCGACCTGGGTTATGCTCTACAAGAAACCGGCCGATGCTGCTAAGAACGAAGAGGCTCTGAAGTTCTTCAAGTGGGCCTATGAGAACGGCCAGAAGGACGCGACGGCCCTGTCGTATCTCGCGGTCCCGGACAATGTTGCAGAGGTTGTCGAGAAGTCCTGGAAGCAGGACTTCGGCACGAAATAATTTGTGCTGGATGTGAAGTTGCGGCGGACCGGGCAATGGCCCTGTCCGCCTTTCGTGACAGGACAAGGGGAAATCGATGGCTGATGCGACTCAGACGGCTGGCTTCCAGGCTCTGGATACCACCGCCGCCACCAGAAAATTCCGGATGCAGGATCGGATTTTCTATTTTATGACGCTTGGCTCGGCTACTCTTGTCGTGCTTCTGCTGTTGGCAATTCTTGCCGTTCTTGTCATCGATGCCTTGCCAACCTTCCAGACCTTCGGGTTTTCGTTCCTCTGGGGTACCAAGTGGAGTGCTCCAGTCGATATCTATGGTGCCGTGCCTGCCGTGGTCGGTACGCTGGTGAGTTCGATCATTGCCATGCTGATTTCCATTCCGCTCGGCATCGGCATCGCCATCTTCCTCACGGAACTCTGCCCCGGCAGCCTGCGTCGTCCGATCAGCACGGCCATCGAGCTTCTGGCCGGCGTTCCCTCCATTATCTACGGCATCGTCGGTCTGTTTATTCTCGTGCCGTTGATGCAGAACTATGTCCTGCCCTTCCTTATGATGACGATAGGCCAGGTGCCGTTGATCGGCCTGCTGTTCCAGCCGCCGGCGCCGGGCGTCGGCCTGCTGACGGCAAGCCTCGTGCTGGCCGTCATGATCCTGCCGTTCATCACCGCGATCTCCCGCGACGTGTTCAGCACCGTGCCGCCGATGCTGCGTGAATCCGCTTACGGCATGGGCATGACCACATGGGAAGTGGCTCGCCACATCCTCATCCCCTATACGCGTCGCGGCCTTGTCGGCGGCATCATGCTCGGCCTCGGCCGCGCGCTTGGCGAAACCATGGCTGTCACCTTCGTTGTAGGCTCGGTTAGCCGTCTGCAATCGTCGATCATCTCGCCGTCAACTACCATTTCCGCCCAGATCGCGAACAACTTCGGCGATGCCGACGGTCTGCAATTGTCGAGCTTGATTGCGCTCGGCCTGCTTCTGTTCGTCCTTTCCTTCTGCGTGCTTGCAGTGGCGAGATGGATGATCGGCCGTGGCGATTCGCTCTGAGGAAAAAACCATGGAAAATGCAATTCGTCAGAATCTTGTGTCGAGGCGGTATGCAAAGAACCGGGTGATGATGGCCTTGTCCTTCCTCGCGGCCATTCTCGGCATATTCTTTCTCAGCGTGATCCTTGTAACCCTGCTTTATCGCGGCGTATCGGCTCTCAGCCTCGACGTGTTCACCATGTCGATCCCAGCCCAGGGCTCGCGCGGCGGCCTGATCAACGCAATCTACGGCACTGTGCTGGTCACGGGCTGCGCCATCCTGATCGCTGCGCCGATCGGCATTCTCGCCGGCACCTATCTGGTGGAATATGCCAACGGCACCAAGCTTGCCGAGGCTGCCAAGTTCATCAACGACATCCTGCTCTCCGCACCGTCGATCATCATCGGTGTGTTCGTCTACGGCCTCGTGGTCGTGCCCATGCACGGCAACTCTGCCATCGCCGGCATCCTCGCGCTGGCGCTGATCGCCCTTCCGGTCGTCAACCGCACGACGCAGGACATGCTGTTGCTGGTGCCAAATGCGCTCCGTGAGGCGACCGCTGCGCTCGGCGCGCCGCGCTGGAAATCCATGATGATGGTGATCTACCGTTCCGCCTGGACGGGCATCCTCACGGGCATCCTGCTGGCTGTCGCCCGTATCAGCGGCGAAACCGCGCCGCTTCTCTTCACGGCCGGTTACAGCAAATTCATGAATGCAGGCCTGACCGGTCCGATCGCCACGCTGCCGGTTGCCATCAATACGCTCGCCGCCGATGCCGGCGAGGATCTCAAACAACTTGCCTGGGCCGGCGCGCTGATCATCACCGTTGCCATCCTTGCCCTCAACATCCTTGCCCGTGTCTTGAGTGGGCGCCGCCAGTGACGCAGCCGCCGAACGATAGGAATGAAGCCATGAACATGAGCGACAGCAATTTCCAGAGCGTCAACGCACAGCCGGGGAAGGACGCCGTTTCCCAGTCAGGTCTCGGCACGCTCGCGAAACTTGAGGTGAAGAACCTCGATTTCACCTATCAGAACGGCCATCGCGTTCTGAAGGGTGTGAATATGAACATCCGCAAAAATGCGGTTACGGCCTTCATCGGCCCTTCGGGTTGCGGTAAGTCCACGCTGCTGCGCACCTTCAACCGGATGTATGATCTCTATCCAGGCCAGACGGTTTCGGGTGAGATTCGGCTGGACGGACGCAATATTCTCGCCAAGGACGTCGATCTGAACGATTTGCGCGCCAAGGTCGGCATGGTGTTCCAGAAGCCCACGCCATTCCCGATGTCGATCTATGAAAACGTCGCTTTCGGCATCCGCCTTTATGAGAAGATCTCCAAGGCGGAAATGGACGTCCGCGTCGAAGCGGCGCTGACGGAAACAGCGTTGTGGAGTGAAGTGAAGGAAAAGCTGCACCAGAGCGGACTTGGCCTTTCCGGCGGCCAGCAGCAGCGTCTCTGCATCGCCCGCGCCATCGCTCTGCGTCCGGAAGTTCTGCTTCTCGACGAGCCGACCTCGGCTCTCGACCCGATCTCGACCGCCAAGGTCGAAGAATTGGTATCGCAGTTGAAGGGCGAGTTCACGATCGTCATCGTCACGCACAACATGCAGCAGGCAAGCCGCATCTCCGACAGCACCGCCTTCATGTATCTCGGCGAGCTGATCGAATACGGCCCGACCGAACAGATTTTCCAGGCGCCGAAGGTCAAGCGCACGGAAGATTACATCACCGGCCGTTACGGCTGATATGGCAGAGGCGGGCGTCTCCTGCTTCCCAGTGATTTTGCGATGGCGCGCCTGCCCGGCACGCCATTTTGCATTTTGGGCGAGGTTTCGTGACCCGGCTTTGAACGACATCAACGCCGTCGAACTTAAATCACCAGGTCAATTCGAGCTTGTCCAGGCCGTGGAATTGATAGAGGTCCTTGACCTCCGGCGTCTTCTTGAGCTTCAGGCCGCGCAGGCGCTCGAACAGGATCGGCAGCACCGCATTCAGTTCCAGCCGCGCCAACGGCGCGCCGATGCAGAAGTGGATGCCGGCGCCGAAGGAGAGGTTGGGCGCTTCATTGCGGTCGGGTTTGAAGGCGAGGGGATTGGAGAATTTCGTTGGGTCCAGATTGGCGGCGGCGAGAATCAGCGCCACCTTGTCGCCACGCTGGAAGGAAACACCGTCGATCTCGGCCGGCTCCAGGCACCAGCGCTGAAATACATGCACAGGCGCGCAGATGCGCAGGGTTTCCTCGACCGTACGCTCCGTCGTCGCCTCGTCCTTGAAGAGCTCGGCCGGTGCGTAGCCGCTCTCCAGAATGACGCGAACGGAATTGCCGATCTGGTGCACCGTCGCCTCATGGCCGGCATTGAGCAGCACGATCGTCGTCGAGACCAGCTCGTCTTCCGTCAGATACTGGCCCTTATGCTCTGTGGTGATCATATGCGTGAGGAGATCGTCGCGCGGATTGGCGCGGCGCTCGCGAATGACTGTTTTCACGTAGTCGGCAAATTCCTTGGCCGCCTGATCGGCAGCAATCTCGTCCTCGGGCGTACGGCCGAATATGTACATGCGCACATAGGCATGCGACCATTTCAGCAACTGTGGCCCCATCTCTTCCGGAATGCCGATCATACGGGCGATCATCGTGACGGGAATGATGTCGGCAAAGGCCGACAGCAGTTCGACTTCGCCTTTTTTCTCGAAATTGTCGATCAGCCGGTTGGCGAGCTCCGCCAGCTCCGGCTTCATCTTCTCGACGTGACGGGAGACGAAGGCGCGATTGACGAGGGTTCTGAGCCGCGTGTGTTCCGGCGGCTCGATTTCGAGAAGCGAATGCTGTTCGGCAAGATCGAAGTTCTTCAGGTGCGGCTGCGGCGCAGGGAGGCCGAGTTCTTCGCGGTCGGCGATGTGCAGGATCTGCCGGCCGAAGCGGCGGTCGCGCAGCAGGCCGTTCACGTGATCATAGCCGGTGAAATACCATTGCTGCTGCTGTTCCCAATAGAAGGTGGGACATTCGGCATGCAAGGCGGCATAGACGGCATTCGGATTGTTGTAGAAGGCGGGATCGCGGGCATTGAGGGACACGCGACGCGCCACGGGATCGATGGAGAAAACGGAGGATGTGGTCATGACGAAAGGATTATCGGAATAAATCGGCCGGGAAAAGACCGTTACATCCGCGACAAAGTGCCGAGGCGGCGCAGCGCATGGATTTGATCGTCGAGCGTCGGCACAAGTTCACCGCCGTTCGGATCGGGCGGCGTATCCGTAGCCATTGCCGCTTCAGCCTCGCTGAAGACGATCGTGCAATTGCGGCCGGCGCGCTTGGCGGCATAAAGCGCCCGATCGGCGGCGGAAACCAGCCGATCCCAATTCGCGGTTTCGCATGGCATGATCGCCAGGCCGATACTGACGGTCGCCGGCACCAATGAGCGGCCGGCAAGCAGCGGCACCCGGCAGAACTCCGTGCGGATAGTCTCGGCGATCGCCTCCGCCTCCGCCTGGTCGTCGACAAGGATGAAGGCGGTGAATTCTTCGCCGCCCATGCGGCCGAATGCGCCGCTGCGAGGCACGAACTGCCGTCCGATACGCGCGAATTCGGCAAGCACGATATCGCCCGTCTGGTGACCATAACGGTCGTTGATCGCCTTGAAATGATCGAGATCGAATAGCAGCGTGGCGATCTTCTGCGAGTCTTTCTTAGGCTTTCCGGCGACAAGCTCGAAAAAGTCCTGCAGGCCGCGTCGGTTCAAAACGCCCGTCAGCGTATCCGTGATCGAGATCGCCCGCCAGCGTCGTTCGGATCGTTCCATCATCAGCCTGCCGCTGAGCGCGATTGCCGTTGTGATCAGCAGCGCGCTGCCAAGGGCGGAGTAGCTGCGATAGTTCAGCGCATCCTGGAGGCTGGGCTGCAGAAGCGTCATCGATATGGCGGAAACGAAGCAAAGGCAGGCGAGCGCCATGAAAACGAAGCCGAGCTGACCGCGCACCCCCTCGCGCCGGCCTTCCGCCGGGCGAATCGAAGAGGCGAGCAGCGTCGCGCCGACAGCGCCGGCGAGATCGTAAAGGATGACGCGATTGACGTAGCTCTCGTGAATCCAAGGCAGTTCGACGCCGGCAAACCAGATGAGCGGCGGGAACAGCGCCCGCCAGTCCAGCCTGCGATTGTCCAGCCAGCAAAAGCCCGCGATCCACGCGCTTTCGCCGAGCAGGGCGACGCCGTTGCCGACTTCGATCGACAGGAAGTCCGGAATGAAACCGCGCGCTGCCACAAGCGCGAACCCGACGGCGCTGACGGTGAAGCCCAGCGCCCACATCAAATAGGCAGGCGTCTGGCGATCATGCCGCCAGGCAAAGAAAAGCACGGTTGCGAGCGTAAGCGCCTCCGAACACCAGATGGTGAGGCCCGTGGTGATATTGAGCACGATATGCGTTTCTCCTTTACCGTGGCGCGTATATCGTCTGCGCAAGGGACGCGGTAACGCTTGCAATGGAGGCATCATCGCTGAATAAGATGGTGAGTTCCTTAAGTCGCTTGGTAAATTTTACCTGCGCATCGGATTGATGCTGTGCCAACCTCGTCTGCGTTTCATCTTTCGTTCACCCTGCAGTTGGGAAAAGCGGTGGACCGCGCGCAGTGCATCATCGGATCTATTGGCAGGGGGAAATCAGCGGTTAGAAACGCTTCCTCAACATCTCCTGGGCCATTAGTCCTTTTTGACGTTATCCTGTCGCGCGTCTTGAAGTGCAGGGCAGTGACACTCTATGTAGGGTAAGGGATTTTATTCGATTCCCGGCATTTCGCCGTCGGGGCAAGTTTGGTAAAGGACGCACATGAGAAATCCAGTCGATACAGCTATGGCTCTGGTGCCGATGGTTGTTGAGCAGACCAACCGCGGGGAACGGTCTTACGACATCTATTCTCGCCTGCTGAAGGAACGCATCATCTTCCTGACAGGCCCGGTCGAAGATCAGATGGCAACGCTGGTCTGCGCCCAGCTTCTTTTCCTCGAGGCGGAAAACCCGAAGAAAGAGATCGCGCTCTACATCAATTCGCCGGGCGGCGTCGTCACGGCCGGCATGGCAATCTACGACACCATGCAGTTCATCAAGCCCGCCGTATCGACGCTTTGCATCGGCCAGGCGGCGTCCATGGGCTCGCTGCTGCTGGCGGCCGGCGATAAGGACATGCGTTTCGCGACGCCGAATTCGCGCATCATGGTTCACCAGCCTTCCGGCGGTTTCCAGGGGCAGGCTTCGGACATCGAACGTCACGCCCGCGACATCATCAAGATGAAGCGCCGCCTGAATGAGGTTTATGTCAAACATTGCGGCCGTACCTACGAAGAGGTGGAGCAGACGCTCGATCGTGACCATTTCATGTCCTCCGAGGAAGCCAAGGATTGGGGTCTGATCGACAAGGTGCTGACGTCCCGTACTGAAATGGAAGGGGAAACCCCCGCCTGAGTTATCCAAGGGCGGTGTCTTCTACGCCACAGTTCTATCCCATTTGTGATCGAATAGGGGTTTAATGTGGTGTAGAACACGGTAATAGTAAGCGTTAATGCTATGTAGCGAATTTATGACATAGCATTCGGCATTCGAAGGGGGATTCGTTGCCACCGCAGCCCGGGTATGTGGTCTGGGCTACGTTCAGTACCCCGAAGAGCGCCGCGATCTGCTGATGAAACGAGGGGCAGGTCCGGTGGGCGCAGTGAGTGGACCGCGATTTCAATCTGAAAATCAGCGGCGTGCTGGAAGGAAAATGATATGAGCAAAGTCAGCGGCAGCAACGGCGGCGACTCCAAGAATACCCTGTATTGTTCATTCTGCGGCAAGAGCCAGCATGAAGTGCGGAAGCTGATCGCCGGACCGACCGTCTTCATCTGCGATGAGTGCGTCGAGCTCTGCATGGACATCATCCGCGAGGAAAACAAATCCTCGATGGTGAAATCCCGTGACGGCGTGCCGACACCGCAGGATATCATCAAGGTTCTCGACGAATACGTCATCGGCCAGAGGCAGGCGAAGAAGATCCTGTCGGTGGCCGTTCACAACCACTACAAGCGTCTCGCACATGCGTCCAAGAACGGCGATGTCGAATTGGCGAAGTCGAACATCATGCTCGTCGGACCGACCGGCTGCGGCAAGACCTATCTTGCGCAGACGCTGGCCCGCATCATCGACGTGCCTTTCACCATGGCTGACGCAACGACGCTGACCGAAGCCGGCTATGTCGGTGAAGATGTCGAAAACATCATCCTGAAGCTGCTGCAGGCTGCCGACTACAACGTCGAGCGCGCCCAGCGCGGCATCGTCTACATCGATGAAGTCGACAAGATTTCGCGCAAGTCGGACAACCCGTCGATCACCCGCGACGTGTCGGGCGAAGGCGTCCAGCAGGCGCTGTTGAAGATCATGGAAGGCACGGTCGCTTCGGTTCCTCCCCAGGGTGGCCGCAAGCATCCGCAGCAGGAATTCCTGCAAGTTGACACGACGAACATCCTGTTCATCTGCGGCGGCGCTTTTGCTGGTCTCGACAAGATCATCTCCGCCCGCGGCGAAAAGACCTCGATCGGCTTCAGTGCCGCAGTCAAGGCGCCCGATGACCGCCGTGTTGGCGAAGTGCTGCGCGAACTGGAGCCGGAAGACCTGGTCAAGTTCGGCCTGATCCCGGAATTCATCGGCCGTCTGCCTGTTCTGGCGACGCTGGAAGACCTGGACGAGGATGCATTGATCCAGATCCTGTCGGAACCCAAGAACGCGCTCGTCAAGCAGTATCAGCGCCTGTTCGAGATGGAAGACGTCGAGCTGACCTTCCACGAGGATGCGTTGCGCGAAATCGCTCGCAAGGCGATCGTGCGCAAGACCGGCGCTCGCGGCCTGCGCTCGATCATGGAAAAGATCCTGCTCGACACCATGTTCGATTTGCCGGCGCTGGAAGGTGTTCGCGAAGTGGTCATCTCCGAAGAGGTCGTTCGCGGCTCTGCCCGTCCGCTTTACATTTATGCTGATCGGCAGGAAGAAAAGGCCAACGCCACCGCCTGATCGCCAGATTTGCGGCTTAATTTCGGGGCTCGTCGTTGACGGGCCCCTTTCTATTTGAAAAATCGTGCAGTTTCCTGATAAAGTCCGGGATAAGCTTGATGGGACGCCGACTAGACCGGTTGTTAAGAGCGCCCGCCGCGGCCATGATGGCGTGATTCTGGAGATCATCGGCGGATATGTGGATTTGCGTCCGCGAACCGCGTTGCCGGCGATGTTCGAGTAGCCGGGGTCCGGTGTTTGTTGTGCGTTCCTCCTCGTGATATGCGCGTTTTCGTGACCCGACGGCGCGTCTTGCACGACTTGAAATGATTGATGTGAAACTCCACTTCTAACCCAAGTGAGAGAGCCGGCTAATTCCCCCCCAAGCCGGCAGAGAGCCCGGGAACGGGACGACGGAAAGGAAATGACATGACTAAGAAAACGTCTGCGGCAAATGAGAGCATTGCCTATCCGGTATTGCCATTGCGCGACATCGTGGTTTTCCCCCACATGATCGTGCCGCTGTTCGTCGGACGGGAGAAGTCCATCCGGGCGCTTGAAGAGGTCATGGGGTCCGACAAGCAGATCATGCTCGTCACCCAGATCAACGCCAGCGACGACGATCCCGCCCCGGACGCAATTCATAGGGTTGGCACCGTAGCCAATGTGCTGCAGCTCCTGAAGCTCCCCGATGGCACCGTCAAGGTGCTGGTCGAAGGTCGGGCACGCGCAGAGATCGATTCTTACACGGGCCGCGAGGATTTTTACGAAGCCCTCGGCCATGTCCTGAATGAGCCGAATGAAGATCCGGTCGAACTGGAAGCGCTGAGCCGCTCGGTCGTTTCGGAATTCGAAAGCTACGTGAAGCTCAACAAGAAGATTTCGCCGGAAGTGGTCGGTGCGGCCAGCCAGATCGACGACTATTCGAAGCTCGCCGATACCGTTGCTTCGCACCTGTCGATCAAGATCACCGAGAAGCAGGAGATGCTGGAAACCACTAGCGTCAAGGGCCGCCTAGAAAAGGCGCTCGGCTTCATGGAAGGCGAGATTTCGGTTCTGCAGGTCGAAAAGCGTATCCGCTCGCGCGTCAAGCGCCAGATGGAGAAGACCCAGCGCGAATACTACCTGAATGAGCAGATGAAGGCGATCCAGAAGGAACTTGGCGACGGCGAGGAAGGCCGCGACGAGATGGCCGAACTGGAAGAGCGCATCTCGAAGACGAAGCTCTCCAAGGAAGCCAAGGAAAAGGCCGATACGGAGCTGAAGAAGCTGCGTCAGATGAGCCCGATGTCTGCGGAAGCTACCGTCGTGCGCAACTATCTCGACTGGTTGCTGGGTATCCCCTGGCATAAGAAATCGAAGATCAAGACCGATCTGAACAATGCCGAGAAGATCCTCGAAGCCGATCATTTCGGTCTCGAGAAGGTCAAGGAGCGCATCGTCGAATATCTGGCCGTTCAGGCTCGTGCCACCAAGATCAAGGGCCCGATCCTGTGCCTCGTCGGCCCTCCGGGCGTCGGCAAGACCTCGCTCGCTCAGTCGATCGCCAAGGCGACCGGCCGTGAGTACGTTCGCATGGCGCTTGGTGGCGTTCGGGACGAAGCTGAAATCCGCGGTCACCGCCGCACCTATATCGGCTCGATGCCCGGCAAGGTCATCCAGTCGATGAAGAAGGCCAAGAAGTCTAACCCGCTCTTCCTGCTCGACGAGATCGATAAGCTCGGCCAGGACTATCGCGGCGATCCGTCTTCGGCTTTGCTGGAAGTGCTGGACCCGGCGCAGAACTCGACCTTCATGGATCACTACCTGGAAGTCGAATATGATCTGTCTGATGTGATGTTCATCACGACGGCGAATACGCTGAACATCCCTGCGCCGCTGATGGACCGCATGGAGATCATCCGTATCGCCGGCTACACCGAAGACGAGAAGCGCGAAATCGCTAAGCGGCACCTGCTGCCGAAGGCCATTAAGGAACATGCGCTGCAGCCGAATGAATTTTCGGTCAGCGACGACGCCCTGATGGCGATCAGCCAGCAATATACCCGTGAAGCCGGTGTGCGTAACTTCGAACGCGAATTGATGAAGCTCGCCCGCAAGGCGGTCACCGAGATCATCAAGGGCAAGACCAAGTCCGTCGCGGTCACCGCTGCGAATATCGATGAATATCTCGGCGTTCCGCGCTTCCGCCATGGCGAAGCCGAGCGGGACGATCAGGTCGGTGTCGTAACGGGCCTCGCATGGACGGAAGTCGGCGGCGAGCTGCTGACGATCGAAGGCGTGATGATGCCGGGCAAGGGCCGCATGACGGTCACCGGCAACCTGAAGGAAGTCATGAAGGAATCGATTTCCGCGGCGGCTTCTTATGTCCGCTCGCGCGCCGTCGATTTCGGCGTCCAGCCGCCGCTCTTCGACAAGAGCGACATCCACGTGCACGTGCCGGAAGGTGCGACGCCGAAGGATGGCCCCTCGGCCGGCGTTGCCATGGCGACCGCCATCGTCTCGATCATGACCGGCATCCCGGTTTCCAAGGATGTCGCCATGACCGGTGAAATCACGCTGCGCGGCCGCGTGCTGCCGATCGGCGGCCTGAAGGAAAAGCTGCTTGCAGCGCTTCGCGGCGGCATCAAGAAGGTGCTGATTCCGGAGGAAAACGCCAAGGATCTGGCGGAGATTCCGGACAACGTGAAGAACAACATGGAGATCGTCCCGGTATCCCGCATGGGCGAGGTAATCAAGCATGCGCTCGTGCGCAGGCCCGAGCCGATCGAATGGGACGGCACCGTCGAAACGCCCGTGATCGCAACGGTTGAAGGCGTCGATGATGTGGGGGCGGCCATCGCCCACTAGGCTTGGTTGAGCCTCATTTGCGCCGAATTGACATAAAACCAGAAAAGACCGGCATTTTTGCCGGTCTTTTTTTGTGAAAAGCTTTTGGCGGCGCTTGCTTTTCCTTGATTTGCAGGGCTTTTGGGGGTTGCGGCGGGCTGGAGCACTCGTATTCTGCGCCCCGCTTACAAGATGAGTCGTTTCATACCAGAGAAAGGGGTGGAAACATGAACAAGAATGAGCTCGTGTCCGCAGTGGCCGAGAAGGCCGGTATCACGAAGGCTGACGCTGCTTCCGCTGTTGACGCTGTTTTCGATACCGTGCAGTCTGAACTGAAGAAGGGCGGCGACATTCGTCTCGCAGGTTTCGGCAGCTTCACCGTTTCCCACCGTGCAGCTACGAAGGGCCGTAACCCGTCCACCGGCGCTGAGGTTGATATCGCGGCTCGCAACGTGCCGAAGTTCACGCCCGGCAAGGGCCTGAAGGACGCCGTCAACGGCTGATACTCGTTTCCACCCGCCTCCCAGAAGATGATTTTGGAGGTGGAAGGTATAGGGGTCCGAACTTTCGGGCCCCTTTTTTTCCGTTCAGTGGCTTCTCGGAACATCCGGCGGCTCTGATGCATGTCGCGCAAAAGTGTGCGGCGGTTTTGCGAGAACGACATGCAAAAACAAAGAGCTAAAGCGTCGGAGCGAATCTGAAAAATCGCGACGAGCTTTAGGCGAGGCGCTTCAAAGAAGCCATGTGTTTTCCCAGCGACTCCTATCGCTACCAGCGGTGATGAACGTGCGGAGCGATCAGGCGTTCGTAGATCTCCCGCGTTGCCGCCATGACATCGGCTGAAAGCGGCGCAAGGTCAGCCGCCGCCGCATTTGCCCTGGCCTGCTCGGCATTGCGGGCTCCGGGGATGACGACCGTGACTGCGTCGCTCATCAGGATCCAGCGCAGCGCAAAAGCCGCCATGCTGGTGCCTGCGGGGACGAGCTTGCGGACTTCCTCGACCGCCTGCAGGCCGACCTCGAACGGCACGCCAGCAAAGGTTTCGCCGACATCGAAGGCCTCACCGTGGCGGTTGAAGTTGCGATGATCGTCGCTGGAGAACTGGGTATCGCGGGTGATTTTGCCGGAAAGCAGGCCGGAGGCCAGCGGCACGCGGGCGATGACCGCAACATTCTTGCGCCTGGCTTCCTTGAAAAACAGATGGTCGGGCCGCTGGCGGAAGATGTTGTAGATGATCTGGATGCTGAGCACGCCCGGATATTCGATCGCCTTCAGCGCTTCCTCGACCAGCGCGACACTGACGCCGTATCCCTTGATCTTTCCGGCCTTCTGCAGTTCGTCGAGCCCGGCGAAGACTTCGGGGCGATAGAGCACCTCGGTCGGCGGGCAATGCAATTGCACCAGGTCCAGGCTGTCGACGCCAAGGTTTTTCAGGCTGCGATCGATGAAGCCCTCGAGATTGGCCTTGGTGTAGCCATCGGCGACGTGCGGGTTGAGCCGGCGGCCGGCCTTGGTCGCGACCATCGGGCGCGTACCGCCGCGAGCCTTCAGCACATCGGCGATGATCTTTTCGGAGCGGCCATCGCCATAGACGTCAGCCGTGTCGATGAAGGTCATGCCGGCGTCGAGCGCGGCATTCAGGGCGGCGCGGCCATCGGCCTCGCTGACATCGCCCCAGGCGCCGCCGATCTGCCAGGCGCCGAAGCCCACATTCGTAACGATAAAAGGCGTGCGGCCGAAAGCATCGTGTTTCATGGAACTGTCTCCCCTCGTGATGAAATGCCAAGGCACTACCAGCCGCTCAGAGTGCGGACAAGCCTGTGACGACGTTGCAGGATCGCAATCGCGTGACATAGGAGCATGACAGGGCGTGACAATAGACGAAAGCGTTGGATGACCTCTTCCGCATGGTGTTCATCGGCTGCGTATTTCCCTAAAAGAAGATGCCAGCTATCTGACGATGACCGGAGCTTATGCCCTCTTTCAGTTTCATCCACGCCGCCGATCTGCATCTCGGCAGTCCTTTTCAGGGGCTGGCGTTGAAAGATGCGGCTATTGCCGCCGTCTTCGTGGAAGCGAGCCGTAAGGCCTTTTCGACGCTGGTAGGGCTGGCGATCGAGAAAGCGGTCGATTTCTTCCTCATTGCCGGCGATGTCTATGATGGCGATTGGAAGGACAACAAGATCGGCCTGTTTTTCAATCGGGAAATGGCGCGGCTGGAGCGGGCTGGTATTCGGGTCTATTTGCTGCGTGGAAATCACGATGCGGCAAGCGTCATCACCAAGACCATTACGCTGCCGGCCAATGTCCATGAATTCCCGACCAACAAGCCCGGCTCCGTCAAGCTGGATGGGTTGCAGGTGGCGCTGCACGGGCAGGGCTTTGCCGAACGCTCGGCCAACGACAATCTGGCGCTCGCCTATCCAGCGCCGGTGCACGGCTGGTTCAACATCGGCATTCTCCATACTTCGCTGACCGGCCGCGAGCCGCATGCGCCCTACGCGCCGTGCTCGGTCGATGATTTGCGTTCGCGTGGTTATGATTATTGGGCGCTTGGCCATGTGCACGACTATGAGGTGGTGGCGAGCGACCCGCTGGTGGTTTTTCCTGGCAACCTGCAGGGCCGCAGCATTCGCGAGCGTGGAGCAAAGGGCGCCGTGCTGGTCACGGTCGACGACGGCCGCGTCAGCCACGAACGCCTGATTGTCGACGAGGCGCGGTTCGCGCAAGCCGATATTGCCGTCGATCCGGAGGATGATCAGGCCGCAATCCTGCGCCGTATCGAACAGGCGGTGCAGCCGCTTGCCGATGATATGGCGGGGCGCATGACGGCGCTGCGCGTCCGGCTGTCGGGCATTACGCCATTGCAGGGCACTATTGCGGCCAATCGCCAGCAATGGCGTGACGAAGTCGAGGCCGCCTGCCATCGCGTGCATGAGGATATCTGGCTGGAGAAGCTGGAGCTGCGGCTGGAGCCGCCCGTCGCGAGCGCTGTCGAGGCCAACGGCACACTCGATCTCGGCCAATTGCTGACCGAACATGCCGGTGATGCGGATATTGTCGCGGAAGCGGAAAAGCTTGTCAGTGAGATCGCGATGCGCTTGCCGTCCGGCCTGGGCGCGGCGGAGTTGCCGCTTGACGATTCCGTCGAGATGTTGATGGAGGAGGCGCGGCAATTGCTGCTGGCGCGCGGGCAGGGGGCGGGCTGACCCATGCGCTTCGACCGGCTCGACATTCTCCGCTACGGCGCGCTGACCGAGCGCACGCTCGATTTTCGCGCCGGCGCGAAACTGCATGTCATCTACGGGCCGAACGAGGCCGGAAAGTCCTCGGCGCTCAGCGCCATTTCCGATCTGCTTTTCGGCTTCCCCGCTGCGGCCGAACAAAGCTTCCTGCACGAGCCGACGAGCCTGCGTGTCGGCGCGACAATCAGCGCGCGGGACGGTGCCATGCTCGCTTTCCGCCGCCGCCGCGGGCGCAAGAACACTTTGCTCGCGCCTGACGATAAGGAGACGCCGCTTGCGGAAGATGCCTTGGCGCCATTCCTCGGCAATTTGAGCCGAGACGTCTTCGAACGCGCCTTTGGCCTCGATTCCCTCCGGTTGCGCCAGGGAGCGACCGCCATGCTGCACAGTGGCGGCGAGATCGGCAGCCTGTTGTTTTCCGCCGCCTCCGGCCTCACCGGCCTCTCTCGCTTGCGGCAGTCTCTTGAGGGTGAAGCGGATGGCATCTATGCGCCGCGTCGGTCGAAGGATCGCAGTTTCTATCGGGCGCTGGACCGCCATGACGAGGCCCGCAAGGCCGAGCGCGACAATGAACTCAAATCCGGCGATTGGAAGAAGCTGCTGGCGGAAGCAGCGGAACTGGAAACGGAATTGGAGCGCCTGCAGGACCAGCGCCGCCAGACGCGGCAGGCGCTCGACCGGCTGCAGAGATTGAAGACGCTGCAGCCGCTGCTGGCCGAAATCGATGGCGAGGTCGCAGCTCTCGATCGCCTCGCCGATCTCTCGGCGCTACCGGACAGCTTTGCGGATCGGCTGGAGCAAAGCCTCAGCGATAAGCGCGCCGCCGAGGACGAGCTGCGCCGTGCCCAGCAACTGGCCACTCGCACCGACGAAGAGCTGTCGTCGATTGAGATAGACGAAACTCTGCTGCAGATATCGGGCGACATCACGCAGCTCTTTGCCGACACTGGCAACTATCGCAGCCAGCGTCAGGATCTACCGCGCGTCGATCAGGAATTGGCCGGTTATGACGCTGCGCTCGTACAGCTTGCCCGCCGCCTCGGCTTTTCAGATATTGCTCAGTTGGAAAAGCGCCAGCCGAGCGACGCCGACTGCGCGCGCCTCTCCGAACTGGTGGAAGAGGGCAGGCGATTGCAGCTCCGGGCTCAGGCCATCGCAGAGCAATTGGAGAGTGAGCGCGGCCAGCTCGCGACGCTGGAGAGAGACGGCCTCTCCGGCCGTTTGATCGATCCCCGGCCTCATATTGACCAACTGGAGTCACTGGGTAGTGACTTGGCTGCTCTTGCCGGTCTTGATGCGCTGGAGACACAAATCCGCCGTGCCGAAACGAACCTTCACGAAGCCGCCGCCCGCCTGCGCCCTCCTGTTGCGGATGTCGAGGCGCTATCCACCGCGCCGTTGCCGGACACAGTCGAGATCGCCACGCATCGCGAGACGATCGATGCCGCCCGCAATAGCTTCCGCGAGGCATCGGACAAGGTGCGCGTCTATGATGAGCAGTTGGCCGAGATCGAGCGGGCGCTGGAGGATGCCGAGCGTACAGGTTCGATCGTCACGCGCGAACAGATCGCCGACGCTAGGGGCGCGCGTGATGTCCTATGGCAATCGATCCGCGATGGATTGGCGGATGGTGGCAGGGCTCCCGAAGGCAAAGCGATCGCCAGTTTCGCGACGAGCCTTGCGGAAGCGGATCGCCTGGCCGATGCGGCACTGAGCGATGCGGACCGGGTTTCGCGCCATGCGGACAACCTGTTGCGTCAGGCGCGGCTGCGGCGGGAGCGCGAGGCCGCGGCGAAGCGAGTGCGGCAGCACGAGGAAACGTCGGCACAGGCGCTCGCCGCCTTTGCCGCACTCTTCGAGCCCTGCGGTGTCACGGCCCTCGATTCGGCGGCCATGCTGGAATGGCGGCGCGCAGTTGAAGGACTATTGCGGGAGCGCCGGGCTCTGCATGATCTCGTGGACGAGCGGGATGAAGCTGCCCTTGCTGAAGCGCGCGTTTCTCCGGCACTGAAAGATATCGCCGACGCCACCGGTTATAAAAGTGCTCGACTGCCGCCAGGCGCCATGGCGGAAGGATTGCGAAAACATCTTCGCTTGCTCTCGGAGCGCTGGAATGAAAGCCGCACGCGCGAAGGCGAGATCGCTTCGGCGCGTGACCGGCTGACGCGTCTTGGTGAGCAGAGCCAAGATATCGAGCGGCGGCAAGTCGGTTGGCGCGACGCATTCGGCAAAGCCGTGTTGCCGTTCGGTCTTTCTGCCGATGCGACACTGGAAATGGCTGCCGCTGCCTTGAAGGCATGGACGGAGCTTCCGGATGTCTTGGCGGAGCATGACAACCGTCGACGCCGTGTCAGCGGCATGCGCCGCGACATGGCCGATTTCGAGCGCCGGCTCGCCACACTTGCCGCAACCGCCGGCTATGAACTCGATCATTTGCCGCCGGATGCCGCAGCCGAAGCGCTGCACGCTCGCGCCAATGCGGCGCGCGGTGAACAGAAGAAGCACGATCAGCTCGACGAGGAGCGACAGCGCGCAGAGGCGCAGGCTATCCGCTGCGGTGACGCGGTTGCAAAGGTGATGGCTGCCCTTGACCGTCTGACCTCCGATCTGCCGGAGGATGCCGATCTGCCGGCTTTGCTGTCACGCCTGCGCGAACGTGCCCGGTTGAACACCAGGCTGATGGAAAGCCGCGACCGTTTCCGCCAGCAGGCCGACGGCGACAGCGAGGATGAAACCCGCGCTCAGCTCGCCGGCTTCGAGCGCGTCGCGGCGGAGTTGGAGATCGAGCGGCTAACTGGCGAAGATCTCCGGCAATTCACCGTGCATGGTGAATTGATGGCGCGCTTGTCGGAAAACCAGCGTCAGCGGCGCGCGCTGGAGACCGGCGTCAGCTCCGAACACGCCGTCTTCGAGAAGCTCTCTGCGGAGCAGGAAGCCAAGGACCTGGCGCGGCAATGGGTGGTGCTGAAACTCGCGGCACGGATGCTGGCAAGCTCGATGGAGGCCTATCGCGAGCAGCAGGCCGACCCCGTCATCAAGCGGGCAGGGGACCTGTTTTCGTTACTGACCGGCCAGCGCTTTGCGCGGCTGGTCGAGGAACATGACGAGAGGGACGCTCTGCAACTGCTGGCGGAGCGCTCGGGCGGCGAGCGCGTGCCGCTGGACGGCTTGAGCGAGGGTACTGGCGATCAGCTTTATCTCGCACTGCGGCTTGCCTTCCTCGAAGATTATTCGTTCCGCAACGAGCCCGCGCCGCTGATCGTCGACGACATCTTCCAGACCTTCGACGATGACCGCGTCAGCGCCGGCCTGAAGGCGCTTGTCGGCACGGCGGAGCGTTTCCAGACCATTCTTTTCACCCATGAAATGAGCCTGGTCGAGATTGCCAAACGGGATATCGGCAAGGACCTGGATCTGATCCAGTTGTAAAGCGCCGACATCGGCCATCACAAGGGCGCCCTCATAAAAAGGAAAAGGTGCTCGCCTTCGCTTCTTCCGTTTCGGCCGTGGAAGATTTCAAACTGCTTGATGTCATTACTTAATGGATTCCTTTATCGTTCAGTGAATATTAATTTAAATTGCTTAGAGAATTCCCGTAGAAATTGCCTTATTTCCGTTTTCAGCCTATACCGTAGGGATATGCTGCCGTAGCGTGAATTTGGAAGTATGCTTATAAGATCGCATACAAATTTTTTTCACGGTACTCGTGCTAAATCGGCTTGTTGAGGGGCTCCCATTATGCTTTTCAGGGCGCCGACGGATTTTATGAATAATGCGCTGTCCTGACCCGAGTCGGTAAGGTCGGCCGATATTGATTTTGAGGTTATTCAATTGATTCGCGTAGGGGCGGCGTTACTAGTTTGCGTAGTTCTGGCGGGATGTAATTCCGTCTCGAGCGAAGGGCCGCTGGCCGGTGCGATAGATGATGATGCCGGGCAATCGGGTGCGGAGCTTGGGCGCAAGAATGTGGCGGTCTTCGATGTCGTCGACATAAACAGCCGTACGGCGCGCTTTGTCTCGGATTACGTTTCCAGCGCACTCAACCGCCGATTCGGGATAGGCGGCCCTGTAGGCCGGGTTGTTATCGGCGTCGGCGATTCGCTTAAGGTGACGATCTTCGAGGCAGGTGCCGACGGATTGTTCTCGACGGCCCAGTCGAAGCAGGTATCTTTGGATATTATCGTCCAACCGGATGGGACTGCGGCCATTCCCTATGCCGGCACGGTCAAGTTTGCCGGTAAGACATTGGAACAGGCCCGGCAAGCTATTCTGGCGGCGCTGGCCACCAAGGCCGTCGAACCGGACGTCATCGTGACGAGCATGGGCACATCATCGCGCACCGTGACTGTTTCCGGCGCTGTCGGCCGCCCGTCGCTGGTTCCCTTGGATTTGACCGGCGAAAAGATCACGCAGGTGATTGCCAAGGCAGGTGGTCCCGTCACCCAACCTTACGAGACCTATGTGACGTTGGTTCGCGGCAACAGGACAGGGACAGTTCTGCTGAAATCGATCATCGAACATCCCACTGAAGATATTTACGTTCAGCCTGGCGACCAGATTTTCCTCGTGCGTGATCCCAGGACCTTTACTCTTCTTGGTGCCGTCAAGGGTGACGGACGTCTTGAGTTTGGGGCCAATGACCTGAATCTGCTGGAGGCTGTCGCCCTGGGTCACGGGGCGGTTGATGAAGCCGCCAATGCGCAAGGGTTTTTCCTGTTCCGGTATGAAGAGCCGGAAATCGTTCAGAATCTGCTCGGCGGCGCTCGCTTCCAAGAGCTGGTGCGCAAGGGAATGGTGCCGGATTCCAAGGGACGCTACCCGATCGTCTATAAGTTCGACATGTCGCATCCCGACAGCCTTATCGTCGGCCAGACATTCCCCATCAAGAGCCGCGACGTCATCTATGTATCGCGTCACCCCTCGGTCGATATCAGGAAATTCCTGACGCTTGTCGGCGCACCGCTCAATATAGCCTCCCAGGGCGCTGCGACAGCGGTCAATCTGGGACAATGACGCCGGCTTGACCGCGAGGCGACGCTTTGCCGGGAGTTGCGAGGCTCGCCGGCATAATCGCATTGTCGAAAGACAGGGATTCGTCGATCCACAGAGAACGGCTGAATCCGTAGGCTGCGTCGTGTGTTTGAATTTCGACGGCGGGTCTTCTATAAGGGGTTGTGGTCGGCCGAGCCTATCCACTTCGGCTCATGTTCGCGTTGTTTATTGATATGGTGTTCTGAACTCGGTTTTTTGCAGGTGACAACTGCGGGCAATTATGGTGTGAACAGTTGATAAGCAAATATGGCTACTTTCATCCTATGCAATTTTAAAGACGACGCCGAGAGATCATGACGGTTGAAATTATCGGGCGGGCGAGTATTGCCCCGGGGGCGGGTTCGATTGAAGAGCTGCAGCTCGTCCTCAAGGAAGGACGTTGCACGGTTAGCCGGATCCCCGATGAACGCTGGGATCTCGCGCGTTTTTGGCACCCCGTCGTCGGCACGCAAGGAAAGACTTATAGTTACGCCGCCGGTGTCATGGCGGATATCTACGCTTTTGACCCGGCAGTCTTCGGCCTCTCGCAGCGCGAGGCGATGCAGATGGATCCGCAGCAGCGCATTCTTCTGAATCTCGTCTGGCGGGCTTTAGAAGATGCGAACTTGCCCGTCGACAGTTTCGAAGGTGAAAGGGTCGGCGTCTATGTGGGCGCTTCCTCGCTCGACCATGGCAATCTCACCGCCGAAGACCCGGCCTCCGGTAGCCCGTATTTTATGACGGGCAACACGCTCTCGATCGTCTCCAACCGCATTTCGCATATTTTTGGCCTGCGTGGCCCAAGCATGACGATCGATACGGCCTGTTCGTCTTCGCTCGTGGCGCTCGACCAGGCGGTGAGGGCGCTGGAATGCGGCGATATCGATACGGCGATCGTCGGCGGCGTCAACCTTCTGCTTCATCCGCTCTCCTTCGTCGGCTTTTCCCAGGCGCGCATGCTGTCGCCGGAAGGGCTTTGCCGTGCCTACGATGACAACGGCCACGGCTACGTTCGTGCGGAAGGCGGCGCGGCTATCATCCTGCGTAGGACCGATCGCGCTTTGCGCGAAAGGGACCGCAGTCATGCGCGTATCCACGCTGTCGGGGTGAATTCGTCCGGCCGTACGAATGGGATTTCGTTGCCCTCGCGCGATGCACAGGCCGCTTTGCTGCGTTCGATCTACGAAGGGCAAAACATCGACGTCGATCGGGTTGCCTTCATCGAAGGTCATGGTACGGGAACCAAGGTCGGCGATCCCGCCGAGATCTGGGCGATCGGCGATGTCATCGGCCGGAACCGCCGGGCGCCAGTGCCCGTCGGCTCGATCAAATCCAATATCGGCCATACCGAGCCCGCGTCCGGGCTCTTTGGCCTGCTGAAGGCGATGATTGCGCTGGAGAATAATTTCCTGCCGGCATCGCTGCATTTCGAGCAGCCGAATGAAACCATCGATTTCGAAGGATTGAACGTTCGGGTCAATACATCGGCCATTGAGCTCCTTCCGGCCAAACGGCCACGCTTTGCCGGCATCAATTCCTTCGGTTTCGGCGGCACGAATGCCCATGTCGTCATCAGCGATCCTGATCCGGTCGCTCCACCCGTACCTCAGTTGCGGGGCGAAGGCGCGATTTTCACGGTAAGCGCCCATACGGCTACGGCGCTCTCGAAGCTGCTCGAAGACTACCGGAGCCGCATCGAGAGTGCAGAGCCTAAGGAGGCCCGGCAGATCATCGCGTCCGCCGCTGCCAATCGCGAACCGATGCGCCATCGTTTCGCAGCCAAGGCCAAAGACAGTGCCGCAGTGCTCGCGGCGATCGATGCGCATCTTGGCGGTGAAAATTCCGTCGGTGAAGTCGGCGAAGCGCCGGCGCAGGCGGTCAAGATCGCTTTCGTCTTTTCCGGTAACGGCTCGCAATGGGTGGGCATGGGCGTCGAGGCCTATCGGGAAAACAGCCATTTCCGGCAATGTTTTCAGTCATTCAGCGCGCTCTTCGAATATTATCTCGGCTTGAAGCTCACGGATATTCTGGTTTCCTCCGATTTATCCCTGCGGCTCGCCGACACCAAGATCGCGCAGCCTCTGCTTTTTGCAATTCAAGCTTCGCTGTCGGACTGCTTTTCGGCGTTGGGCGTGAAGCCTGATGCCGTTCTCGGCCACTCCGTCGGTGAAATTGCCGCTGCCTATGCTGCCAAAGCGCTGACGGCTGCCGAGGCGGTCGCCATCGTCGCCAAGCGCTCGCTGCATCAGGATCTTCTTGCCGGAGAAGGCAGGATGGCTGCGGTCGTTCTCAACGAGGACGCAGCACTCGCCTTCGCCAAATCGCACGATCTCCACAACATCTGCATCGCAGCGATCAACGCGCCGAATTCGATAACGATTTCCGGCCCTGTCCATGAGATCGAAGCATTCAAGGAGGCGGCCCGCAAGTCGCAGATCGTCGCGCATATTCTCGACATCAACTATCCCTTCCATCATCCAATCATCGATCGTGCGAAGGAAGCCTTTCTGGCCGATCTGCCTGATGTCGCGCCGGATGCCGGCGTCGGCACCTTCATTTCGACGGTGACCGGCGCCGTCTGTGACGGTCGCGTGCTGGACGCACAATATTGGTGGCGTAACGTCCGCGATCCCGTGCTTTTCAAGAGTGCTTGTCAGGCGGCGATGGCGATGGGGTGCAACCTCTTCATTGAAATTGCCCCGCGTCCGATCCTGTTGAATTATGTGACTGAAATCGCCAAGCAGGCGTCCGTCCAGGCGGTTGTGATACCGACATTGCTGCGGGAGCCAGGGCTCGCCGGCCGCGATCCGGTTTCGCAGGCCTTTGCGCGTGCTGTCGCGCATGGCGCGCCGGCGCTGCGTTCGCGCGGCAGCGCCACCCGCAACGCCTTCGTCAAGCTGCCGCCTTTGCCGTTCGAGCCCGTGGAGTTGCGTTCGCAGCCGACGACGGACGAAATCGACATTTTCGGCCGCGACGGTAAGAGCCCCTACACCTTGCTCGGCTGGCGGACGGACCCCAACGCCTCCACCTGGAAGAACCATCTGGATGCGCATCTCTTCGCGGGCCTCGCCGAACATGTCGTCGACGGCAAGTCGATCCTGCCAGGCAGTGGTTTCATTGAGATCGCCGTCACGGCGGTTCAGCGATATTATCAAACCGATGCGGTTGAGATCGGCAACCTCGAAATCGTCAGGCCTCTGGAACTGCGCCAGGACAGGATGATGGAACTCTCGACCATCCTTTCCCCGGAGACCGGTGACATCGAGATCCGCTCGCGTGAGCGGCTGAGCAACGACGACTGGACTGTTCATGCAGTCGCGCGTGGCCGCAAGTCGATCGGAAAGGACTATGCCGAGGGGCAAGCCACATGGCGGCTCGAAGAGCAGAAATCCGTCCTGACGTCCGAGAAGACCTATGAGATGGCGGAGCGTTTCGGGCTGCAATATGGTCCGCGTTTCCAGCTTCTGTCGAAAGCTGTCGCCTTCGGGCGCAACGTCATTGAAGTGGACCTCAAGCCGGCTGCGGCGCCCACCCATCCGTTCGTGACCTTCAACCTCAATCCGATGTCGATCGATGCGGCGTTCCACGGTCTCGTCGCGCTCTTCGATCAACTGTCAGGGGACGAGGCTGGAGCTCCCTATATCCCGGTTCGTTTCGGCACCGTGCGGGTCGCCGGCAAGAGAAAACCGGTTGTCAAAGCGGTCATAGAGATCGATCGGTTCAGCAAGAATTCGATCAAGGCCCGTTTTCGGATGTTCGGCGGCGATGGCGATGAGATTGCCGTTTTCGACGATTGCCGCTTCCGCCGCACCTATCTGCGCCGGCACACGACGCTCGATTCCGTCGCCTTCCACTATGAGACCGTGCCATCGACGATTTTTAGAGGTCGATCAGCATCCGACGTGGTGGTGCCGGATGCTTCGGTGCTGCGCCGCCTCGACGGAAATCATTCGCTCAATAATGCGACCCTGCTTCTCGATGCGGCGATCTACCGGGCATGTCACGAGACCGCCCTGGCGATCGCAGCCAGAGACGGAGCGCTCTCGCTTTCAAACCTTCCCGACGATCCGGAATTCCGGCCGTTTCTGATCAACTGCCTCTATATTCTGGAGGATGCCGGCATTGCTTCGGCTGTTGACGGCGGATGGCATATTCCGCTCGATTTTACCTTGCCCACGGTGAGCGAAGTCCTGCAGGAGCTTTATCGCGAGGATGCCGGCCGGGTTGCCGAAGCAATTCTTGTCAACAATGCCTATCGCGAAACCCTGGAGCGTCTGGCCGCCGTCCATAAGTATGTGCTTGGCCAACAGCGGGCCGAGACAATAGCTCATGCGGCTGGAGGAGCGACGCTGGAGCACGTGCTCGTTCACTCGCCCTTGAGCAGCAGGCGGCTTTCATTGATTGCTGAGGCGCTGATGGCTACCGTCGAGGCCAATCCCGGCAGCATCGGGCACATTTTGGAAGCGGGTTCGACATCCACGGCCTTCAGCCAGCGGTTGGCAGCGATCGCCGCCGGCGCCGGCGCGAGTCTGATCATAGCCGAGCCGCGAGAGCAGGTTCGCCGCGCGCTCGAAATCGCCTTTGAAGGAGCTGCGCATGTCACCGTCGCGGAGCCCGGCAAGCTTGCCGATCAGCCGCTCGCCGACGTTATCATCGCATGTGGTGATCAGAGCCAGCGTCTTCTATCGCACGACGAGGACCTGAAGGCGGCCATCCGCGGCGCTGCGGCGCGTGGTGCGCAACTCCTTTTTGCCGATCGCGCGCCGAGCGTCTTCAACGATTTTGCCTTCGGCCTGTCGGAAGGATGGTTCGCCGGCAGTCAGTCGCCTGAATTCCCGATCGGCCGATTGGGTACGTTGCAGCAGGTCGAGGATATCCTCGCAATGCTCGGTTTCGGCAAGGCGCAGGCCGAGGAGCAGGTTTTCCCGGAAGGGGGGCTGATCACCGCAGCGGCTGCATCGGAACGTCAAATCGAAGATGAGCCTGCTCTGTCCCGCACCAACGCGCCGCTTTTGGTTCTGTCCGAGCGCGGGGAGGGCATCGGTTTTTCCGATATGCAGGTGATCGCTGTCGGTATCGGGGCAGGATCTTCGAACCTCGCCGGTGTCCTGGCGTCCCATCATCCGCGCCGAATTCTCTATGTGGCGGAACGGGAGGGCGGTCGCAGCCCGTCCGATCTGTCGCGGATGCGGCTTGAGGTGTTCAGAGAGCTGGCCGACGCACTTACCAGATATGCGGAGGGCGACAGACCGCGCCTTGTCATCGTGGCTCCGGGCGGTTCGCCGCTCGCCAAGGGCCGGATTGATAGCGCCAATGCTGGATTGTGGGCCTTCGCGCGCGTGCTGCAGAACGAATATGACGGCTTCGACGTACATCTCCTTGACGCCGAAACGGACGACGAGCGGGCGATTGCGGCCATCGAGACCCTTCTTTTCACCGAGAGCAATAACGGGGAGTGGGTGCTCGACAGGGTAACCGGCGATATCCGTGAAATCCGGGCCGTAGCGGGTCCTTTCGGGGTGGCCGAGACGAACCGCCGCGACGTTGCCGCGGCGACCATCCGGCAACATACGAGCGGCCGGCTGGACAGCGTCGTTTGGGAAGAGGCGGATTTGCCGGCACCGTCAGACGACGAGGTCATCATTGCCGTCGAAGCGACCGGCCTCAATTTCCGCGACGTCATGTGGGCGATGGGCCTGTTGCCGGAAGAGGCGCTGGAGGATGGGTTTGCCGGCGCCACGATCGGCATGGAGTTCGCCGGCCGCGTGCTGCAGACCGGCTCTGATGTCGGTGATCTCCAGCCAGGCGACAAGGTCATGGGCATCGGTCCGGCTGCGTTTTCGACCCATGTGCGCGTGCGCCGGGACGGCGTCACCAGGTTGCCGGAGACGATGGACACGCTCGCCGCAGCCACGGTGCCCGTTGCCTTCCTGACCGCCTATTACGCTATGGTCGAGCTCGGGCGCATCCAGCCGGACGAAACCATCCTGATCCACGGTGCCGCCGGCGGCGTCGGCCTTGCTGCGCTGCAGATCGCCAAGCTCAAGGGGGCCAAGGTCATCGCCACCGCCGGCACGGTCGAGAAGCGCCGTTTCCTTCAAATGCTCGGCGTCGACCATGTGCTCGATTCCCGTTCGCTGGATTTCGTCGCGGGCGTTCGCCACATTACCCGGGGCGAAGGCGTCGATCTCGTGCTGAATTCGCTGTTCTCCGAAGCGATGGAGCGGAGCATCGAGCTGGTCAAACCGTTCGGGCGGTTCCTGGAACTGGGTAAGCGCGATTATTATTCCGACCGCAAGATCGGGCTGCGCCCTTTCCGCCGCAATATCAGCTATTTCGGCATCGACGCTGACCAATTGCTGGTCAACGCTCCCGCCTTGACGAAGCGGATCTTTACGGAAATCGGTCAGCTCTTCGCCGATCACAAGCTGACACCGTTGCCTTACCGTGCCTTTGGCTATGACGAAATCGGCAGCGCTTTCCGCTTGATGCAGAACGCCGGTCACATCGGCAAGATCGTCGTTCGTCCGCCCGTTCTTGGGGTCGATTCTGTCTTGCCGGCTCCGGCCAAGTCGCTGCGGCTCGATCCCGCCGGTATTTTCCTCGTGGCGGGCGGTATCGGCGGTTTCGGTCTCGCGGCAGCCGATTGGCTGGTATCCAAGGGCGCGCGCCGCATCGCACTGTGCTCGCGTCGGGGTGTCGCTGACGAGGAGACGCTGAAGACCGTGGGCGAATGGGAGAAGAGAGGCGTCACGGCAACGCTGCACGCCTGCGATATCACCGATGAGGTCGCTGTCGAGACGCTGCTTGGCTCTCTTCGCGCCGAGGGCGCGCTAAGAGGCATCATCCACGCCGCCATGGTCCTGGACGATGCACTTCTCGCCAACCTGACGCCGGAGCGCAATCGGCCGGTCATCGACGTTAAGGTCCGAGGCGCCGACAATCTTCATCGATTGACTGAGAAAGATGACCTCGAGCTGTTCCTGCTGTTTTCGTCGGCGACGACGATGCTCGGCAATCCGGGCCAGGCGAATTATGTCGCCGCAAACGGCTACCTTGAGGGTTTGGCGCGCGCACGCCGCGCCGCCGGTCTGCCGGCGCTCGCCGTCGGCTTCGGCGCCATCGCGGACAAAGGATTTCTTGCCCGCAATATCGAGGTCAACGAACTCTTGTCCAAGCGTATCGGCAAAGCGGCCCTGAAGGCGCGCGATGCGTTGGAGCAGGTCGAACGCTACATGCTTGCCGATACCGGCAAGATCGATGCCGCAGCCGTTATGATCGCCGAAATCGATTGGAGCGCGGCGCGCATGCTGCCGATCGCCGCTCGGTCGCTGTTTGAGCCGCTGATGCGCCAAGCTGGCGATCATCAGTCCCTGAACGATGGCGACATCATCGATCTCGCTCAGTTGATCAAAGGCAAATCCGAGGACGAGGCGCAGGGCGCTTTGCATGAGATCGTCGCCTCGGAAATTGCTGCGATCCTGCGTGTGACCGAAGATACGATTACGCCGGACAAGGTGCTGAAAGATATCGGCCTCGACAGTCTGATGGCGATGGAGCTCGGCATGAGCTTCCAGCAGAAGACGGGTTTCGACATTCCCTTGAGCGGCATCGGAGAGGGGACGACGGTCAGCGATGTTGTCAGCCGCCTGCGTGATCGGGTCATGAATCGCGGTGGCGCGGAGGCCGAGGGTTCGGCGGCGGGCGACGATCAGGTGGTCAGCCGATTGGTCCAAAGCCACTCCCTGCAATCGCCGCAGAAGAGAGCCGCACAGTCATGACGCAGGATGCCAATGATACCCCGCCCGGCGATAAGAAAAGCAGCCTGCTGGAGCAGATGCGCCGTGCCAATGAATCCTCCGGACGCAATCGAGTGGAGCGGTTGAACAGGCAACCGCAGCAGCCGATTCGCCAAGCCCTGCGCTTTGAGGATTTGCCGGAATACAAGCGCGTCATGACGCAGAAGATTGCCGGCGAGATGGCTGGCATTACCAATCCCTTCTACCGCTCGCATGATACTGCCGCCGGTGCGACGACAAAGATGGGCGGGAGGGAATTCGTCAATTTCGCCTCCTACGACTATCTGGCTACCAATACCGACCCGCTCGTGGCAGCCCGTGCCAAGGAAGCTATCGATCGTTTTGGCATCTCTGCCTCGGCCAGCCGCCTTGTTGCCGGCGAGCGGCCGGTGCATGTCGAGCTGGAGCAACAGCTCGCCAAGCTCTATGGCGTTGATGCCGCCGTCTGTTTCGTCAGCGGCTATCTGACCAATGTGGCGACCATCGGCTGTTTGCTGGGACCGCAGGATCTCGTCGTTCATGACGAGTTCATCCACAACAGCGCCCTTGCCGGCATCAAGCTTTCCGGCGCGGCGCGGCGCCTGTTCAAGCACAATGACGCCGAAAATCTAGAAAGCATCCTAAAGACGCTGTCTTCCGACTTTCGCCGCATCCTCGTCATTGTCGAAGGCATCTATTCCATGGACGGCGATGTCGCCGATCTCCCGGCGCTGTTGAAACTGAAGGCCCGCTACGGCTTCTGGCTGATGGTGGACGAGGCCCATGCGCTTGGCATACTCGGCGAAAAAGGCCTCGGCACCTTCGAACATTTCGGCGTCGATCCGCGCGAGGTCGACATCTGGATGGGTACGCTTTCGAAGACGACATCAAGCTGTGGCGGCTATATCGCCGGCAGTCGTGCGCTTGCCGATATCCTGAAGGCGGAGGCGGGCGGCTTCGTCTATAGCGTCGGCCTTGCCCCCGTTCTGGCTTCAGCGGCCATGGCCGGCCTGCAAATCCTGGAATCCGAACCGGAGAGAGCTGCCCGGCTAAGGCGCAACGGCAATCTTTTCCTGCAATGCGCTCGGGAAGCCGGCCTCGATACTGGTTTGAGCCTCGGCTTTTCCGTCGTTCCCGTCATCGTCGGCGATTCGCTGCGAGCGGTGCAGCTTTCCAATGATCTGCTGAGTGAAGGCGTCAATGTGCTGCCCATCATTCATCCGGCCGTGCCGGAAGGCATGGCCCGCCTACGCTTTTTCATCACCTGCAATCATACCGAAGAGCAAATCCGCCGTTCCGTCGCTGTCACCGCGCAGAGACTTCAAGATTTGCAGGATCGGAATTTCGGCTTGGCGTCCATCGATATGGAAAAGGTGATGCAGTTGTTGCCGGTGCGTCAGGCTAGCGGAAAGCCATAACCTTAAGGCGCTCAGTCCATGCATATCATCGTCACCGGAGGCTCAAGCGGAATCGGTCTAGCGATCGCCAAGCTCTATGCCACCAGGGGCGACCGGGTTTCTCTTCTCGCTCGCCACTCCGGGCGTTTGGAACAGGCGCGTATCGAGATTGCGGCGATGTCGGGCGTCGATCTTTCTCGCATCCAGATAGCCTCCGTCGATGTCGCGTCCGCCAATCAAGTTTCTGAGGCCGTTGAGACCTGCGAGCACGCCTTCGGGCCTTGCGACATTCTGATCGCGTCGGCCGGGATCGTAGAACCTTCTGCTTTCGATATCATGCCGGCGACGGTTTTCGAGGAGCAGATTGCCACGAATCTCCTGGGGACGGCGAATATTGTGCGTGCTGTCTACAACGGCATGAAGACCCGTCACGCTGGCAAGATCATGATGATCTCATCCGGCGCTGCTTTGATTGGCATTTACGGCTACACCGCCTATTGCGCTTCCAAGTCGGCATTGATCGGCTTTGCAGAGGCGTTGAGCGCCGAGGCGGCCGTTTCGGGCATTGGTGTCTCCATCTGTTTTCCGCCGGATACGCTCACCCCACAATATAGCCGTGAAATGTCGATGCGACCGGCGGAAGCGGAGCTTCTGATGGGCACGGTCAAGCCGTGGAAAGCGGAAGCCGTGGCGGCAAAAATCGTCCGCGGCCTCGACCGCGGCAGGACCCGAATTCACTTTGGATTGTCGCTGACCGCTCTCGCCTATTTCGGCCCGCTGATAAAGCCGCCGTTGATATGGTGGTATTCCCGCAAGCTTCGAAAAATAATTGAGCAAGGATGAGATGAAAGCCTTGCGCGCTCGAACGACAAAGGCTTTGGTTGAACGCGATTTCCATAATTCATGTGATGCTCCAGCGCGCCTGATGGGACGCGCTTAAAAAACGACAGAATTTGGAATTGGCGGGTTTTCTCTGGTTTTGAGGGAGCTGCCGCCGATTATGGTATTTGGACGGTATGGTTTTGAGACTTCATGATTTTCCGGCTCTTTTGACGATTGCCTGCTTCGCTTTTTCCTGTGTCGTCATTTTCCTGACCGACCCCTTTGCGATGCCTGCCGCCGTCAACAAGCAAAATCATACAAAGAGAAGTCTGAAGCGCCTGGCCTTCGAGTGGGCGGCAAGAATTCCCGTCATCGCTCTCGTCTATGCGTTTTTCTTCGCGATCTCCTGGCGTCCGATCTACGGTGCGCAGGGCGCGATCAGTTTTTTCGTCATCTTCACCGGAATATCGCGTGCAAAATTCGAGTTCATCCGCGAGCCTCTGGTTTTCTCCGACATCGCCCTGGTGGTCGACGTTTTCAAATACAAAGAGATTTTCTACGCGACGTCTCTGAACATCGTCTTCTGGGTCATCGCGCTTTCCTATGTGTTCGGCGTCAGCGCCCTCTATATGTATTTCGAACCGCCGATCCTGCCCGACCACCACGGCTTCCTCTGGATCCTCGTGATGTTGGCGGTGGCCTTCGGCCCCTGGCTCGCCTTGTTCAGCAGGGTCGTCAGCGGGCCCGTCTGCCGTTTCACGCAGAACGTCCTCGGCAAGATCGACGTCAAGAAGGATACGGTCAGGTTTGGCACCTTCGAATCCGTCGTTTTTCATTTCGTCATTTGGGTGGGCGTCAGGCGCGAGGCCATTGTCACGCAGTTATCGGAACGGTTCATCTCCGCCCTTCATGATCTATGGGAACATGGCGACGAGCCGTTGATCGTCATATGGCAATCCGAATCCTTCATCGATCTCCGGCATTTCGGCGCGGAAAATATCAAGCTGCCCAATCTGGACCGGCTACGGGATCAGGCAGCGCAATGGGGCCGCATGACAAGCGTCTTCGAAGGCGGCTATACGCTGCGCACCGAATTTGCGGTGCTGAGCGGGTTGTTGCCTGAAAACGTCCATATCGACGCGAGCTACCCCTATCTGCGCGCCAGCCACTACAAGGATGTCGTCTGGCCGCAACGGCTGCGGAAGGCGGGTTGGAAGACACAATTCATCCACCCCTACGACAAGACTTTTTTCCTGCGCCACAGGGCCATGCCGCAGCTTGGTTTCGACCGCATGATGATGCTGGACGAGTTCGACCACCGGCCCGAACGCGATGGCCCCTATGTCAGCGACCTGTCGCTGACGAAAAGCGTTATTCGAGCCATCGACGAGGACGGCGCCGGCAAAAACTTCGTCTTCGTCGCTTCCATGGCGAATCATGGGCCTTGGGAGCCGGGCCGCTGCGGCGACCTGACGAATCCGGTGGATATCTATAGCGAGCTGCTGATGCGCGCGGACCATGCGCTGGGCAATCTCGCGCATCATCTGGATCGGCTCGATCGCCCTGTGTGGCTTTTGTTCTATGGCGATCACGCGCCGCTGTTGAAGGCCTTTGCCGATCCCTTTCCGGATCCGCGCACGGACTACATCATCGTTCCGCTCGGCCGTGCGCGGTCACACTCGCAAAAGCCATTGCCGCCGCAGAAAGAAGCGCCCTGGAATCTCATCGGCACGCTGCTGCGTTATGCCGGCCTCAGCACCGAGGTTCCGGAGTGACGGCTGACGGGCAAAGAGATGCGGGGGCTTCTCAGCGCGTCTTTCTGTTCTTGCAGGGACCGTCCTCGCCGCTTTTTTCCGAAATCGCCAGGGCGCTGGAAGCCGCGGGCCATCGCTGTATTCGCATCAACCTGAACCCCGGCGATTGGATATTCTGGCGTCGTCGCGGAGCCTTCAATTATCGCGGCGGCTTTGCCGGCTGGCGCAGCTACGTTCGCCGCCGAATCGAGGCAGACAAGATCACGGACGTGATTCTTCTCGGAGAAGAGCGCCCGTATCATCAGGTCGCCATCGAAGAGGCGAGGCGGCGCTCCGCCAGCATCAACGTTGTCGAGATGGGATATCTGCGGCCGGATTGGGTGACGCTAGAGCGTGACGGAATGTCGTCCAATTCCCGTTTTCCTGTCGATCCGCTCTACATTGTCCAGGCTGCGGCGAGCCTTCCCGAGCCGGATTGGACCCGCCGGTTCAGTCATAGTTTTCTGGCGGAGGCGGCATACGACCTTCTCTATAATCTCCCCAACGCTTTCCTGTGGTTTCTCCATCCCGGCTATCGGCGTCATGCGCTCTATCATCCGCTGGTGGAATATGCGGGCTGGCTTTGTCGGCTGCCGTCGAGCGGCAGGCGCGCGCGGGAGGCAGAGGCTACGATCGAACGCTTGATCGCCGACGAAACGCGATTCTTCGTCTATCCCCTGCAGCTACAGACGGATTATCAACTGCGCTCGCACTCGCCATTTCATCGGCAGCAGGATGCCATCAGGCAGATCATGCGGTCGTTCGCCGCGCACGCAGCGCCGGATACGAATTTGGTGATAAAGCTCCATCCGCTCGACAATGGGCTTGTCGATTGGAGAGGCTATATCCACGGCATGGGCGCAAAGCTCGCCTTGTCTTCTCGCATCCATTTCATCGACGGCGGCAACCTCGAAAGACTGATCTCGGCAAGCCAGGGCATGGTGACGGTCAATTCCACCGCCGCGCTTTCCGCCCTTCAAGCTGAGAGGCCGGTAAAAGCGCTTGGAGCGGCTATCTACGATATCGACGGTCTGACCGATCAAAAGCCGCTGGACTTGTTCTGGGGCAATCCAGGCAGGCCGCTAATCGGCGTTCGCAATGCATTTCTGAAACTGCTTGCCGCATCGATACAGGTGCGCGGGAATTTCTACTCTCGTGTCGGCGCACGGGCGGCATCGGATGCGATCGTCGAGCGCCTTCTGTCGCGGAGCATCAACCTGCCGGCCGCCTTTATCGATCCGCCGCCTCGGCAAAGGCCGACAAAGATCAATATTCCCTGATCGCTCAGTCGATCGCCTAACAAGCAGTTTTGATCACACTCGGAAAGCCAGTGTTCATCTTCCGCTAAACATAAGAGTGACCTTTTGGATCATTGATCCTGAAATTGACATATCGTCCACGTATGGGAGATTCGCGTTGAACCCAATGCATCGATTCGGCGTTGGGACAGAGGGCGAATAAGCGGTTTGCAGGGAGCAAACGCCATGAATGGCAGCAAGATGGAACGCTTTATGCTGAAGGAGCTGCTCGCGATCATCGCAGCCCTTGTGCTTGTTTCAGCGGTACTTCTGACGATCGTGATTACGGGGAATTATTAAGCGGAACGCTGAATAGCGCATCCGCATCGTTCGATCCGCAAAAAGCGCTACCAAACCGCTATCTCAGTCAATCAACTATATCTTTGGAAAATGGTGGGCGATGAGAGACTCGAACTCCCGACATCCTCGGTGTAAACGAGGCGCTCTACCAACTGAGCTAATCGCCCTTCATGCTAGCGGGTCATTGCCCCGCCGCGTTCGGTGGCCGTGATCTATGCGGAACGACGAAAAACCGCAAGAGTGTTTGTGAAGATTTTTTGATTTTTTTGATGCCACGGCATGGCTGGCGGATATCGAGATCATACGGCTGCGGCCAAAGCTGGCTTGGACAGCGCGGCTTATGAGCTGTCTTTGAAATGCGCGGAGCGCGAACCTGCCATGCCAAATCGGCGGAGCGGAAACGTGCCGGCGGCCGTCGCGAAAACAATTCGTGCTCTGTCATGGATTTGTATTTAAACCTGCTTGACACCCAAACGCGAACCCCGTAGTTAGCCGCTCATCGAACGGCGAGGCCGCTTTGATGGGTGCGAAAGCATCCGGTATGCTTGAAATGAAGTGCGGGTGTAGCTCAGTCGGTTAGAGTGCCGGCCTGTCACGCCGGAGGTCGCGGGTTCGAGCCCCGTCACTCGCGCCATTTCAAAGCACAATCGCCGGATTTCGCACGACCGAGAGGTCAAACGATGCGCGGGTGTAGCTCAGTCGGTTAGAGTGCCGGCCTGTCACGCCGGAGGTCGCGGGTTCGAGCCCCGTCACTCGCGCCATTTGTTTCAAGTCATTACAATCAATCATCAATTTGCTGCGACTGCGAAAAAGCCGTTTTGCATTTGCGCGGATTTGTCGCGATATCGTTACAGCCTGTTGATCAGTCCGGTTCGGTGGTGCTTGAAACGACATATTCAAAAGGCTTGCGCCCGCGCTCCGGCTGCGCTAACCACGGCTCTGTTGCAACGCTCTTTCGCTTGGCTTGGGCATTTGCTCAGAGGCGCCACCCCGGCGCACATGGCAAGCAGGGATGGACATGATGACTGGACTGCTCAGTTCCTATATTCCGATAGCTATTTTCATTGGTATTGCCGTGGTGATCGGCCTGGCGTTGTTGATCACGCCGTTTGCCGTCGCCTTCAAGGCGCCTGATTCGGAAAAGCTGTCGGCCTACGAGTGCGGCTTCAACGCATTCGACGACGCCCGCATGAAGTTCGACATCCGCTTCTATCTCGTGTCGATTCTCTTCATCATCTTTGACCTGGAAGTCGCCTTCCTTTTCCCCTGGGCCGTATCCTTCGGTGCGATCGGCTGGTTCGGGTTCTGGTCGATGATGGTGTTCCTGGCGGTGCTGACCATCGGCTTTATTTATGAATGGAAGAAGGGGGCGCTCGAATGGGAGTAGCTCAAGGCAACATGCTCGTCGCGCCGCAGCCGAAGGGGATCATCGATCCCGCAACCGGCAAGCCTGTCGGCAGCAACGATCCGTTCTTCGGCGAGATCAACAATGAACTCGCCGACAAGGGTTTTCTGGTCACCTCGACCGACGAGCTGATCAACTGGGCCCGTACCGGCTCGCTGATGTGGATGACCTTCGGTCTTGCCTGCTGCGCTGTCGAGATGATGCAGGTTTCCATGCCGCGTTACGACGTCGAGCGCTTCGGCTTCGCGCCGCGCGCCTCGCCGCGCCAGTCCGACGTCATGATCGTCGCCGGCACGCTGACCAACAAGATGGCTCCGGCTCTGCGCAAGGTCTACGACCAGATGCCGGAACCGCGCTACGTCATCTCGATGGGCTCCTGCGCCAATGGCGGCGGCTACTATCACTATTCCTATTCGGTCGTGCGCGGCTGCGACCGCATCGTGCCGATCGACATCTATATACCGGGCTGTCCTCCCACGGCTGAGGCGCTGCTCTACGGCGTGCTTCTGCTGCAGAAGAAAATCCGGCGCACCGGCACGATCGAACGGTAAGGCAGGGGACAAGGCAATATGAGTGAAGCCCTGAACGAGCTCGCCACCTATCTCACGGAAGTTCGCGGTGCTCTGATTTCGTCGTTCGAGATCAAGTACGGCGAGCTGAACGTGACGACATCTGCCGCAAACATCGTCGCGCTGCTGACGTTCCTGCGTGACGATGCCAAATGCGGCTTCGTCAACTTGACGGACATTTGTGGCGTCGACTGGCCGCAGCGTCCCGATCGTTTCGACGTCGTCTACCATCTGCTGTCGCCGAAGAAGAACCTGCGCATCCGCATCAAGGTTCCGGTTGCGGAAGACCAGCCGGTTCCGTCGGCCTGCAGCGTCTATCCCGGCGCCGATTGGTTCGAGCGCGAGACCTGGGACATGTACGGTGTTCTCTTCACCGGCCACCCGGATCTCCGCCGCTTGCTGACCGACTACGGCTTCGAAGGTCATCCGCTGCGCAAGGATTTCCCGACGACCGGTTTCGTCGAAGTTCGTTATGACGACGCCGCCAAGCGTGTCGTCTATGAACCCGTCGATCTGAGGCAGGAATTCCGTAATTTCGACTTCTTGTCCCCTTGGGAGGGCACAGATTATGTGCTGCCGGGTGACGAGAAGGCGAAACAGTAAGCTCAGGCAGTAGGCAGTAGCCAATAGGCAATAGGAGAACGGCAAACGGCGATTAATTCCTACTAGGACCTTACTGTATGGCAGCGCGCCATGGACCTTGCAGTTGAATGTTACGCTCTTACTAAGGAATTTCCGAAGGAAGAGATTTACGGCTTGGTTTCGCAGATACGGCGCTCATCTGTGTCTGTCGCAGCAAACATTGCAGAAGGTTATGGGCGAGAAGCTACAGGGGCTACGTTCATCACCTGAAGATCGCACAAGGGTCGCTGAAGGAATTGGAAACGCATCTTATACTTTCAACACGAGTAGAGATCGTCGCTGGAACGAGTCAAGGCGGCGATGTCCTTGGGTGATGAAATCGGAAAGATGCTGCGATCGCTTATCCGCCGGTTGCAGGACGAACGACATGAATATGAAAGCTAACGGTTACACTATTGCCTATTGCCTACTGGCTAATGCCTGCAATAAGCGGAGCGCATTGCAATGACAGAACACAACGTTCGCAACTTCAACATCAATTTCGGTCCGCAGCACCCGGCCGCGCACGGCGTTTTGCGTCTTGTCCTTGAATTGGACGGCGAAATTGTGGAACGCGTCGATCCGCATATCGGCCTGCTGCATCGCGGCACGGAAAAGCTGATCGAATCGAAGACCTATCTGCAGGCCGTTCCTTATTTCGATCGCCTCGATTACGTGGCGCCGATGAACCAGGAACATGCCTTTGCGCTGGCGGTCGAAAAGCTGCTCGGCATCGACATTCCGATCCGCGGTCAGTTGATCCGCGTGCTCTACTCCGAAATCGGCCGCATCCTTTCGCATCTGCTGAACGTCACGACGCAGGCCATGGACGTCGGCGCGCTGACGCCGCCGCTCTGGGGCTTCGAAGAGCGCGAAAAGCTGATGGTGTTTTATGAACGCGCCTCCGGCTCGCGCATGCATGCGGCCTATTTCCGTCCGGGCGGCGTTCACCAGGACCTGCCGGAAAAGCTGGTGCAGGACATTGGCGACTGGTGCGATCCTTTCCTGAAGGCACTCGACGATATCGACGAACTGCTCACCGGCAACCGCATCTTCAAGCAGCGCAACGTCGATATCGGCGTTGTGTCGCTGGAAGACTGTTGGGCCTGGGGCTTCTCGGGCGTCATGGTCCGCGGCTCCGGTGCCGCCTGGGACCTGCGTCGCGCGCAGCCCTATGAGTGCTATTCCGATCTCGAATTCGACATTCCGATCGGCAAGAACGGCGACTGCTACGATCGTTACCTGATCCGCATGATCGAGATGCGCCAGTCAGTCCGCATCATGAAGCAGTGCGTAAATCGCCTGCTCGGCGATGCCAAGACCGGCCCGGTTTCTTCTCTCGACGGTAAGGTCGTGCCGCCGAAGCGTGGTGAGATGAAGCGCTCGATGGAAGCGTTGATCCACCACTTCAAGCTCTATACCGAAGGTTATCACGTGCCGGCCGGCGAGGTTTATGCCGCCGTCGAAGCGCCGAAGGGCGAGTTCGGCGTCTACCTCGTCTCCGACGGGTCGAACAAGCCGTATCGCTGCAAGATTCGCGCTCCGGGCTATGCGCATCTGCAGGCCATGGATTTCATGTGCCGCGGCCATCTGCTTGCCGACGTCGCGGCCGTGCTCGGTTCGCTCGACATCGTGTTCGGTGAGGTGGATCGCTGATGCAGTTTTGGCCGGTCATCGCTACTGCTCTTCTCGTTGCTTCCGGAGCTTCGGCTCAGCAGGTCGGCAAGGCGCAGGCGTTGCCCAGCATCTCCGTGCAAGGTTCGAATGCGAAAAGCGCGAATGGTGCAAAGAGCGGAAATACGGCTTCGCAGAGCGCGGTATCGACCATGGGCGATCTCGTGTCACGTGGCTATGAAATAAAGGCCGCCGTGCCGAACGGCGGCAAGTTCGTTGTGTTTATGCAGAAAGACCAGTCGGCCTATGCCTGCGAATTTTCGTCTCTGACGGATACGCGGTGTGGGTCCTTAAACTGAGATAAGGCGTGAAAGATGTCCGTTCGTCGACTAGCCGAAGATCAATTCCAGCCTGCCGCTTTCGCCTTTAACCAGGAGAACGCGGCTTGGGCTGAAAAGACGATCAAGAAATATCCCGAGGGCCGTCAGCAATCAGCGATCATCCCGCTGATGATGCGTGCGCAGGAGCAAGAGGGCTGGGTCACCAAGGCGGCCATCGAAAAGATCGCCGATATGCTCGACATGGCCTATATCCGTGCGCTCGAAGTCGCCACCTTCTACACGCAGTTCCAACTGCATCCGGTCGGCAGCCGTGCCCATATTCAGGTCTGCGGCACGACGCCTTGCATGTTGCGCGGCGCCGAAGGATTGGTGAAAGTCTGCAAGAGCCGGATTTCCGACCACGCGCTGGAGCGCAATGCCGAGGGCACGCTTTCCTGGGAAGAGGTCGAATGTCAGGGCGCCTGCGTCAACGCACCGATGGTCGTGATCGGCAAGGATACCTATGAGGATCTGACGCCGGAACGTCTCGAAGAGATCATCGATGCATTTGTCGCAGGCAAGGGCAGCGAAGTCCCGACCGGTCCGCAGATCGATCGTATTTTCTCGGCACCGGAGGGTGGTTTGACGTCGCTTCTGGATTCGCCGGCGGCGAAGACGAAGAAGAAGGCCAGTGCTAAGGTTGTTGCCGCCGAAACGGTCGCTCTGCCGCCATCCGAGGCAGCAAGGCCCATCAGCGGCGACGCCGAGACCAATCCGGCGCTGAAGAGCCCGGCCGACGGCAAGAGCGCGCTGCCCGCCGAGCATCCGAAGGCGGCTCCGGCCAAAAAAGACAATACGGCTGTCGGCGACAAGGCTGAGTAAGAGGTAAGGTATGTTACAGGATCAGGATCGCATCTTTACCAATATCTACGGTCTCAAGGACAAATCCCTGAAAGGCGCGATGAGCCGCGGCCACTGGGACGGCACCAAGCAGATCCTCGAAAAGGGCCGGGATTGGATCGTCAACGAGATGAAGGCATCGGGTCTGCGCGGCCGCGGCGGCGCAGGCTTTCCGACGGGCCTCAAATGGTCCTTCATGCCGAAGGAAAGCGACGGCCGCCCGCACTATCTCGTCGTCAATGCCGACGAGTCCGAACCTGGCACCTGCAAGGACCGCGACATCATGCGCCACGATCCGCATACGCTGATCGAAGGCTGCGTTATCGCTGGTTTCGCCATGGGTGCGAATACGGCCTATATCTATGTTCGCGGCGAATACATGCGCGAGCGCGAAGCTTTGCAGGCCGCGATCGACGAGTGCTACGATGCCGGACTTCTCGGCAAAAACAACAAACTCGGCTGGGATTTTGATGTTTTTGTTCATCACGGCGCCGGCGCTTATATCTGCGGCGAAGAAACCGCGTTGCTCGAGAGCCTGGAAGGCAAGAAGGGCCAGCCGCGCCTGAAGCCGCCGTTCCCGGCCAACATGGGTCTTTATGGCTGCCCGACGACTGTCAACAACGTCGAGTCGATCGCCGTTGCCCCGACGATCCTGCGTCGCGGCGCCGGCTGGTTCTCGTCCTTCGGCCGTCCGAATAACGTCGGCACGAAGCTGTTCATGCTGTCCGGTCACGTCAATCGTCCCTGCACGGTCGAAGAATCGATGGGCATCACCTTCCGCGAACTGGTCGAGAAGCACGGCGGCGGCATTCGTGGCGGCTGGGACAATCTGCTTGCCGTCATTCCCGGCGGCGCGTCGTGCCCGGTCGTTCCGGCGGCCGACATCATCGATTGTCCGATGGATTTCGACGGTCTGCGCGAAGTCAAGTCGTCCTTCGGTACGGCGGCTGCGATCGTCATGGACAAGTCGACCGACATCATCAAGGCGATTGCCCGCATCTCCGCCTTCTTCAAGCATGAAAGCTGCGGCCAGTGCACGCCATGCCGCGAAGGTACCGGCTGGATGTGGCGCGTGCTGGAGCGCATGGCGCGGGGCAATGCGCAGAAGCGGGAAATCGACATGCTGTTCCAGGTGACGAAGCAGATCGAAGGCCATACCATCTGTGCGCTCGGCGACGCCGCCGCATGGCCGGTACAGGGTCTGATCCGCAACTTCCGTCCGGAAATCGAAAAGCGCATTGACCAATACACGGCCAATGCCACGAGCCACGGCGCGGTGTTGGAAGCGGCCGAGTAAGGACTATGATGGCGAAGACCGCGGATACAAGGCAGAACAGCGGAGCGGCCGATGCATCGGCCGATCTCGGCCGTATCGCTGCGGATATGCTGCGGAATTCGCCGGTCTTGTCGATCAATCCGCTAATGGCACATCCGGCTGCTGCATTTGCGGCGGCGACTGCGATTGGGTTCGGGTTCTCGTCGCAAATGGCCGGTGCCTTCTTCGGCGCGCTGCAAGGCGCAGTCGAGGCGACGAACAAGCTTGCCGGGTCGCTGGACGAGAAGAACAATGACGCTGTTGAGGAAGAGCTGCCGACAAAGGGCGATGGGGTACGCGAGGCGACGCCGGTGAAGGCATCGCCTGCTGTCAAGCCGGTTAAAGCGACCCCGGCAGAGGTGAAGAAGGTCGAGCCGAAACCTGCCGCAGTGAAAGCGGAGCCGGTAAAGACGCCTGCCAAAGCGCGTGCCAAGGTCAAGGTCGTTGCCGCGGAGCCGGTTGCGGCAAAGCCGAGCACGGCGCCTGCGCGCAGCCGCAAAGCTGCTGCGAAGACCGATGACCTGAAGCGAATTTCGGGCGTCGGTCCGAAGTTGGAGCAGGTTCTGAACGGACGCGGCATTCTGCGCTTTGCCGATATCGCCGCCTGGAACGAGGCAGATGTCGAGCGGATCGATGCGGAACTCGGTTGCGACGGCCGTATCCGACGCGACGATTGGGTTGGCCAGGCGAGGGCGCTGCAGCCGAAAGGCCGGAGTTGAGAATTTTCTTCGGCTGCGCCCCAAGCGGCCGAAGTGTGTGAATAAGGCGGTGGGCATCTTGCGGGCGGGGCCTGAGATGTTTCAGCCGGTATGCTGATCTTGTGGGGGCAAGTTTCGGCAAGGAGATTGTGAGCAAGACCGGTGCCACGCGGCTCGAGTGCCGTGCCGGTGGCGAGACGGTATTGCGATCATGAAATTGTCTGTGGCCAGGTTGGGCGGCGGACGTGATATAGGACTGAGTGGACGATGGCAAAACTGAAGATTGACGGTAAAGAGATCGAAGTTCCGGATCACTACACGCTTATCCAGGCGTGCGAGGAAGCCGGCGCCGAAGTCCCGCGCTTCTGCTTCCATGAACGACTGTCGGTGGCCGGCAATTGCCGTATGTGCCTCGTCGAGGTGAAGGGCGGTCCGCCGAAGCCGCAGGCTTCTTGCGCAATGGGCGTGCGCGACATCCGCGGCGGCCCGAACGGTGAGCTTCCGGAAGTTTTCACCAACACGCCGATGGTCAAGAAGGCCCGCGAAGGCGTGATGGAATTCCTGCTGATCAATCATCCGCTGGATTGCCCGATCTGCGACCAGGGCGGCGAATGCGACTTGCAAGACCAGGCCATGGCCTTCGGCATCGATAGTTCGCGCTATCAGGAAGACAAGCGCGCCGTCGAAGACAAATATATCGGCCCGCTCGTCAAGACCGTGATGAACCGCTGCATCCACTGCACGCGCTGCGTCCGCTTCACGACGGAAGTCGCCGGCATTTCCGAACTCGGCCTGATCGGCCGCGGTGAAGATGCTGAAATCACCACCTATCTCGAGCAGGCGATGACCTCCGAGTTGCAGGGCAATGTCGTCGACCTTTGCCCGGTCGGCGCGCTCACCTCGAAGCCCTTCGCCTTCACGGCCCGTCCGTGGGAACTGAATAAAACCGAATCGATCGACGTCATGGACGCTCTCGGCTCGGCCATCCGCGTCGACACCCGCGGCCGCGAAGTCATGCGTATCCTGCCGCGCGTCAACGAGCAGATCAACGAAGAGTGGATCTCCGACAAGACCCGCTTCATCTGGGACGGCCTGAAGACGCAGCGCCTGGACAAGCCCTATGTCCGCAAGGACGGCCGCCTGCAGGCCGCGACCTGGAGCGATGCCTTTGCCGCCATCAAGTCCGCAGTTGCCGCGACCAGTGGCGACAAGATCGGCGCGATTGCCGGCGATCTCGCTTCCGTCGAGGAAATGTACGCGCTCTCGGAGCTGCTGAAATCGCTGGGATCGGAAAATCTCGACTGTCGCCAGGACGGGACGGCGCTTGATCCGTCGCTTGGCCGCGCAAGCTACATCTTCAATCCCACCATCGAGGGCATCGAAGCTGCCGATGCGCTGCTGATCATCGGTGCTGTGCCGCGTTTCGAAGCGGCCGTGTTGAATTCGCGCATCCGCAAGCGCTGGCGCAAGGGCAAGTTCCCGATCGGCGTGATCGGCGAACATGCCGACCTGCGTTACTCCTACGACTATCTCGGCGCCGGTCCGGATACGCTGGCCGATGTCGTCAGCGGGTCTCACGCCTTCGCCGACGTTCTGAAGAATGCGCAAAAGCCGATGATCATCATCGGCCAGGGCGCGCTCATTCGCGAAGACGGCGCTGAAGTGCTGGCGAATGCCGCCAAGCTCGCTGCCGCTGTCGGTGTCGTGAAGGACGGCTGGAACGGCTTTGCCGTGCTGCATGCGGCAGCTTCCCGCGTCGGCGGCCTCGATCTCGGCTTCGTACCGGGCGCAAAGGGCGTCAATGCTGCGGCGATGCTGTCCTCGATGGACGTTCTGTTCCTGCTGGGCGCCGATGAACTCGACTTCACCCGCAAAGGCGCGAAGTTCACCGTCTACATCGGGTCGCACGGCGACAACGGCGCGCACAATGCCGACGTCATTCTTCCGGCCGCCACCTACACCGAAAAGTCGGGCACCTGGGTCAATACCGAAGGCCGCGTTCAGATGGGCAATCGCGCCGGTTTCGCGCCGGGTGACGCCCGCGAGGACTGGGCCATCATCCGTGCCCTTTCCGATGTGCTCGGCAAGAGGCTTCCCTTTGATTCGCTGAGAGAATTGCGCTCCAAGCTCTATGCCGCGTTCCCGCATTTCGCCGGCATCGACGAGATCGCAGAAGGCGATAGCGCCCAAATTGTCGCACTCGCGAAAAAAGCCGGCGCGATGGGCAAATCCGGGTTTGCTTCGCCGATCAAAGACTTCTATTTGACGAACCCGATAGCGCGTGCCTCTGCCGTCATGGCCGAGTGCTCGGCATTGGCCCGCAACAATTTCCAGGCTGCGGCAGAGTAAGGGCAGAGGACTATGGATTCATTCGTTTCGACCTATCTTTGGCCGGCGCTGATTATCATCGGTCAGTCCCTGCTGCTCCTGGTCTGCCTGCTGATCTTCATCGCTTATATCCTTCTTGCCGACCGCAAGATCTGGGCGGCGGTTCAGTTGCGCCGCGGCCCGAACGTCGTCGGTCCCTTCGGCCTGTTCCAGTCCTTCGCCGACCTGCTGAAGTTCATGGTCAAGGAGCCGATCATTCCGGCCGGCGCCAACAAGACCGTCTTCCTGCTGGCCCCGCTCGTCTCGGTGGTCCTGGCGCTCTCCACCTGGGCCGTCGTGCCAGTGGCGCATGGCTGGGTCATCGCTGACATCAATGTTGGCATTCTCTACATTCTGGCGATTTCTTCGCTCGAAGTGTACGGCATCATCATGGGCGGCTGGGCTTCGAACTCGAAGTATCCGTTCCTCGGGGCGCTGCGTTCCGCAGCGCAGATGGTGTCCTACGAAGTCTCGATCGGTTTCGTCATCGTTACCGTGCTGCTCTGCGTCGGCTCGCTGAACCTGACCGATATCGTCATGTCGCAGCAGACCGGCCTCGGCACCAAGCTCGGCCTGCCGAACTCGTTCCTCGACTGGCACTGGCTGTCGCTGTTCCCGATGTTCATCGTGTTCTTCATTTCGGCGCTCGCTGAAACGAATCGTCCGCCATTCGACCTTCCGGAAGCGGAATCGGAACTGGTTGCCGGCTTCATGGTCGAATACGGTTCCTCGCCGTATATGATGTTCATGCTCGGCGAATATGCCGCCGTCGTTCTGATGTGCTCGCTGACCACGATACTTTTCCTCGGCGGCTGGCTGCCGCCGGTCGATATCTGGATCCTCAACTGGGTCCCGGGCATCATCTGGTTCCTGCTGAAGTCGTGCCTCGTCTTCTTCATGTTCGCGATGGTCAAGGCGTTCGTGCCGCGCTACCGCTACGACCAGCTCATGCGTCTCGGCTGGAAGGTGTTCCTGCCGCTGTCGCTTGCCATGGTCATTATCGTTGCATTCGTGCTGAAGCTGACGGGATGGGCATGATGATGTCGTTCCTCGCTTCAAGCAGATTTGGAGGTTAAGATGGCCGGATTTTCCAACGCCGTCAGCTCGCTGTTCCTCAAGGAATTCGTCGGAGCATTCTTTTTGTCGATGCGCTATTTCTTCAAGCAGAAGGCGACGATCAATTATCCCTTCGAAAAGGGGCCGGTCAGCCCGCGCTTCCGCGGCGAACATGCGCTGCGCCGTTATCCGAACGGTGAAGAGCGTTGCATCGCCTGCAAGCTTTGCGAAGCCATCTGTCCCGCTCAGGCCATCACCATCGAAGCCGGGCCGCGCCGCAACGACGGCACCCGCCGCACGGTACGTTACGACATCGATATGGTGAAGTGCATCTATTGCGGCTTCTGCCAGGAGGCTTGCCCGGTCGACGCTATTGTCGAAGGGCCGAACTTCGAATTCGCCACCGAGACCCGCGAAGAACTTTATTTCGACAAAGCGCGGCTTCTGGAAAATGGCGACCGCTGGGAACGCGAAATCGCGCGCAACATCGCGATGGACTCGCCGTACCGCTGAGCGGAATTTTGAATATGCCGTGACGGGCGGCCGAGATTGTCGCCGTCGCGGTGGAATAGAGACCGGGGCTTTGCCGGACATTTGTCCAGCCAAGTCCCATCGGGCAGGGACACTCCCGGCTGCCCGGGGGAAGACGAAAAAGGCACCAACATGGGTCTGCAGGCTCTTTTTTTCTATATCTTCGCCTTTGTCGCGGTGGCGTCGGCGTTCATGGTTATCTCGGCGCGGAATCCGGTCCATTCGGTCCTGTTCCTCATCCTGGTCTTCTTTAATGCCGCCGGCCTCTTCCTCCTGATGGGGGCGGAATTCCTGGCGATGATCCTGCTGGTCGTCTATGTCGGCGCCGTCGCGGTTCTCTTCCTTTTCGTCGTCATGATGCTCGATATCGACTTCTCCGAGCTCAGGGCAGGCATTCTGGAATATGCGCCGATCGGCGCGCTGATCGGGATCATCCTTGCCGCCGAGCTGATCGTCGTCATCGGTGGCAGCGTGATTTCGCCTGTTGTCGCCAAGTCGGTCGCCATGCCGATCCCGGCGATAACGACCCGCACGAACACCGCCGCACTCGGCGACGTGCTCTATACCAACTACGTTTACTTCTTCGAGATCGCCGGTCTTGTGCTTCTGGTCGCGATGATCGGCGCGATCGTGCTGACGCTGCGGCATCGCACTCACGTCCGGCGCCAGAGCATTCCGCAACAGGTCGCCCGCACGCCCGCGACCGCCGTCGAGGTGGTCAAAGTCAAGCCGGGGCAGGGCGTCTAAGGCGCGGCACGAGGGTCAAAGGAACAAGAATATGGTCATCGGACTTTCCCACTACCTGACGGTCAGCGCCATCCTTTTCGTGCTCGGCGTTTTCGGTATCTTCCTGAACCGCAAGAACGTCATCATCATCCTGATGTCGATCGAGCTCATCCTGCTTGCGGTCAACATCAATATGGTCGCCTTCTCGTCGTTCCTCAACGATATCGTCGGCCAGGTCTTCGCTCTGTTCATTCTGACCGTCGCCGCTGCCGAAGCGGCCATCGGTCTTGCAATTCTCGTCGTCTTCTACCGTAACCGCGGTTCCATCGCAGTCGAAGACGTCAACGTGATGAAGGGCTGATACAGCTATGTTTTTATATAAGGCTATCGTCTTTCTTCCCCTGATCGGCGCAATCATTGCCGGCCTGTTCGGCCGCGGGATCGGTGCCAAGGCTTCGGAATACGTGACCAGCGGCTTGATGATCATCGCCGCGGTTTTGTCCTGGATCGTTTTCTTCACGGTCGCGCTCGGCCACACCGACGGTCCGATCAAGGTGGAAGTGCTGCGCTGGATCCAGTCCGGCGGCATCGACGTCTCTTGGACGCTGCGCATCGATACGCTGACCTCGGTGATGCTGATCGTCGTGAATACGGTTTCAACCTTAGTTCACGTCTATTCGATCGGGTACATGCATCACGATCCGCATCGTCCGCGTTTCTTCGCCTATCTCTCGCTCTTCACCTTCGCCATGCTGATGCTGGTGACATCCGACAACCTCGCCCAGATGTTCTTCGGCTGGGAAGGCGTCGGTCTGGCCTCCTATCTGCTCATCGGTTTCTGGTTCAAGAAGCCTTCGGCGTCCGCGGCTGCGATCAAGGCCTTCATCGTCAACCGCGTCGGCGACTTCGGTTTCGTGCTCGGTATCGCCGGCGTCTTCGTTCTCTTCGGCTCGATCAACTTCGACGTCATCTTCGGCAATGCCCAGAGCTTTGCCGCAGGGCAGGGCGGTCAGCCGGGCGATATCGTGCTCAACCTTTTCGGCATGCATCTTGATCGTGCACATGCGCTGACCGGCGTCTGCCTGCTGCTCTTCATGGGCGCCATGGGTAAGTCGGCACAGTTCCTGCTGCACACCTGGCTGCCGGACGCTATGGAAGGCCCGACCCCGGTGTCGGCGCTCATCCATGCCGCGACCATGGTTACCGCCGGTGTCTTCCTCGTCGCCCGCATGTCGCCGATCTTCGAACTTTCGCCTGACGCCCTGACCTTCGTTACCGTCATCGGTGCGATCACCGCTTTCTTCGCTGCGACGGTCGGTCTGGTGCAGAACGATATCAAGCGCGTCATCGCCTATTCGACCTGTTCGCAGCTCGGTTATATGTTCGTCGCACTCGGCGTCGGCGCTTATGGGGCGGCCATCTTCCACCTGTTCACGCACGCCTTCTTCAAGGCTCTGCTGTTCCTCGGTGCCGGCTCGGTCATTCACGCCGTCGACGGCGAGCAGGACATGCGTCACATGGGCGGTCTTTATCCGCACATCAACAAGACCTTCTGGATGATGTTTGTCGGTACGGTGGCGATCACCGGCGTTGGCATTCCCTTCACGCATATCGGTTTTGCCGGCTTTATTTCGAAGGATGCGATCATCGAGGCTGCCTATGCTTCGCACAGTACAGTCGCTGGTTTCGCGTTTACGCTTCTGGTCATCGCAGCACTGTTCACCAGCTTCTATTCCTGGCGCCTGATGTTCATGACCTTCTTCGGCAAGCCTCGCGCTTCGCACGAGGTCATGCATCACGTGCATGAATCGCCGAACGTCATGCTGATCCCGCTCTATCTGCTGGGCCTTGGGGCTCTCATCGCCGGCATGGTCTTCAGAAGCGATTTCGTTGGCGAGGCCTATGGCGAGTTCTGGAAGACTGCGCTGTTCACATTGCCGACCAACCATATCTTCGAAGAGATGGAACATGTTCCGGCTTGGGTGAGCATCAGCCCGTTCATCGCCATGCTGCTCGGCTTCGTGCTGGCCTGGTACATGTACATCAAGTCGCCGGAGACCCCGAAGGTTCTCGCACGGCAGCATCGCGTTCTCTATGAGTTCCTCTTGAACAAATGGTACTTCGACGAGCTCTATGACTTCCTCTTCGTTCGTACCGCCAAGGCGCTCGGTCGCTTCCTCTGGCAGAAGGGCGATATCGGGGTCATCGATACGCTCGGCCCGAATGGTGTCGCAGCCCGCGTCGTCGATGTCACCAACCGCGTCGTTCGCCTGCAGACCGGTTATCTTTATCACTATGCCTTCGCGATGCTGCTCGGCATTGCGGCCCTCGTTACCTGGATGATGCTCGGGAGTTCCCTCTGATGACCGATTGGCCTATTCTTTCAACGGTCACCTTCCTGCCGCTGGTGGGCGTCCTTCTCCTGCTGTTCATGCGGGATGACGGACCCAATGGCCGTCGCAACATCCTGAACGTATCGCTGCTGACCACGATCTTCACATTCGTCGTGTCGCTCTTCGTCTGGATTGGCTTCGACAATGCCAATCCGGGCTTCCAGATGATCGAGAAGCATGACTGGCTCAGCTCCGGCATCAGCTATCATATGGGCGTCGACGGCATTTCCATGCTGTTCGTCATCCTGACGACCTTCCTGATGCCCTTCTGCGTGCTGGCAAGCTGGCTCTCCGTAGAGAAGCGCCTGAAGGATTACATGATCGCCTTCCTCGTCCTCGAGACGATGATGGTTGGCGTCTTCACGTCGCTGGATATCGTGCTGTTCTACGTCTTCTTCGAAGCCGGTCTCATCCCGATGTTCCTGATCATCGGCGTTTGGGGCGGCAGGGATCGCGTTTACGCCAGCTATAAGTTCTTCCTCTATACGCTGCTCGGCTCGGTGCTGATGCTGCTCGCCATCATGGCGATGTACTGGCAGGCCGGCACGACGGATATTCCGACGCTGCTCGCCTACAAATTCCCGGCGCAGATGCAGACATGGCTATGGCTGGCTTTCTTCGCCTCCTTCGCAGTGAAGATGCCGATGTGGCCTGTGCACACCTGGCTGCCCGACGCGCACGTTCAGGCGCCGACGGCGGGTTCGGTCATCCTTGCCGGTATTCTTCTGAAGCTTGGTGGCTATGGTCTGATCCGGT